>JBAXSK010000253.1:0-5836 GCA_037130765.1 Pseudanabaena sp. ELA607
TTTTTGGGAGAGGGGCTAGGGGTGAGGGTCTTATAACCTTCTGCGTAACATGAGTGAGTAATTTTTATTGGCTAGTTCTGATGGATTTAAGCCATCTTGATCGTCAACTAACTAATCCATTCAGGAATTGCTTCTTCCTTCGTATTAGTGCGACGTTCCAAAGTCTGACGCTCAAAACGCATATGGATCGAACGGTTTTGTTCGCCATCGGCAGCTACAGCAAAAATCGGATAGTCCACTACGCCATCTTGGAAAGACATATGATGACGGAATGTACCATCAGGACTGAGCTTAATCGGACTACCGCCAATGGTCACCGTCGCATCTGGTTCCGTTGCCCCATAAACAATCAATTCAGCATCAGCCACTAACCAGAACTGACGTGGACGTGGTGGCACAATCGATTCAGAACCCATGCCCATACCAGAACCAGACATGATCAGTCCGGCCCCAGATAGGGAATAGTTAACCCCTGATGCACTCAAAGCACCAGCCGCCAATGCACCCAAACCAGCCCCAGACGGGAAGATATAAGAACTGAGGGATTCTGTCACCATGCCAGCGCCAGACATATGCATCGAGCCATAGAGGGAACCGGCTACCCGCTGTGTTTCCACGGTGCGAGCCATGTTGAAGATTTCGTCATAAACCACATCACTGGTGGTGCTAGGTGCTGCCACAGGGGCGGGCTTCTGACTCGGTGGCACTAAGTTAAAGAATGTCTCACCCTTGAGGCTTTGTTCCCAAGGTACAGTGATAAAGTGATCTTCCACCCAATCGGAAGGGAACATCGAAGGCACTTTCACTGATGCAGAACGGCTCAGCAACAACCAACGTCCATCAGCGCAACGGTAGCCAATTTCTACGGCATATTCGCGATCGCTAATAGGAATTGGCAAATACCATTCCCGCGCCATCTCATCACAGGCATATTCTTGAACGTTATTGGCAGCTTGGGTTGCCAAGTTGACAAAAGTCACATCATAGAGCCGTAAGCATAACTGTTGACCGCCTTGTTTCCGCAACTCAGCTTTATGCTCATTGGGTACATCCCAATAGACATAAGACCATTGGGGATCTCTAGGTAATAAAACAATGCGACTCTCACCATAGCCCGACGGTAATTCCCCTAGAGCTTCATCAACAGCTTCTAAGGATTCAATTTCACTGATAGGCTCTTCGCTACCGAGGTTAAACTTTGCTGCTTCCACGATTTCTTGGGTCTCCGTCGAATTTGTATTAATGTGAATACCTTTTGCCGACATGGCAGACTGAATTGCCGAGAGGAGTTGCGACTTACGCATTCTGCTATAGCGGGAGATGGTAAACTCTGCCGCAATCTTGCGTAGTTGTCGTAGGGTCATTTCCTCTAGGGGGGGTCTTTCCCGCGCCATTGATTCACCTCCAATGATTACGAACAAAATTAGATCCGAATCTAAATTAAAACCAAATATAAACCTGAGTCTGATCAGACCTTACTGGGGAAACTAATCTAGCTGCCTTGAGTAAAATCGCTGATGGGGTGCGCTTCGTGATGATTAACAATTACGAAGAAAAGTTGCTAAACATTACGCTCAGGTTTACCAACAGTTAAAGATTGTTACAAAATATTTTCTTCACCATCTTAAGTCCATTGTCATCAGAATGACGCGGTGGGGTCAATCACTCCAATGAGTATATTTGCCAAGATAAATGATCGGGAGATGGGGATCGATCCCCAATGGGGCGTAACGACAATTTGGGTAAATGCTTATAGCAAGCCAATTTAGCTCGATCCCTTAACTAATCAGACCTAGGTTATGATCCCCAGAAATCGGGATCATGATGTCATGATTTGATAACATTGCGATCCCTGCCTTTGGACACTAGAGAGACAGTCCGTAATACCTTTAAAATTAGAGAGATCACTTTAAAAGACCTAAATTTTAATCACAATGTCTAAATTGCAGCAGCAGCAAACCTTTTTGTCCCTATGGTCATTGCCGACAACAGTAGTTCAATTAGGTCAGTCCCGAAGATTACAGGTGTTGGGATCACGGTTAAGGGCTTGGTGTTTGTTGGCCTGCGTGGTTTTGTCCTTGGTGGTCAGTTTACCGAGTCCGGCTCAGGCTGGCTTGTTTGGCAACCGTAGCGAGAAGGTAATTAGCACCAAAGAGTTACGGGAAAAGCTCAATGCGGGTTTAACTGGCAAATATAGCAGTGATACCCAAATTGTGATCAATACTTTGCGTACCGCCTTGAATACCACTGATGGAGCCGAAAACCGCGCCCAAGTGCAAGATAATGCTCGTTATGCTATGAGTGCTTATATTTCGCGCTATCGTTCCGACAGTGAAGCGAATTTGTACTCTTACACCACCATGAGAACGGCGATCAACACTTTGGCCGGTTACCTCAACGGTACAACCCGTCGAGTCATGCCCCAAAAGTCTAAAGATCGCGTATTGTTGGAGCTAGATCGGGCAGAAACAGCTTTGGCTCAAGGTCGCTAAACCGATCGCTAGACATGGGACTCATGGCCTTGATGTTTACTCCATGATTTGTTGTTAAGCGATAACCGCAGAGCTATCACCATACTAGGAGCTACATTTGGGTTTTATTTACCAAGCATTACAAGCAGAACTAGGACAAAATCCCGCGTTACGGCTTTTGGTAGAAGAATTACACCAATCCGCAGCCAAGGAATTTTGGCAGAAAACCTTGGCTGTGTTGCAGCAGTTTTTACCACAATTGGCAGATTATGAAGCGAGTAGTGGTGCAAGTTTGCTGGATTTAGGCCACGGCATATCTATGGTGACCAAGCCTTTTAGGGGAATAGTTTTGACTAATCACCCCTATCTAAGTCATGGTTTACTGGCACAATGGCCTATTTCTGTGCCCCATGCCATAGAAAATTGGCTCTTTAGCAGCAGTCAGTCGGCTTTATTTCCCACTACAGTGTTACCCATTGTGGCGAATCAAGTGATCCCCATTGCCGATGATCACGGCGAAGAAGAATGGTTTTTGATTTTATTGACCGAAATTTTTAATATTGCGGTGGTGGCAGGGTCTAATCATAGCTGTCTCTGGAGTTTGCATCCTGATCCCATTGCCCATATTTTAGCTACATTGCAGGGACAAATTTGTGATCGCTCACAGGCAGCATTACTAGCATTGCACCTAGAACGTTATCCGCTTCAAGTGCCGGAATATTGGGTGATGGCGCGGTTGGGTAAGTTGTTGATGACCCATAATACGCAAACCGAGTTACCGATCCCTGACTTGCAAGAAGTGGACATCATTCGGGCTATTACCCATGAAGTGCGCACGCCCCTAACGACAATTCGGATGTTAGTCAGATCGATGAAGCGTCGCCAAGATGTAAGTCCTGAAATTAAGCAGCGCCTTGATAAAATTGATGCGGAATGTACAGAGCAGATTGAGCGATTTAACTTGATCTTTGAGGCAGCTCAACTGGACAGGGACTCAATTCCCCTCGAAGCCACTTCTATTAGAGAGATTTTGCAAGATAGCTTGAGCCGTTGGCAGGGACAGGTGGCGCGACGACATTTGTCTTTAGCGATGGAATTACCCGACGATTTGCCCTTAATTTTGAGTAATGGCTCACTTTTAACCCAAGTATTAAGTGGTTTGGTGGATCGCTTAGCCCGCAGTTTTCCCACTGATAGTCACATTCAGGTCTTAGTAGCCGCCGCTGGGGATCATTTAAAGATCCAATTTATTTCCCAGATTGATCACAAGACCAAGGCACAGGGAGAACTGCCGATGTTGCAAGCTGTGGGGCAGTGGTTGATGCTACAACCAGAGACGGGCACAGTGAGCCTCAGTTTGCCTACTACTAAAACCTTACTACAAGCCTTGGGGGGCAAATTAACGGTGCGGTTACATTCCCATCGTGCTGCCTATGATGGCGAAATCTTGACGATTTTCTTACCGTTTTGGCAAATTTAGCAAGAATTTGTTAGCCAAGATCAATAAGTCATAAATAAATAGTCATGAATAAATAACAAAGTCCAAGAGAGAGTTGTGATTTAGCTCTTTCTTGGACTTAATTTTTGCAGTGAATTAAACTTGTTGATTAGCGCTATTGGCTAAAAAGTAAATTTAATGCTTATATTGTGGTATTTACCTGATATGTCTGAAGCAAACAAACAAAATCTCTGAACAAATTGTCTGAGTCAAATGTGTTGTGTGTAGACAAACGAATTGGTGGCGTGAAGCGAAACATAAACAATCTAGCTCAAATAGCTCAAATAGCTCAAAACTTAAGCGTTGATCTAGCGTTGTCCGCCACGATTACCGTAACCACCTCTGGAATCAGGGCGATTACCTTTCTCAATGGGGTTAGCCTTATTGACTTTGATGTCCCGTCCCATCCAACCAGCACCATCTAGGGCGTTAATAGCAGCAGTTTCTTCAGCTTCGTTGCTCATTTCTACAAAGCCAAAGCCACGGGGGCGACCGGTTTCGCGGTCAGTGGGTAATTGGACGCGCTTAACCGTGCCGTATTCACCAAACACGCTTTTTACATCCTCTTGGGTAACGTCATAGGACAGGTTACCAACGTAAATTGACATCGATGATCTCCAGAATCGAATAGTTTAGAGGGTTAGATTCGGAGAGGAGCCTGTCGATACTTGAAACAAACACTACAGCCGAATTAATTCTCGCTAATTACTTTAGCACATAAGTTTTGTTGGTTTCTTATTTATAGGATTTTAATTTAACTCTTGATATTCCTTGGCTGAGGGTTGGGTGATGGGTGGTAGGAATAATTACTTAGTTAGGTTCACACATTAGACAGGTTAGCGATTGCTTGGTTGAGATGGAGTAATTTTTCTAGTAGGTCGTCACTGTCGCTAAAGCCGTAAATTTGCATTACCAGTTGGTCGAGATTGGCATGAAGTTAATAGAGTTGGCTGGCGGGTTCGTGAAAGTATGGGTTATGAAGTTTAGTGATGCTCCATTGTTTACTTTCCATATTCAGCAGATTTGCGCCATTCTTGACCAAGGCGATTTGCTTCGTTAAAGGCAGGATTATTTTCAAATATTAGCTAAAATGTTGTAGTGCTACAATTGATTAGTGATCACTCAAATTAACCAGCACAAACGATTATTTTCTATAGAAATCTAAAACGATGACTATTCAACAAATTGATGCGGCTATATTAGAACTTCCTCCTAGCGAATTTCGCAAAGTTATTGATTGGCTGTGGGATTTAGATTATCAACGTTGGGATGAGGAGTTGGAGAGTGATATTGAGTCGGGGAAGTTAGATTTTCTAGCACAGGAAGCGATTGAGGATTTTGAAAATGGATTTTGTAAGCCAATCTAATGCACTTTCTTACTTGTTATATCATCACTGAAATACTGTCTATAATAAGGGTTTTAGAAACAAGCTTATTTAGAATAAGTCTTACTCAATGACAATATTCAACCTTAGATAAAGGCTTGTAGATTGAGGGAGGTTTTTTGTCAGTTATAATTATTTTGTCTCTAAATCTCCACAGCATCAGCCGCGATCATGAGTTATTGCCTTAATCCTGTTTGCACTCAGCCTCAAAATTCAGATGTAACTTTTTGTCAGTCCTGTGGCGCTAAGTTGTTGCTATGCGAGCGTTATCGGGCGGTGCGTCAGATTGGGCAGGGTGGTTTTGGTAAGACATTTTTGGCGGTGGATCAACATTTGCCGAAGAAGCCTGCTTGTGTGATTAAGCAGTTTAGTCCGCAGATTCAGGGTGCTAGTGGTTTACAAAAGGCGACTGAGCTTTTTGAGCAGGAGGCGGTGCAGCTAAATATTTTGGGTAAGCATCCGCAGATTCCTGAGTTGTTGGC
>JBAXSK010000254.1:0-5832 GCA_037130765.1 Pseudanabaena sp. ELA607
AATGATTGGCGGATCTACTACCACCCCATTGTTAGAGCGCCAACGCTGGTTAGAGTTGCCAACGCATTGCCGCATATGGATTTTGCCTCCATTGACCCGCTCTGGACTGTCCACACACTGATTAGTCCCCGTTTTCTGGATCAGGAAATATCCACTACCCTGAGACAAGAGATTGAAGTTCTGATCCGGATCATTAGCATTGCATGGCCACACGTTGATTTCCGAACCATTCACAATCCGATAGGCATTGAGGCATTTCCCCGTTGAGCGCTGGCGCAAAAGAGTCCCGCCCCGATTCCCAGCCAAGCGATCAAAATTCTGGTCAACATCATTCAAGTTGCTCGCCCAAGTAGACATCCGAGGTTGACCATCAATCTTACGGAAGCTATTATTAGTGTTGAGGGACTGGTTCCCATCTACGGTGAAGGTCTCGGCACTTGCCTTGTCAGCCAACATTCCACCACCAACGCCGATCAATGCCAATGCTGTTACACCTGCTGCTGCTTGATTCAGTTTCATCTGGATGCTCTCCTTAGTTGTGTTTGGTTGCAACCGCTCGTCCTTGGCTGCATGTACACACATTAAAAAAATCCCATCTGATTAGCTACGGACCAGACGCGAACAACAACTCACGCGATTAACAAAACTCATATCTTAAGCAAATGTATCACGCTATACTATTCGTAGGGGTCGCCATAGCCCTGAAACCCGCATTCTGTCGTTGACCCCTGCGAATTGACTTCCCTGTTTGGTTTTCAAACCCTGTTTTTAGTTTTATTTCACCCAGTCGGATCGCCTCAAATGAAGTTTTGCTTGACCCCTGCGAATTTTGCCTCTAGAATTGCTGCTATGCCTACCTTCTAGGGGATGGCAGTTCTCAGCTTCGGCTGAGGCGAATTAATGAAAACGTGATAGGATCACCCATTCCTGAAAACCAACACGTTGTTCTCAGCTTCGGCTGAGGCGAATTAATGAAAACAGGTAGGAGCAGTGTTTCAAGTTGCTTCTACCTGTTTTTTATTGTTTGGGATTATTTTGTTGCGACCACAGGGGATTTGCCCCCCACCTACGGCATTTCATAGGCGACTTGATAACCAATCACACCAGCTAACAAGAACATCGTAACCTAATGAGAAATTATAGAAGAGTTACTGCCAGAGCCAAAAAGATTTGGTCGTCCTAGAATAGTAGATTTACGAGAAATAGTAAATCCTATTTTTTATGTGCAAAGGAGTGGTTGTTAATGGGAAATGTTACCCCATGATTTTCCGCATTATGGAATGGTGTACAAAGTACTTTGCGAAGTGGCAAAAGAGGGGAGTATGGGTCAAATTGCATGAGGTGTGGCGGCATAAAGTGAGGCAGAAGTTCCAGCATGAGGAAAAATCCAGCGTAGCCATAGTTGATGCCCAATCAGTGAAAACAACGAAAAAAAGGGGGATGTATATGGATATGATGGCGGGAAGAAAGTTAAGGGCAGAAAGCGTCATTTAGTAGTAGATTCACTGGGATTAGTGATTGGTGTATCAGTCGCGGTGCGCGAGTGGCAGTTATCGAACGAATTGCGGCATCTTTTGCGGTTCTGCCCAAGCGCTGGATTGTTGAGAGAACCTTTGGTTGATTTAATCGATTTCGTCGTCTTAGTAAAGACTACGAAATCCATGTTGAATATAGTGAAGCTATGCTTTATGGTGCCATGATTCGTCTACTAGTACGACAACTTGCTGCTTAATATTTCCTTTAGGCATTAGATCTAAGATTATTATGCCATAGTTAATATTAAGTTTTGTTGGTTCATTTAACACTATTACGGGAAGTTGGTATTCTTTTAACAGTCCGTTGACGATTTTTGAGCTAGCCATCAATCATTTGGCTATTTCTATAATTGAGATATTTCCTACTTCATGTACTTCTATAATTTCTCAATAGAAATTGACTGACTAGATTATTTGAGATAAATGCTGTATGAGGATAGCGGTTCATAATCCCTTTCGCTGCTTTGGCGATCAAACGCGCAATCATAATGGTTATAATCATGCATTTTTGCGTTTATTCAAGCCTGTAATTTATGTACCTGAATGGGAACTGAAGTATAATACACAAAAGGGAATTCGCGAGTTTTTAAGATCAGTAAAATTTGCGGCTCGGGGTGGTTTTGGTCTAGGGCGATCACGAGGAATGCGTCCCTATTTTTTGGACTCTCAACTTAATCCAGATGAATTTGAATTTGCTTTTAGCTTAAGCGAATTAAACCAAAAAGCCGATGTCTTAATTTCTTTTAATGGCTATCCCTATCTGGACTTAAACCGTCCTGTACGTGATTTTCAAGGCATGAAGGTATATCACGCCTATGAGTATGTATTCCGTGCCACCGATGCTAATCGGGCGTTTGTCGAAGGTGGCGTAGATTTTCTCTTTGGCTATACGAATCATGGTAAATATTGTCCTTTTTTCCAACACTTCTATCCTAGCTTTGAAGATAAAGTTATTCCTGTGCCTTTCGGATTTGGCAAGCGCTTTGAAGTAAAAACCAATTTTAGGGATCGTGAGCAGAAAGTGATTGCTTTAGGGGCGGTTAATCCCGTTAATGATCCCTATGCTAAGGGGGATGATTTGGCTGAATATATCCATTTTTATGAGGGGATTGAGTGGACACACCAATGGCGACGCAAAATTGTGGAACATAAACTGACTCTAAGTGATATTGTGGATTGTCAATTGCCGGAATATCCTAAAACCAAAGATTACTCCTATGATGCCGTTGCCATGCTGAACCGCTATGCAATCTTTTTGAACGATGAAGGACTAATGAACTTTCCACCGGCTCGAACCTATGAAGGAACAGCATCAGGGGCAGTATTGGTAAGTGCAGATCGTCCTTGCATTCGCGACTTAGGATTTGTAAATGACGAAAATTGTATTTTGCACCAACCCCTTGATATGGATGATTTCCGTGATCGCGTTAAACATTACCTTCAGCATCCGGAACAACTCGCGGTAATCGCTCAAAAAAGTGTTGCTATGGTACACGAACGTTATACGCACATACAGGTTGCGAAGCAAATTCACGCTGATCTTGCCAAACGTTATAGCTCGTCTTGAATAGCATAACCGTCTTAATTTCTTATTTAATTCTTCAACTAATTGAAATATCAGGATTTTATGGTAATAAATTACTGAGAAAATCATGATTTGTGCAAATATTTCTGCATAGACATTGATCCATAACTCGCTAGAGCTATGCTCTCTTTTCTGTTTAGCCTTAATGTTAAGTTTTGTTTACTCATTCAACACTTCTGTGTGAAAGGTTAGTTCAGATATGGCAAGATAAAGAACTCGATCGACTTGCATCTCACTCTGGACAGACACAGCTAATTTGATGCTTTATAAGAATTTGGATATGTTTACGCAGTAAGCTTTTAACCTAAAACATACTGCACTATTTTAGGTGTGTCTATCCACTACCGGAACTGCCTGAGAAAAGGCACTCAAATCGATTACACTTGAGGCGATCGCCATCTTGGAGAAGAAGCAGTAATGGCTGAACAGTTAACCCTGATTGTTGAAATGGTCACGGTATTAGGGGCAGCCACTGTAGGTGGGCTTGTGGCCAGTCGGCTAGGACAACCTGCCCTACTTGGCTATTTGGTAAGTGGCATGGTGGTGGGACCGTTTGGGTTAAAGCTGGTGGAGGCTAAGGGCGATATTCAGGTGCTATCGGAAGTTGGCGTGGCGCTGTTGTTATTTGCCTTGGGGGTCGAATTTTCACTCAAAGAATTGTTGCGGGTGCGGGCGATCGCCCTAGGGGGTGGCTCACTGCAACTATTGCTGACCATTTTGCTAGGGGGCGGTCTGGCCTATCTCACAGGGTGGGTGGATACCTTGCCCAAAGCGATTTTCTTGGGGGCAGTCTTATCGCTTTCATCAACAGCCGTGGTGCTGAAAAGTTTGATCGAGCGCAATGAGGTGCAGACCGCGCACGGACAGATCATGTTAGCCATTTTGATCGTGCAGGATTTGGGCTTGGGCATCATGCTGGCGATTTTGCCAGCCCTGACCCAACCTACGGCGGTGATTGGTTTGGCTATTTTCTATGCGGTGGCGAAGGCGTTGTTGTTTATGGGTGGGTCTGTCCTGATTGGTAAATGGGTACTACCTTTGTTGATTCGCTATATTGCTCAGAGTGGCTCACAAGAACTATTTCTCTTGGGAATGCTGGTTATTTGTTTGGGGATTGCGCTGTTTACTTGGACGATCGGTTTAGGCATTGCCATGGGTGCGTTTGTGGCGGGACTGATGATTTCTAATGTGGAATATGCAGATCATGCTCTCGATCGCATTTTACCGATGCGGGATGTGTTTGCAACTTTATTTTTTGCGTCGATCGGCGTGTTAATCGATCCTATTTTCTTATGGGAAAACACTTGGATTTTACTTGGCTTAGTCTCGATTACTTTGATTGGTAAAGCGGCGATCGTCGCAATGGTGGTCAAGTGGTTTGGCTATTCGCTCAAGACAGCTTTTACAGTGGGTTTAGGGATTAACCAAATTGGAGAATTTTCGTTTGTATTGGCGGGTGTTGCCCAGAGTCAGGGGCTTTTTTCTGAACGAATTTATGGACTAACGGTAGGTACAACGGCAGCCACCTTATTGATTACCCCCTTTTTGCTCAAAGCAACGCCCTACTGGCTGGAATGGTTAGAACAAGTCCCTGTAATTGCGCCGATTTTGCAAAAGGATACCGCCCAAAAATTTGAAATTGAGGAAGAACTTACGGGTCATGTGGTGGTGGCTGGATACGGCAGAGTTGGTCAGACTTTGGCGCGAATGCTTTACTTTCAAGGGCATCATATTTTAATTATTGATAATAACGAAGCGTCCCTAAATACCCTGCGCAAGAAGAAAATTCCCTATCTCTATGGCGATGCTTCCAGTGTCTTATTACTTGAAAAAGCCAACCTTGGTAAAGCGAAGGCAATGGCAATTACTCTCCCCGATCCAATGGCAACCAGATTGACCTTAAAACGAGCCTTGAGTATTGCACCCGACTTAGATATTACGGTACGCGCCCATCTCAGTGATGAAATCGATACCTTGTACCAACTGGGCGCTCAAGAAGTGGTTCAACCTGAGTTTGAAGCATCTCTAGAAATGGGGGCGCATCTGTTATTAAAACTTGGGGATACAACTTACGATGTGCAACAAGTGGTCAATCGCTATCGCAGTGGACGTTATCGCGATATTTTGCCAGAGCGATCGGAATATTGGGGTGCGGCAAACTTGGAATTATCTTTAGAATCGGCGATCGCAGGGTTACAAAAAAATTGGTATGTTGTGCCATCCCATTCACCGCTAAGCGGGCTGAGTTTAGCCCAAGCCGATATCCGTCGGGTAACGGGTGTGACGATTATGGCCATTGATCGTCAAGTCGATCGCCAAAAGCGTCTGTTTCGGTATCCAACGGGTGAGCTAACGATTGAGGTGAACGATCGCCTATTGGTGGTGGGCAGTCCCAAGGAGCATCTGAACTTTGCAACACTCTTGAGAGGTGGAAATTAGCCGCAGATTTGAACTTTAAATCAAATACGATCGCATCAACATTCATCTCCATAAAGGCGATCGCTATTACCATGAGGCATAATTTCTAATCGATTGCCCAGATCCTCAAAGTATGCCACCCTTTTCAGTCCAGTAGCGTTTGTTAGCGGAGCGTAACGCACAAATGATTAGGATGAAAAAGCCTTGAGTGCGTTACATTGCATTAGCATTAACGCACCCTACCTGAACTACGACAATGAGTGGAAGTTGATGTTTATTCAGAATCAATTGAAT
>JBAXSK010000255.1:0-5819 GCA_037130765.1 Pseudanabaena sp. ELA607
ATATGTTATGACTAGATATGTTATGACTAGATGGATTGGAACCTAAATCAATTAGGAATAAATAAATTGACTATTGGGAACTATTTTGAGAGAAAACCATTTTGAGAGAAAACTTTTACCAGAAAATTTAGACTAATGACGCACAGTGTAATCTATCCAGATATAATCTAGATTACACCCTAGGGGAAAAGATCTTTACTCCATAAGAGTTTTATCTTAATATATTTACCTAACTGAACCAGAACACATCAAAAAAGTTAGCAATCTTCACCATCACGGCTCTACCCAATCCAGCTAAACTAGACTTGCCCCTTAAATATCTGCTTATGTCTCAGTCTCCCCAAGACCTTGGTTATCGCCAACCGGCGGAATGGCAAACCCATCGGACTTGCTGGTTAGCTTTTCCTAGTCATGGTGATTTATGGTTGGAATATCTCGAAATAGTCCAAGCCGAATTCGTAGCTTTAGCGAAAGCAATTGCTCAGTCTGAACCGATTCAGGTCTTAGTTTTGCCCGAAACCGCTGCTATCGCTGCCCAGATGTTGCAAGGCGTTGATGTCACCTTCCATCAAATTCCCTTTGGCGACATTTGGATGCGAGATATTACGCCAATTTTCACCCGCCATGCCGCCAGCCAAACCGTAGCCGGACTACAATTTAATTGGAATGGCTGGGGCGGTAAGTATCTGTTAGAACATGATGAACAGGTGGCAGAACGAGTCATTAATGCTGCCCAAGTAGAACGATTTTGCTTTGATTATGTGCTTGAAGGTGGAGCCGTCGAAGTGGATGGTTTAGGAACCTGTCTGACCACCAAGCAATGTTTACTCAATCCGAATCGGAACCCCCAACGCAGCCCCGCCCAAATTGAAGCCGATTTACAGCAAGCCTTGGGTGTCGAAAAAGTCCTTTGGCTCGAATCAGGATTACTCAATGATCACACCGATGGTCATATTGACACCATTGCCCGATTTATTGCCCCTCATACGGTGATGTGCATGACAGCCAAGGATGCTAACGATCCCAATGCCGCTGTCTTGGCTGATATTGCCGATCAACTAGCCAGTTTTACAGATGCCGAAGGCAAGCCTTTACAAGTGGTGCAAATTCCTTCGCCGGGCTTAGTATTAGATCCGGAAGGGGAAATCATGCCCGCCAGTTATTTGAATTTTTACATTGCCAATGGTGCGGTGATTGTTCCCACCTATGGCACACCCTATGATGCCCTCGCCGTGGAAATGATTGGGCAATATTTCCCTAATCGTAAAACCATTGGTCTGAGTGCAAAACATATTCTCTTAGGTGGCGGCGCGTTCCATTGCATTACTTGTCACCAGCCCCTCTAAGTCCTACCTTCAGTTCCGTTTATTGATGGGCTAAACCCTTGCGATAGTCACCCCTTCCGGTTGATCCTGATATTTACCGTTGCGGGTTTCATAACTGACTTCGCAGGGTTCGCCTTCAAGAAATAACAACTGCACCACACCTTCATTGGCATAAATCCGACAATCCGCACTGGATGAGTTAGAGAACTCTAGGGTGAGATGCCCGCGCCATCCAGCTTCGGCGGGAGTCAGATTGGCAATTACACCGCAGCGGGCCATGGTGCTTTTACCGATGCAAATCACCGTAATATTCTCCGGCACAGCTAACCGCTCTAATGCCACCCCCAAACCATAGGAATGGGCCGGTAAAATGAAAAAACTGCCCTGAGGATCTTCATGCAAAGCTACGGGATCTAAGTTAGCAGGATTAAAATTTTTCGGATCGATCACCGTCCCCGGCACATGGCGAAAAATCCGAAAATCCTTTGGCGACAGACGAATATCATAACCGTAGGAAGACAAGCCATAGCTAATCACGGGACGTAACGGGTGATCAGGGCTATCTTGCACCCGCCGCACTAAACTCGGTTGAAACGGGCTAATCATGCCTGCTGCTGCCATGGTGGTAATCCAACGATCATTTTTTAGCATAGGTTTTTTAGCATGAGGTTTCGTGAGGTTTATCTGTCTGTTGGCAAATGCACAGAACCAAATTCTATGACAATATGGTAACACTGCCTTAAATTATGACAACTCAAGTGATAACGCCATAATGAATCCCTCAGATTGCCCGCCGGATCGTTTGCTAATTGTTGATGATGTTCCTGATAACGTATTTCTCGCTCGCACCATTCTCGAAGAAGAGGGATACGAAATTATCACCGCAGCAGATGGGCCCACGGCATTACACTTGGTAGCAACGGAAAAACCCGACTTAGTTTTACTGGATGTGATGATGCCGGTGATGGATGGCTATGAAGTTACCCAACGCATTCGTCAGATGGCTGACTTGCCATTTATTCCGATTTTGCTGATCACGGCCTATGATCGGGCTAATGCGGTGCAAGGCTTAGATTTAGGTGCAGATGAGTTTATTCGCAAACCCATTGAAGCTGATGAACTATTAGCGCGAGTCCGGTCGCTATTACGATTGAAGCATAGCATTCAGGAACGGGATCGCATTGCTCGGCAAAGACAGGATTTTGTATCGCGGTTGACCCATGATTTGCGAACTCCTTTAGTGGCGGCAGATCGGATGCTAGGCTTATTGCAAGAAGGTGCTTTGGGAGAAATCAGCCCTAGTGTCTGCGAAGCGCTGGTAATTATGGAACGCAGCAACCGCAATCTGTTGGAAATGGTTAATACTTTATTAGATGTATATCGCTATGAAGCTGGTAGTAAAACCTTAGCTTTGCAGCCCCTTGATTTACATACTCTTTTGCCCCAAGTAATTGAAGAATTACATCCCATTGCCACATCTAAGGGATTAGAGCTAAACCTAGTCATAGAACCAACTGCCACCGCCCAAGGAAGCATGATCGTCCAAGGTGATCGCCTTGAGTTAGTGCGTGTGTTTAATAATTTGATTGGGAATTCCTTGAAGTTTACCGAAATCGGCAAGGTTGAGGTACATTTAGCCATAGAAGCGGCGGCAACTAATGGAACTTCTAGCCCCTATGCCAAGGTGACCATCGCTGATACTGGCATCGGTATTCCTCCGGCTGAGATTCCGGCATTATTCCAACGTTTTCGGCAGGGTAAACACCAGAAACAAGGCAGCGGCTTAGGCTTGTATCTCTCAAATTATATTGTGATGGCCCATGCGGGGACAATTACTGTAGCATCGCAGCCGGAAAAAGGCTCAGCGTTTACGGTGCGATTACCCCTGTAATTGTCCATACTGTTAACTTTTACTTAAGTTGCAGATTGCCGTTGTTCCTTAGTGTTGGCTAATTTGTAATACAAGAAACTACCCAAAATCCCAATTACTACCATTTGAGCCGCTAATGCCACAACTATGGTACTAGCTTCTTTGATGTGAGCCAAAGCCGCCCACGGTGAGCCAAAAAACAACCACAAAGCCGGATAGTTCTCTGGCATTAAAGATAAGACTCGTAAAACCGTGCCGGGCAAGAAAATTAAAGCTGCCAGAGCGCCTGTGGCCCAAGCGTCGGGATTACGGGTTTTGAGGAATTTGCCTAATTGAATCACTAAGCTATAGAGTAATATAGTCAGCCATAGGGAACCTTGAATTGTCCAAAAACGCAGGCTAGTTACCGATGGATCGGCTGTAACACTGCGCCCAGCCATAAATAGGTTTTCCGCATTATAGCTGCCCCGTCCTTGGGTTTGCCAAAATAACCAAAGGGGAATCTGACTAATCACAATATTGACCACTATGGCTAAAGTTGCCGGGCTTTTTTCCGCCCAGAGCAGGTCTTGGATTAATTGGGGCAAGTCATAATTTTGACGCTGATGCCGCCAAGCACCATATTTCACCCAATCGAGGAGGTGTTGGCGCTTCGGGGATAGGGCTAAAGCAATCCCCAATAATAAGACCCAGTTGATTACATAGGATGAGCCAAGCACTAACCAATCACTGATCACGGCATCGCTGTCCGTGAGGCGATCTGTCCGGATGAAAAAGCCGATGGTCAAGATATTTAAATAGGCAGCCAGAAAATAACTTTGGCGTTTACTCATCACTGTCGTATCGGGATTATAAAAGCGCCGTGCGATTAAGCGCCACAAGATCAGTAATACAATCCCTAATTGCAGAATGAGAAACCCGTGAGCTACCAAATTATTGTCGCGCATCGATAGGGCAAACCATTGCAGATCAACGGTATTGCGTGTCGAACCAGTACCAAAAAATAAATCTGCCTGTTCACGCCATACGGTTTGCGAGTTCCAAAACATAAAAAAGGGCCAGATAAAAACCAAGGTAATACCGGTCCAGACAATGGGCACACTAGACATTTGATTAGAGCCTAAAAATGTGGAGCCACTAGTCAGGAAAGCGGTTAATGCTGACCAACTCGCTAAAACTATGGTCATTAATAGAACTATGGTGTAATAGCTCAAAATAAAGCCTAGATTAGCTTTAACGGCAATGCTAGTCACAATGTGATAGGGCATAACTAATAAAATTGCCACATAGCCTAGCAACGGCACACCAAGGATTTTACCGATTAAGACACTGCCACTAGAGCGCGGACTAAGCCGAATAAAATTGAACGTGCCGCGTTTTTCTTCTTGGAGTAGATCGCCAATCAGGGTATACACCACGTTGATGAATAGCATCAATGGAATCAGCCAAGATAAAATCCGAAACTGATTAGTCCACCATTGATCCCAAGGCGTAAAACTGCAAGTAGAACGGGGCCCATTGCACACCCCACCTGGGGTTACTTGGGTGAAAAACAAGATCATCAGCACTTGAATTAACACCGATACCATTACCGCGACGACTAAACTGCGGAATTTGAGGCGACCACGGATCTCCCGTAATAATTGCGGGTTCCAGTCACCGATTTTGTCGAGCCATTCATTAATGGTGAACATAGGCAATTGTGTTATAGACTAACTAGGGCAAATGGATCAATGAGTCATTAAGTCAGTGGATAGACATATCTCAATAAATGCCTTCAATCTTAGCAAGCATTTAAGAATGCAAGGGCGCACCAAAACAAGTATAAATACTGATGAAGTCTAGTATGAGCCTGAAAAGATGCCCCAAGTCTATAATACTGATTTATCAGACAAAGAGTGGAAAATAATAGCGCCAATGCTGCCGAAATCATCAAAATTGGGGAGACTGCCAAAAGCAGATTTTCGGGAAGTGCTGAATGGAATTTTCTACATAACCAAGAATGTTTGCACAAGTACGCTAGGCAGATGGTCGAGAAGCAACACCGAGTCTAGCTATTCTCGACAGTCAAAGTGTTAAAACAATGGATAGTGCAGGCAGTTGTGGTATTGATGGCGGTAAAAAGGTTAATGGTCGGAAGCTGTTCATCATGACTGATACATTGGGGTTAGTGGTCAGGGCTATAAACCTATTACAAATTCTGAAGTATCCCCGCTTTGATCTGCAAAATGCTTAGCACTCTTACTGCTGGCAATTCTTAAATGCTTTCTTAAATTTGAATATTTAAGTTTTTTAGTTGCTGGTTTATCCAATTAATCGCTACATCTTCATTTTCATCGTCAAAGACAATTAATTTTATGATTTGCTGTGGTAAATATCTCTTACAAACACAAAAGTTTAGATGTTTAATTGTTTGATCAATAGCATAGTCAATCTTTGGGGTGCGTTACATTTCATTAACCCACCCTACTGGACAGACACAGCTAATTTGATGCTTTATAAGAATTTGGATATGTTTACGCAGTAAGCTTTTAACCTAAAACATACTGCACTATTTTAGGTGTGTCTATCCACTACGGAGACTTGGTAATCTTGGGGTTCAAGATTTACGGCTCAAACCTTAC
>JBAXSK010000256.1:0-5798 GCA_037130765.1 Pseudanabaena sp. ELA607
ATGTGCTCAATCAGCAGATTTTAGCGGCAGTCTTACCGATTCTCATGGCTCGCTTACTCTAGGTTTTGGTGTGGGATGTCGCCTTAGTGATCCAACTTATATATTTTGCAGTATGATCCAGATTTTTAGAAATATTAATATACTGGCTTTCAGTCTAGTAAGGTATATATGGTTCTATCTAAGCTTGCTAAACAACGATCTCAAGCCCCTTACCTGTAACTCACTAGCATGATAGGTGGTCCGCCAGATGTAAGGATAGAATGATAAAAGAACATTTAGACCCTTAATTAGCAATGCCAAATTGTCCAAACTGTAAGTCAAAAGATGTGATCAAAAATGGTTTTATTCATAACGGGAATCAAAACCATAAATGTAAAGCCTGTGGTCGGCAGTTTGTTGAAGCACCACGGCAAAAACTAATCTCTGAAGAGACTAAAGGCTTGATTGACAAACTGTTACTTGAGAAAATTCCTCTTGCAGGTATTACCAGAGTTTTTATTGAATTAGTATCATATTCCGCAAGAGTACGCTGGGCTTGAGCATCAATCAGATAACGATGAAACTCCATTGGAACCTTACCAGCATGAGCGAGATAACGCCCAAAAGCACTGATGACAGCAGCATGACTCGAAAAAGAAAGTCCTTCATTATCTAGAAGTGCCTCAGCAATATAGAACATCGCATAGTAACCACGGCAAATTGCAAAATCATGAAACCCTTGATCACTTAAGCTTTGGGCTGCCTCTATGCTACGTTCAGATTTCTCCAGTAGAGCTTTTTGTTCTGGAGTCATAGCACAATTGCATCTTGGCGAATATTGCGTAACAGAGGAGGATTTTCTGTTTCAAACCGAGATCGCGGTAGAAAGAGACGCGAAACTAGTAAATTATGCTCTAGACAAAATTTGGTGATGAAATGACTGGTGCGGCGTAGCTCCATGCTGGAATTAAAGGATCTTGCAGCACAATCAAAATATCGATATCCGATGTCGGTAACGCTTCTCCTCTAGCTTGAGAACCAAACAAAATCAGGCGATCGAGACGAGTTTGATATTCCTGCCGAAAATATTCTCTCAGAGGGTCAAGCAGCATGAAAAGTTTTTGATGTCCTTGATTTGTCATCGTTAATTTCTTGAAGGTCTAAGCAGTGATTATTGTCTACACTTATATTTTAATCAAGGGTCAAAATTTGCAGGGCGGCTACACCAAACTTTACTCAAAGAGCAATCGCTAAAAACTTAATCTCAACCGTCTGATTGAGAGCGCTAGCAATTTTCTGTAACATTAACAGTGAATGTTTAGTCCCAAAGCGATTATAGGCTTTTGTTTGAGTTTGATGAGAGGCGACATTCAATAAATACAAGCATCCAAAATGCTCAAAACTTCAGCCAAAAGCTCATCCGCAGCAACCTCATCAACTTTACCTTTTTTGACTTGTAATCGATAGACTTCACCTGTTCCACCATCACATAGCCAGTTAGCTTTTTACTGCTAGTGATCGCCACATGAAAAGGAAAATCATGCTTCGTATATTTTGCAAAATGTGTATAGCCTAAATTTTTGAAATTTTGACAAGCGATCACCCTTAATTTGCCAAAGTCAAAACAGTGATTTATAGAACCAATTTGATATCTTAGGAATATTTGGCAAAGCTTGAGCCTAGCATTAGCATTGAATAAAGCACTTGCCCCCTGCAATAAATTGCAGGCTAAAAGCTTAAACCTATTGAAACAGGTTGGTTTGAGGCTTTTTTTTAGTCAGTTAAAACTGACCTTCTTCTTTGAGCCAAGAACTTTAGTTCTTGGTTGATTTGCGTAAGTCCTATCCATGATCGACCATTAATGTAATCTTGGGAATGTTGACAGGCTTAGATTTACAGTAATTGATATTTGCCTCAAACATTTCTATCAATCCTTGGTCATCGAATACATTAGCTTTGGTGCAGTGGTTAAAGAATGGTTGCAAGTTGAAGAGAATGCGGTTATTTCTGCCAAGGTAAATGAATTGGTTGATTGTGCCAAACTCGCAGCATCAGATAGAGACACATCAGAAAATAAGCCATACTAAATGAGCCTTGAATCAGAGCGGTTTGGGGATTGAGTACATCTCCATTTAGGGGCACTCCTCCCATTGCTCCATAGGCGACTGCCCAAGTCATCATCAACACTACCGCCGTCTGGCAAGTTTGATGCACTGTGGCGCTACGGTTCCGTTTTGTCAAAGTGAGAATTGCCGGAATTGCGCCAAAAACTGGCAATAAATACATATAAAGTTGCCATTTTTCTGGTGGTGGGGGAGTAGGATTTGGCTGATTGCTGGTGAATTTAGATTTATGGGATTTATCAGGTTTAACCGCTTTGGGGCGAGGTTGAGGATTCATTGGGATTGTTGCAATATTTAAGATTTAGTATATCGGATATGTCGGATTTCTTAGAGAAGTTGGGGATCTGTTAAGCTATTGATAGGGTACAATACTGAAAAGTTACCGCGATCTGATAAGTTTATGTCTTCTGAAAGTTCCCATCAGTTTACTTTAACCATCGCCTTTACCGATCCAGAGTTGACGGATACAGAGCGTGATGATGAGGTCGTGAGTTTGTTTGAAGAGTTAAATGCTAACTCTGATATTGAGGCAGTCTCTCGCTTGCGTGATCCGAACCCACCAGAGGGTAACAAGAGTGGCGGCGGGTTGTTGGATTTGCTAAAGGCTGATGTGAGTCCGGCTAATGCTTTGAAGGTTTTGGGATTTTTGCGTGATCGCCTTGGTAATAAGCCAATTTCCTTGGAGGCTGAGGTAAATGGCATTAAAATGAAGGTCAGCGCCTCAAGTCAAGAAGAGGTGAAGTTTGCGATCAATGAAATTAATGAATTTATCGAAAAGCATAAGGGTGCAAAAGCATAGGGTTTAGCAATGGGGCGATATGCGCTGCTAGTTGGCATTAGTAACTATAATGCGGGTTTAAATCCTTTGCCTAGTGCGGTAAAGGATGTGGATGCTATGCGACAAGTTTTGCTAGATCCTGAGATTGGTGGCTTTGCAGATGCGGATGTCAAGGTTTTAAAAGATGCAGAAAAAGGGGTGATCGAGACGGAGATCTACAATTTGTTTGCCAAGCGTAAGCCTGATGATCTGCTGCTATTTTATTTTTCGGGACATGGTGTGACGGATGAGCGCCGTGATTTTTATTTTTCGGGGCTTTCGACAAATAAGGATGCTTTGCCGCCCACTGCGGTGTCATCGGGGTATGTGCAGGGACAAATGTTTAATAGCCGGTCACAGCGTCAGGTGGCGATTTTGGACTGTTGCCATAGTGGGGCATTTCCTAAGGGGATGAAGGCAAAGGATATGGGGACGGTAGACATCAAACTAGGCGGAGAAGGTCAGGCGATTTTGACGGCGGCGGATTCGAGTCAATATGCCTTTGAGCAGGAGGGGTTTGAGTTGTCGCTGTATACGCATTTTTTGGTGGAGGGGCTGAAGACGGGGGCGGCGGATCGCGATGAGGATGGGGATGTGTCGGTGGATGAGTTGCATATTTATGTGGAGGAGAAGGTTAAAAATGTAAATACGAGTATGTCGCCGAAGTTTTTTGGGCAGAAGGAGGGGCATCGGATTGTATTGGCAAGGGCGGCGCAAGATGATCCTAAGTTAAAGTTTCGCAAAGAAGTTGAGAAGATTGTTCGTGATAGTAATGGTAAAATTTCACGATTTGCAAGGCGTGGCTTAGAAATAGATTGGCAGAAGTTAGGATTATCTCAATTAGAGGCTGAGATAATTATTAATGAAGTTGTTCGCCCTTATGAAGAATATGATAAAAAACTTATCCAGTACGAACAAGAATTAGTTGCGGAAGTTAATCAAGGTTTCCCTTTTAGTCAATTTGTGCAGTCACAGTTAGAGTATTACGAAAAACGTTTAGGCTTGCGGGATGAAGACTTACAGGCAATTAAAAATCGGATTATCGGTAATCAGCAAGCGGAATATGAACGGAAGTTGCAGCAAGGAGAATTTGAGCGGTTGAGATTGCAACAAGTTGCTGATGCAGAGAGACAGAAACAAGAAAGTGATCGGCTAGAGCAGTTGCGAAAACAGGCTGAAGAGGAAGAACGCCAACGGTTACAACAAGAATTAGAACTTAGGGCTATAAATCTACAAACATCACAGCAACGCCTAATAATTGAGCAACAACCAGCAGTTTCAAAATCTGAGTTTGAATTTGAGTATGTTAAAGTTCGATTGGTAAAAG
Organism: Pseudanabaena sp. ELA607; assembly: GCA_037130765.1. GTDB lineage: Bacteria > Cyanobacteriota > Cyanobacteriia > Pseudanabaenales > Pseudanabaenaceae > JBAXSK01. Next base: position 4,247 of record JBAXSK010000256.1, read on the forward strand.
AGAGTAGTGGATTTCTTGGGCTTGGCACTAAGACAAAAGTTGAGCTAGACAGCAAAAAGGGAAAAGCGCAATATATTCGCGAGAATCTAGGTAATGGCGTAACTCTCGATCTGGTGCGGATTCCTGCGGGGAAATTTATGATGGGAATGCCAGCAGATGAGCGAAAAATTGCTCTTGAGAATGGCAAAAAGTATAACTGGTCAAACGTTGAAACATATTTAGACTGGTCAACGCCACAGCATGAAGTAAAAGTTCCTTCTTTTTTGATGGGAAAATATGCTGTAACCAATGCCCAGTGGGAAGCGGTAATGGGAACAAAGCCATCGGAAAGTTATGATGTTAAGTTTCAAGGCGAAAACCAACCAGTAATCAATGTTTCGTGGGATGATTGTAAGGAGTTTTGTAAAAGGCTCTCTGAAAAAATCCAAAAGAATGTCAGGTTGCCCAGCGAAGCCGAATGGGAGTATGCTTGTCGCGCTGGAACCACTACCGCCTTTCATTTTGGCGAAACCATTACCCCCGAACTCGTCAACTATGGTGGTAACCATCCTTATGGAGATGCACCAAAGGGAGAATATCGAGAGAGAACTGTTGATGTGCAGAGTTTTAGCCCGAATGCATGGGGCTTATATCAAATGCATGGCAATGTGTGGGAATGGTGCGAAGACGTATGGCATGAAAATTATAACGGTGCGCCCACAGATGGCTTTGCTTGGCTAACTGATGGCGAACAAAACAAACGCGCTCTGCGGGGTGGCTCGTGGTTCGACAGTGCGATCAATTGTCGTTCAGCGTATCGCTGCTGGGACAGTGCGAACTATAGCATCGTCTGTTTCGGTTTTCGTGTTGTTGTGTGAGTTCTCCTTGTTTTCTTTCCCGCGCTCGCGAGGACTTCCTTCTTTGCGCTAAGTTTTACCACCCCGTCAGGCTATGCCTGCCACCCCTCTACGGGAGGGGAATTTTTTAAAGTCTTCAATTCCCCTCCTGTGGAGGGGTACGCCGCAGGCGGGGGGTGGTCAAATTCAAGTCGATAGCAGTCAAACTTGGGTGACACCGCAAAAAATCCATCACTTCAGACAGATTATTTTTCACATCACTATCACGCAAATGAATCACCGTTAAACCCAATCCCTCTAAAAAAGCATCTCTTACTGCATCATACTCAGCTTTATCATCGTGACTACTGCCATCCACCTCAATCACTAGGGTTTTTTCTGCACAGTAGAAATCTACAATATAGTTACCAATAATTTTTTGACGATCAAAATCTAATCCGAAAAGCTGTTTTCTTTTCAATTGGTTCCATAGCAGAACTTCAGATAAATTTCCATCACGGCGTAAGGCTCTGGCTCTTTCCTTTAGGGCTGGGTTATATGGGAGAGATAAATACTTTTGAGTATTACGCATGGTCTATGATTTGTTGCTGATGGATCGAGATAATCTACCACCCCGTCAGGCTTTGCCTGCCACCCCTCCACGGGAGGGGAATTTTTTCAGGTCTTCAATTCCCCTCCCGTGGAGGGGTACGCCACAGGCGGGGGGTGGTCAAATA
>JBAXSK010000257.1:0-5632 GCA_037130765.1 Pseudanabaena sp. ELA607
TCTCGGTTGGTAGTTCTAGCATTATTTGCAGGGTTTCCCAATGCTTCTGACAAAAATCTGCTAATGGTCGATATCCGTGATAATTACACAGCACTCCCAGCAAGGTTAGGCACATTACTAGCCACAGTGGATGACGCTTACCTTTACTTTTGCGATTTTTATCTTCCTGTTTTCTCTAGTCTTTACCTACTAACCCTCTCCGAATATGAAACCGCCCTGCTCTCCCATAGGGCGAGGGGGATGCCAAGACCCTCACCCCCTTCATCTGGCACGAAACCCGTCGCGCCCAAATCCGTGCCGAACTCGATGCCTACTACGCCAAACTCTACGGCTTAACCCGTGACCGAACTGCGTTACATCCTTGACCCTGCCGACATCTACGGCGCAGACTTCCCCAGCGAGACATTTAGAGTGTTGAAAAACAACGAAATGAAGAAATATGGCGAATACCGCACCCAACGCCTAGTTCTCGAAGCATGGGATAACTCGTAGTCGTGCTTTAGCGCAAAATTATTAATATATTGGGCTAAAGCCCTACCCCTGTTAAGGTGACCAACCAACTTGCGTGATCCTAGCGATATAGGCTCGTAAAATTTTGCGTCAAAAGTTCAAAAAAATAGATTTTTGAAGGCTGAATCAACCAATCTACGTTCGCTATTTTTGCACCTTAACAGGGGTAGGCTAAAGCCCTTACTACTAATATGTACTATGTACGAATATCGCAAACTCTCACCAGCAGAAAAAGCTGAAGTCGTTAGACAACGACTAGCAAAAGGGTATCCGCCCCACTCGCCGCCGCATCCGATTAAAGATGCATCCCATTACCTGATTACCGCCGCCTGTTACGAACACAAACATCGCCTAACCACACCCCAACGCCGACAGCAACTACTAAACCAACTATTTGAAACCTTTATCCAAGAAAATATTACAATCCTTGCTTGGGTCGTCCTCACCAATCACTATCACCTACTCACCGAAACCATTGACTTTCGATGGTTGAGTAAACAACTACGATTAATTCACGGTAGAACTGCTCATCAGTGGAACAAAGAAGACGGGCTAACAGGAAAAATGTGGTATTCCTACAGCGATCGGGCAATCCGTTCAGAAAAACATTATTACGCTACCCTAAACTATATTCACTACAATCCCGTTAAGCATAATTTAGTCACTTCACCCTATGACTGGCAAGAAAGCAGCGTCAATTGGTACTTACAAGAAAAGGGACGCGACTGGCTACGCACCTGCTGGCTAGAGTATCCTGTTACAGATTACGGTCAAGACTGGGATAATTAGTGATAAGTAGTCGCGCTTTAGCGCAAAGGTATTAAGATTTTGGGGCTGAAGTCCTTACTACGAAATTAAACACATAAAATAGAGTGTCAAGGAGGAGAATTAAATGAAACTCACTGTTCACAAAGAAGATGATGCCCTCTACCTACGACTCGACGACTCAGAAATTGTGGAATCCGAAGAAGTCAAAGACGGCATCATTCTTGACTACAACGCCGCAGGTCAAGTTGTTGGAGTTGAGATACTTTACCTTAGTCAAAAAAGCCCTAACCCCCTGCAACAAATCCTCCTAGAAACATCAGCTTAACTATTATCATGGATACGATCACCCAATGCCGTCACCATATCCAAAACCTCCTCAAAGAACACGCCAGCCTAGTTTGGGATACCCGTATTTGCGCTGAAACCATCTTTGACACCGAACATGACCATTATCAACTCGTTTATGTAGGTTGGCGCAACTCCAAACGAGTCTATGGTGTTGTCCTACATCTCGACATCATTGACAACAAAATTTGGATTCAGCAAGACGGCACAGAAATTGGTATAGCCAATAAATTAGTAGATCTCGGCATTCCTAAAGCAGATATTGTCCTCGCCTTCGATCCGCCCAACCTCCGCAAATACACCGATTTTGCCGTTAGTTAAACAGGAGAATACATACCATGTCCAACCTCAACACCATTCAACAAGACATCGTTGAACTTACCCCTGAAGCACAGCAAATTATCTTTAACTTAATCGATTTACTGAAAACCAACCCCAAACCAAACCAGCAGTCAAATCCAGTAATACCAAACCAAGACAAATCGGACTTTATTCCCAGTCATACTCAAGTGCATCCGCAACCTACTCCCCAATTAAAAAGCACCTATCAGAAATTTGTTGAAAGTGGCTTAATTGGCTGTGTCGAAGTTGAAGAGGATTTGTCAACAACCTACAAACAAGTATTAGCCGAAGGATGGGCAAAAAAATATGATCATCGCTGATACAGGATTTTGGTTAGCCCTCCTCGACAAAAAAGATACTTATCATGATCACGCCGAAAAAGCTCTCCAACAATATGACGAACCATTAATTACAACTTGTTGTGTTATCACTGAAACCTGCTACTTATTGCTAAACCGTAAAGGAGTCAAAGCTCAAATCAAATTTATTAATAACCTCAACCAAGGACTTTTCAGTATTTTTCCTCTTGACGATACTCACGGACTGAGGATTTCACAATTAATGACTCAATACGCAGACTTACCAATGGATCTAGCAGACGCTTCATTAGTGATTCTTGACGAACATTTAGGACATGGACGTATTTTTTCAGTCGATCAAAGAGATTTCAATACCTATCGCTGGAAGCAAAATTACCCATTTGAGAACTTATTACTGAGTTAGATCCTATGACCTTTAGCCTCACCTTTACTCAAACCTTCTTTAATGAACTCATCGGCATCCCGCAAAATGTGTCCAAACGAGTTTCTAAAACCGTTACTTCACAAATACCATAAGCATTATACCAACGCCTAACGATCACCCTGATCCTTATTCTCAAAGTACCGATTACACTTACATTACAAAACTTCTGAATTGCCTCAAAACCCTTAATAAGGAATCATATTGCATCTCTGATAATCTCATCCAAATCGGCAGCGCTGTAAATATATTCAGAACGATTAAAAGCATTTATGCTAGTCAGGTTTTGGAGTAACCGCTGTCAATCCGCCACAATTATATCTGATTTATGCATTAAACCTGATTCCTGTGCTGTGCATGACTAATCATGTTGCAATCCTTGAGATAGAACTATCTTGTACACTGCTAAGATCAGGTAAAATTACCCATTGTTCATTAAGTTGCCGCTGAAATCTCAAAATAGCGTCTAAAACCATGCCCCATACACCCGCAGTTATTCTTGATGGCAGAGCCTTAGCCCAACAGATGCAGGCACAGATGCAAGCCACTATTGCCGAGTTACAACCCAAAATAGGGCGACCACCCGGGCTAGCCGTACTGATGGTGGGCGACAATCCCGCCAGTGCCGCCTATGTCAAAAATAAAGAAACTGCTTGTGCTCGGATTGGTATGGCTTCCTTTGGGCGACATTTTCCGGTGGGAACCACTGAATTAGAACTAGAAGCCGTCATTGATGAACTGAATGAAGATGAGCGAGTCGATGGAATTTTAGTGCAACTGCCGTTACCCTCAGGTTTAGATGCCATTCCCCTATTACATCGCATCAAACCCGCTAAAGATGCCGATGGCTTGCATCCTTATAACTTAGGGCGCTTGGTACGGGGTGAGTCGGGCTTGCGTAGCTGCACACCAGCGGGAGTGATGAAATTATTAGAAGCCGGAGAAATAGAAATTGCCGGTAAACACGCCGTGGTGGTGGGACGCAGTATTTTGGTGGGTAAACCCGTGGCGATGATGCTACTCGAAGCCAATGCCACTGTAACCATTGCCCATTCTCGCACCCCTAATTTAGCTGAAATTACTCGCAATGCCGATATTTTGATCGCAGCGGTGGGTAGACCCTTGATGATTACAGCAGATATGGTTAAACCCAAAGCCGTGGTGATCGATGTGGGCATTAACCGCATGACCGATGCTACAGGTAAATCCTGTTTAGTCGGTGACGTGGATTTCAAGTCAGTGGTTGAAGTAGCCGCAGCCATTACCCCTGTGCCCGGCGGCGTGGGCCCCATGACCGTAACCATGCTGCTGCAAAATACTTTATGGAGCTATCAACAAACTGCCGCTGGTGTTTTAGCCAATCAATTGCAGGGATAAAGTTAACTTAATTTAGAATTAACTGAGAACTAATCCTGTACACTAATGATAGTGAAATAATATTTCGGTATTATGTGCGCTAGTGAAATCTAGCAATTATTTTGCCGTTTTATCATTCTATACAACTGAGTTTTTCAGTTGTAGTTTTATTAAGTTTAAGATTTTTGTACCACTATGTCTGCTTCATCTGAGATTTCACCCCAAGAAAATACTCCAGTTAATACCACCGATACTGGAATAGAAAATACTGAGGCTTCCGTAAATGACACAGCCACTGTGGTCTTAGAAAGTACTACAAATTCAGTTTTAGCCGCACCATTGCAAAAATATAAAGCGGCTTTGGATGTAGTGGCAGCGGGTGAAAAGCTAACCCCCGAAAATGTATTAGACGTGTTAATTGCCAGAGATCATTTGCAAAATCAGCTTAGCAGCACCCCACAACCTGCCGCAATGGACATAGCCTTACTCACTGAGTATGATAATGTTTTCCATGATCATGCAGTCAAAATGGCGGAAGCTGGATTATTTGCGAGTTGGCAAGAGAGTTTGCAGCCTAATGCAGAGCGGTGGTGGTGGTTCCTCAAAAAACCCGTCAAGGTAGATGCTTGGGATCAATTTGATTGGGTGTGGAATTTAATTACGGTGATGTCCTTAACCGGATTTGCCGCAAACATGGTTTCCGTTGTGCCGTTGATTTTCTCAGCGGGATTGGGCGGATTGGAATCTTTAGGCTTGATGGGCCCTGGGAGTTTGTTGGCTTTGATTGCATCTCCGGGGGGCAAAAATAGCGAGAGTGGCTCGGCGATTAAAAAGATTCTCAAACTATTGGGTATTCCCACTAGGTTCCAAAGTGAATTTACCGCAGTGATTGCTATTATTTTGTTTGTAGGCGCTTATGTGGCTAAAGAGAATTTACCCCGTTATTACTTTAAAGTCTTTTCTAAGGAAGGGAAGCAGTTTTACGAGAAGGGGGATTTACGTCAAGCTCAGGATGCTTTTAATCAGTCGTTGAAACTAGCCGGTAATGAGAGCTTCGAGCAAGAAAAAGTCTATGGTAATTTGGGTTTAATTAGCGAGTCCCTAGGAGATGATGACGAAGCTTTGACACTCTATCGCAAGGCTTTGAAAGATGGCAATGATGATGTACTCAATAACATGGGGCGGGTTTATATCATTAAGGGAGATTTATCGCGAGCCGAAACTTTTTTGAACATGGGATTGCAACGTAATAACGAAAAGCAGCAACAAGCCAGTCCTGAAGAGAGAAATAGCGAAGCAATGCTCATTAGTCAGTATCAATATCGGCGTAATTTAGGCTGGCTATACTTGCAGCAGAAACGTTACAATGCTGCTTTGGCAATTTTAGATGAGGCTGTGGAAATTGATAAGAAAATTTCTAAGGGTACACTAGGTAAAGGCATGGCAAATTGCTTTAAAGCCAAAGTTTATGAATCTCTAGAAACCCCCAACAAAGAAAAAGCTGCCCAACAATGGCAATATTGCAATTTTCAGATGAATACGGTACGAGCTTCAGTCTCAATGAAATAGC
>JBAXSK010000258.1:0-5577 GCA_037130765.1 Pseudanabaena sp. ELA607
ATTGAAAATATCTTGATAGTTCCTGCTAAGCAAACAAGAATAAGCAAAATTAAAACGTTTAGCTGTGAAATGAGAATTTCGCGCATGGTTTATTTTGGTGGTTGAATAGAATTGAGAGTGAAACTATAAGTTACTAAATCACCTTCTTTATAGACGACATACCATTTGGGTGGATTCCGCATTTGAAGCGTCATTTTTTGACCGTTATCAGTCACTTGATAATCGTATTGAAGAGTCTTGAGAATTGATGAAGGCTCACTGTTTTGCAGCATTGAGGGAAGTTTACCTGTTTTAAGAGCTTCTGCCTTTGCCTGCAAAATTTTTTGCGTAAATTCCCACTTCAGAAGTATTTTGTAGGGTTTACGCAGTTGCGACAAACGAATCTCTTGTGATCGCCCACTAACATTCCACCATGCCAAAGATGCTTTTAGTTCTTTTTGCAATGATTCAAGGTCAAAAGATGAAATATCTTGATTTTGAACTTTTTCTAACATCTGCATATTCTTTGTCCAGTAATCTATTCCCGAAAGTTTGAAATAGGGAATTTGAAATGGTAATAATAATCTTTCAATCAATGATGGTGACCGCTTTTTCATCCCCTCAATTTCATATGAAGGGATCCGCCCCTCAATTTCACTTGAAGGGATCTGCATAAAATTTGCTATAAAAAGAGCTTCAAACTCTATTGAATGTATAAAGAATTTTTTGTGATTAGGTTTAGCTAGTTGTGGAACTTCAATAGGTAAGCTAGTTTTACGCAAAAACGCCAACTGATCTCCATATAAGATGTCATTAACTAATTGAGAAATAAGTGAACCCTGTTCTTGTAGAGCAAGATTAATATTGCAAAAGGCTGTAAGAATATCAAATGCTTTTTGAGTTTGTCCAGATTGATACTGTTGCAGAGCATCAACTAAAAGCATTCTATGGAGATCAGCAAAAACTAAATAACTCGGTACAGGAGTGTTAGCAAATTCCACAGGATCTGTAAAAGCCTTTGATAGGTCTCTCCGTTCAAATTTAAGTGGTTCATTTTTAAGAAGCGTAATAATTTCATTAATGATTGTAGAGTGAGAATCAAGATAGTTTTTTAAGTCTTGTGGTAGATTATTTGTTTGATTGCTATGATTTTCTAAGATTTCAGAACTATAATAATCGCGAAACAGATAGCCAATACTTTTTTGAGGTTCTAATTTGTTGTAACGCTCTAGTTTTCTATCGAGTTCCCTTAGTTTAACTAGAGCAGTATTATCTTCACGGCTTGGGTATTTTTGCACTAACTCAGTTTGAGCTTTTAGCATTGGTTGTTCGAGGTAAACTACAAGTAAGTTACCTACTGCAAGCCAGACGATCAGTACACCAATAATAATACCATTCGCAACTAACAAGAATTTTTTTTGTTTTTTTTGCTTGACTCTTTCCTGAATAATATCAATCGAATTCATATTTTTAGCCTCGCTCATCATAGATTTGAGAAAAATGCTCTAGCAACAAACGATGTCCAAAGACATAACCACCACCAATTTTTTGTAAAAGGATGCAATCAGTCGTGTAGTTAAGAAATTTTGCATAATTCCAAGGAATCTTCCCACTAGAAAATAGTAAAATACGCAAGATAAAATGTTTAATTACAATTGCACCACCACTAAATAGAGCAATAAGTAATCCAATCACAAATCCAAATGTTCCATACCATATCACTATCCAATATAAATCTTCAAACGGAATGCTTTCGTTATTACTTAAGATGAAATAGATAATACCAAGTATTGGTGCAATGGTTGGAACTAGAATCAAATTTCTTCTAAATGATCGCCAAATTCCTTGATTAGGAGTGGTTGTGGTTGAGATAGTCTCACCTCGATAGCCACCAATAATTCCCCAAATTAATGCACATATAGGTTGGGCGATTAGGGCAAATACTAAAGCGCTAGTCACCCCAAAAAATATCATCAAGACCAACTGATCAAAACTTTCAAAAGGAGTTATTTCACTACGATCTGAAAAGAATGAATTAAATCCTAAAATAGTCCATCCTAATTTATTCTCATCACTACTTGCTGCCAAAAAGCCGGAGATCAAACCTGATATGACACCGATAATTAATCCCCAAATCATTCCTTTACTGGCGCTTTCTTTCGCACTTTGCCAAGACCATTTAAACTTCTGTAAAGGATTGATCGGCGCTACAAGTGTCCCCCAAAGTATGTAACTTAAAAGCCCATTTCCCATAAGGAAAAATGTAAGTGAGTAACTCACATCAATGACTGTTAATTTTTTAAACGCGACATTTGACACAAAATAAGCAAGCCAAAATGGACTAGCAATTAAGCTAAATTGGAAATTACTGAACTGATGACTTTTGCTCTTCTTCTGAATTATTGCAAACAGAGTTCCTGATAAGAGTCCAGCAATCGAAAATAAAATTCCCCATTCAAAGGTAACTGGTAATCCATAGGATACCAGCATAAACTCTGGAGTAGAAATCGTAAATACAGATGTAATACCAGCAGAAGTGAGTAGGGAGATTAGGAAAGGAAAAAACGTAAAACATGATGCGAAAGAAAGTATCGACACCCACCATCGAAAATTGCCATACATCAGTCCATAGGTTAGCGCAATTATTAGTCCCGGCATCAAGAAGAATCCACTTGTTGATTCGTTAATCAATAGGGAAGGAATAATCACGAAAGCCGCTGCATAGAGAGTCGCCTGAGTGCTATTTTGTAACCAACTTGGTTGAATTCGCTCGATTAAAAACACCGTTTGCGACTCATTTTTTAACTGCGTAGCCAGAAACCCTAACCACCGCTTCACCTTGTTTGGTGCATACCTCTTATTAGGTCGCCGCCTCAGCATACAGTCGATATAAGCATCAAATAAATGACGAACATGATCTTCCGACAGACTCATCTTGATCAAATCTGTCACTGACATACCGCGATAAGTAATCGCTATGATATTTGCCATCAAAGGAGTCTGAGCCAACTCCAATAACTTCGCATCCATAGTCAGCATTTCTCGCACACCTGCCAACTCCGCACCAAGGCGATCAAAATATTCAAATACCTGAGCTTCTTCTAAGGGCTGAATAAAAATTGCCCCCTGAAACTGTAAACGCTGCGTCAGAGCCTCATAGTCCTTCATCCGGCTGCATACGACAATTTCCGTCTGTCCATATTCACCATGAAAGTGATTGATTGCCTCTACACAAGCATTACGGCGATCGCTACTCACCTCATCCAAACCATCCAACATCAGTAATAATTGCTGCTCACTCACCCATGTCTTGCCAATTTTTTTCGGCACTTGATATTTGATATTTAGTTCCAATACCATCCAGTCCGCCAGACTTTGCTTGTCTTGCCATGATGAAAGGTTAAACACAATCGGCATGGACAGTTCACTGTCTTGCTCGGCACGCACAATCAATTCTCGCGTTAGTTCCAAAAGCGTCGTCGTTTTCCCCGCACCAGGAGCACCCAAAATTAATAGCGCTCGACCAGCGCCTAATTGATCAAACTGGCTAATTGCTTTTGTACCCGCTGGCAAAAGTTTCCTTGCTTGATCAGATGTTGCCCATTCTAGATGCCACGGATTTGCGATCACATCTATTCTTGTTTGCAAACCCAACTCGATCAGTGCTTGTTCATGAATCGATGTCTCTAAAACCCCCTTAACCCAATAGTTGCGCACTTTATTCAACATGATTTGACGATCACGATAGTCTTGTTGATTTAGCTTTGGGGATGGTTCTGGCTGTTTTTCGACAATATCTTGGGAAATCGACCGATAATCGACAATCCGCAACGCTCGACCGTAACCAAAACTCACCGCCTCCTGCCCCGTCTCGCGCAACTGCTCCGCCACATAACCAAACATCGTGCTTGCATCTACCACACCGCGCTCATTAGCGTGATCCCTTGCCAACCCACGCAACACCGCCCCTGTAAAAATGCTGTAGCTCTCACTTTTCATCGCATAGGCTTCTTCAAACTTCCGGCAAGCCGACACCAAAAAATAATCCTGCTTCAATTCTGCAAAAGCCTGAGTCACAATCGCCCGCTGCAAAAATCCCTGACTCTCTTCTAGCAAAGTCTCGCTATGACAACAATCCAGCAACACCACCAAACTACTTAACTTCGCTTCACCGATCAAACCACTCAGATCATCTAAAGCAATGCCATTCTCAATTCCTGTAATTTCACCACTGCTAGTTTTTAGCCCCGTATTCGACAGCGCAAAATAGCCACGCTTTTTCCCAAAATTCCCTTTCACCACCACCGCATGACCAGAGAAATAAATCAGAGCCTCATTGCGATCCGCTCGTTCTAGCAGCAACTGCCCCAAAGCATTCTCAAGCTGCTTCGTTGTTACATCTCCCGTCAGCACCTGAATATCTTCAAAATCACCATGCTGCTTCAGCAAATCATTCACCGCATTAGCATCACTCTCGGTCTTAGAGAGATTACCAAGCGGAGATTTATATTTAGCGACACCTACTATCAACCCATATCTAGCCATAACTTACCTGACTTATTGTGATCGCTTAAATTACAGATTGCGATAAACTTCATCATCGTTACGTTTGCCTACCCGAAAAATGCGGATCGCATTACCCTCAATGGTGTAAAGAACACGATATTCACCAGCATCCACACGATAACCACCTGCATAACCCTTTAAAGCCTTGCAGTCTTGGGGTTGAGGATTATCCAAAAGAGCAAAAATCTTAGTCGCGATTTGCTTAAACTGTTTAGGCTGCAACTCAGCAAGGGATTTTTTGGCATCTCTGGAAATTTGTAAGGTAAAGCGATCGCTCATATCGTTTTGAGATCGTCTAATTGCAGATTAGAGCCATAAATCTCGTTATGCTCTGCCAAAACATCCTCAAACCCAAAAAAAACATCATTACCCTCGATTGCTTGTTTCAGCAACTTGCTATCCAAAGCATCTTCTAAAGCCTCAAGCAAACTGGTTAGATAGTCATAGCGCACCATCGCTACTACAGGTTTGCCATCCGATTCAATCACAATGCGATCATTGCGATCACTAACATCACGGACAAGTTGAGATAACTCGCTACCCACTTGCCCTATTTGCAAAATATTTACCATAAGTCAATCCCATCAAGATAAACTCATTTTATGACAATAATCTTACAGTCAAAATTCATCCTCAACTAAATCATGGCTCATAAAATTTATATCGAACAGGAAGACGGCGAAATTCTCGCTATTGAAATTTCTGAATCCGAAAATGATCAGTCATTAGTTACAGATAATGATCGTGAGTCCAAGGGATTTAAAGAAGATACAATTAAAAATCTGCAAGAGATTCATGAAACCATTCGCTTTTATACAAAATATGCCATAGGTGCATTCAAAAACCTCGGTGATGCCCAAGTTGAAGAAGTGAATCTCAAATTCGGTTTAAAAATTAGCGGCGAAGCAGGAATTCCCATTCTCACCAAAGCTTCCGCTGAAAGCAACTTTGAGATTTCTGTTAAATGTAAATTCCCACCCAAATAAACCGTCAATTCAAAAATAATTTAAGTCGCCTGATTTTTTTAAGCCC
>JBAXSK010000259.1:0-5563 GCA_037130765.1 Pseudanabaena sp. ELA607
TGATCTCTGGCTGTTCAGAAAGCCACTTAATTTGTCCGTTTTCATAGGTTGCTTCGTAACTTTTGAGCATGGTTGTTTATCTCCTTAAAGTGTTTTCAAATTCTTGTTTTTTGACAGAGATTAGAGAGCGTAGGCGATCGCCTTCTGACTGTTGTTTTCTCTCCTCAAGTTCTAACCGACAAGTGTAAATCTCAAAAATATTATGCAATAGTTATTGATAATTTACCAATGGTGCTAAAATCGAACCAAGCTTATAGGGGAAAACCCATAAGACCTATTCTTTGAAAATCATAGTTTAGAGATTATCAACATGGGGCAACTAGACGAATTTTTTTCTGATGATCAACAAAATGCTGCTGCTGCCGAAGCAAAAGAGATTTTTAGTCAACTGATCCAAAATGAACAGCAAGAGGGGCAAGAAGATCAAGAGAAGGGGCAATATGTTGGGGAGGTTTATTCAATCAGCTATGAATCAGCATTAGTACTCATTCACGATTACCATCGCAAAAAAGTAGGTGGTATTCCTAGCTTGAGTTTTTTGATAGCTACTCGTGTTGATCCTAGAAACTCAATTGATTATACAAAAGAGGATTCATCGATCATCTTGTTGCGCGTTATGGATGCTGCACCTCTTCCTAATGCCTTTGAATCTGAGCGCGTCAGAGTAGAGACTGCACAGAAGGCAAGTGGCGAAGATATACATTGGGATAGTCGAGAATTGATGGATTCCCATACCCACAATCTTCTCTCTTTTGCAGGGATCAAATGTAGAGTTATTGGGACTTTTTTCCTTGATAAAAGCTCTAATGAAGACTCTGATTCTCTCGTTTTGCGCTTTGGTAGTGATTTATCAAACTACTACCCTAACAAGGGTTTAAAAGTATATAAGCCAAACGACAAAGCTCTGTCACTTATCGTCAACTATCGAGATCCAGATCGTAAGGACTTAAAAACAGATAAGTCAGTTGTGATCGGTAACATTCGCTATGCTTCAACTAATCGCTCTTTTCAAGGGGTGTCTAATGTTGAGGTGAAAATTCTTCCTGCGGATTTGCTTAGTCAAAAGACCGCACTTTTTGGAATGACGAGAACAGGAAAATCAAATACTACAAAGATTATTCTTCAGTCCGTATTTAATCTTCGATTTGAAGATAACCCCTTAAGAGTTGGGCAGATTGTTTTTGATCCAAATGGTGAATATGCTAATGAAAATATTCAAGATGCTAATCAGAATAAGAATCCATCAGCGATAAAAAATATTTGGAAATCGCATCCTGATGGCAAAGAGAAAGACGTAATAACCTACGGTATCTTGCCACATCCCAACGATCCAAATCGTGAGTTGATGCTGATCAACTTTTATGATGAGAAAATGCTGCAAATCGGCAAGGATGCTATTAACGTTTTACTTGCGACTGATTCTTCAAAATATATTCAGAATTTTTGCCAAGTTAAATTTGAGAAGCCAGACAAAAGTAAGTATGCCTCGGGACAAGAATATCAAGGTTCACAAATACGATATAATCGTAGAGTTTTGGCTTACAGGGCACTTCTTAAAAAAGCAGGATTTGACAATCCTATCAATCTAAATCCTTCAACTACAGGATTATTTAGTGAAAAAATTCGGACTGTGATGAGTAATATTGCTTTAGACAAAAAAAACAAAGATAAAGAGAAGGCTATCAAGGCTGCTGCCGAAACTTTAGCTAAATCATCCCCATCATGGGATAGTCTCGCATCTGCATTTGAAGGACTATTTTATTTTCTGAGTACCGATGACTATGCACAATTTGATGCAGAATACATTATAACATCAAGTACTGGTGAAAGCTGGGCTGATGCTGATCTAGTTAGAATTCTAGAAATGTTTACATATACAAAAGGGGCTAACCAAATTGGTAAAGTACGCAATCAGCACACTAACAATACATCAGTTGATTATGCGGCAGAGATATATGACCATCTCAAAGAAGGTAGATTAGTGATTGTAGATCAATCAAGTGGTGATCCTGAAGTAAATCAATCTTCTGCCGAGAGAATCATGTGGCATATTTTTAGAGAAAATCAAAGTCTCTTTCGGCAAGGCAAAGAAGATATACCTGACATTATTGTTTATCTGGAAGAGGCTCATAATCTTTTGCCTTCAGGATCAGATTTAGATTTAAAAGATGTTTGGGTTCGTTCAGCCAAAGAAGGGGCAAAATATCGTATTGGAATGGTTTACACCACTCAAGAAGTAAGCAGTATTCAAAAGAACATTCTTAAAAATACCTCTAACTGGTTAATTGGGCATTTAAACAACACTGATGAGACAAGAGAACTGAAAAAGTACTACGACTTTGAGGACTTTGAGCATTCAATTCGTCGCGCTCAAGACAAAGGATTTTTGAGAGTCAAAACTCTGAGCAACCTTTTTGTCGTTCCAGTTCAAGTTAAAAAATTTGAGGTGTAGTCATGCCATACGAAGGTGAATTTGCTGGTTATAGTTCTTTACGGCGAATTGTAGAGAGCGAACGTGTAAAAAATTTATTGGGTAACTACAAAATTCGTGATGCTGCTGATAGCTTAGGTTCCTTGCAAATTTTAGAACCCGTTAGCATTGAGCCTAGTGACTGGAAACCAAAGAGTCTAATCGCTATAGATGGTAGTCATGCAGAAATTAGCATTAAAAATGGGTTCCCTGGTGCTGAAGCTGCCTACATCACTGTAGCATCAGTAATTCTAGAGATCGAAAAAATGAGGGAACTTGATCAACAACGACCTGTTGATCCTAAAAAATTTAGAAAGACTCAGACAGCCGAATCAATAGATTGTGCCTTGCCTGGTTGCAACGTTATTTATGAAGGAGAAAGCTCGGCTGAAGCATCTCTCAGAAAAGCGGTATTTGAAGTTTTTAAGACTAATAGAATGTCAGATGATGGTGAATCACTTCTAGATACCTACGAAGCTTTGCTTAAATACAAGCCTGATACAGAGCGTACTCAAAAATGTCCTTATGAAGATTGTCCAGAAGCAAAAGAGTACAAGAGAGGAACAAATCAATATTCATGCTCATGTCCATTATCTAAACCTTTGTATTCAACAGATGCGCTTAGATTTCATGAAAGAATGGTTCCAGCAGGAAGCAATGGAGCAATCTTTTCTGAAATTATGCAAACCCTTGAACGGGTCTGGGTTGTTCATATTTTAAGAACTATGGAGTCAAAAAAGTGGCTTTCTAGCTTGCGTAGGTTAGCTATTGTACTTGATGGACCACTTGCCGTTTTTGGACAACCAGCTTGGATCAGTCAAGCAATTAGAAAAGAGCTATATAGGTTAAATGAGTTAGTGCGTAAAGCTACAGGGGGAAAAGATATTCTCCTGATTGGTGTTGAGAAAACGGGGCAGTTCGTACAACATTTTGAAGACATAGATCGTACTTCAGAAGGAACTAGTGGCGTTTTTCCTAAGCAAGCGGTTGGGTTACTTACAGACTCATACATCAAGCAAAATGTGATTTTTTCTGAAGGAACAAAAATGTATGGTGATGCAACATATTTTGGGCGTAAATTTTTCTACAAAACCAAATCAGGAGCGAGATTAGTAGCTAGTCTTCCATTTTTAAAGGAAGATCATAGAGATATGAATCGTGCAGAACAGTCTCAATATCCGAGATTAGCTGATGCGATCAGTCTCCTAGATGAACTTGTATCTTCAAGATTTGCTAATGCATTTACTCCTTTGGTTCTGGCTAATTCAGAAGCAGCCATACCTCTTAGTCTTGGCAGCAAAGTTTTAGAAAAGTTAGCTAAAGAATTGATAACAGAATGATAAAATTTATAAAATGAGTCATGAACTTTTAAAAATTAGCAATGCTACAGGTAGATGGTCTGGAATCGGTCCGTATTATGCGATGTTTCCAAGAGAATTTGCTTTTGATGTAGTTGAGAAATATTCGGAAATAGGGCAAAACATTCTTGATC
Source organism: Pseudanabaena sp. ELA607 (assembly GCA_037130765.1). GTDB lineage: Bacteria > Cyanobacteriota > Cyanobacteriia > Pseudanabaenales > Pseudanabaenaceae > JBAXSK01. The sequence continues at coordinate 3,963 of JBAXSK010000259.1, forward strand.
CATTTACAGGAAGAGCAACAAGTATTTATGCTGCGGCTGCTCTGAAAAGACATGGATGTGGGATTGAAATAAATCCTGTTGGATGGCTTTATGGGAAAGTAAAATTAAACCCAGCTTCCAAGGAAAAGGTCTTACTTCGCAATAATAAAATTGGAGAAATAGCTAATACCATTTCAACTGATGAGTTAAATTCCTTGCCAGAATTTTTTTCATGTTGTTATACAGAAAAAGTTTTGCGTTATTTGCTTGCGGCAAGAAAAGCCCTTAGTTGGGAAAAAAGTTCAACTGATGCAACTTTAATGGCTATTATTTTGGTTCATTTACACGGAAAGAGAGAATCATCTTTTTCAAATCAAATGAGGCAAGGTAAAGCAATGCATCCTGACTATTCTATTCGTTGGTGGCAGGAAAGGAATATGCTCCCTCCCGATATTGATCCTGTTGAATTTATGATCAAGCGTATTGAATGGAGATATGCCAAAGGATTACCAGACAATAATGAAAGTAAAGTTATTTTAGGAGATAGTACATCAAAGCTTAAAGAGCTTGGCAAGAACGTGTTTACAGGTAAACAAGCTCCTTTTGATTTGTTATTTACTTCACCACCATATTACAAGATAACAAATTACTATTACGATCAATGGCTACGTTTGTGGATGTTAAATGGTCATAATAAACCTATATGGACAGGAGAAAAATGGAAAGGTAAGTTTGAATCAATGACAGCTTATCAAACATTACTAAATAATGTTTTTGAGGATTGCTCTAAAATAATGTCTAAAGATGCAATTATTTATGTTAGAACTGATGCTCGAAAATTCACTTTAGAAACTACCAAAGATACTTTATCTAGAGTTTTCCCAAATAAGATTATGGATATAATTGCTCAACCGTTTTCTAAAGAAACTCAAACTGCTCTATATGGAGATAAAACTATTAAGCCTGGTGAAGTTGACATCATTATGCGTTCTTAATTGTTTAGACAGATCTTCAAGCTTCGGGGGCATAAAGCTTTAAAAGCAGATGTAGTTAAGCGATCGTCTGATATGGCGATCGATAATTTATACCATTACTTCCAATTTTAACTAAGCAGAAACAAGAGTTTCTTCTACAACTGAAATATCAACACTATGTAATCTGTTAGATTCAGACACAACATCGATAGATTGTAGATCGCAATCCACACCCATCAATCCCGCCATCACCAATAAACGATCCGACTGATGACGAGTATGCAAAGCTAAAAGCGATCGCGGCTCGATAGGAAAAACTTGCCACCAAGCCAGTAACTCTCTATGCATCATCGCCATATCAAGCAAAAACTTCTGTGGAACATTTGGCACACACCAATCAATTGTTAAAGCAGCCTCACGCAGAGAAAGCTTAGTCAGTTCATCATAAGCAGGAGAATCAGCATAGCGCGAGATATTAGCAAGAGTTGAAGCGATATTGCCGATCTGCTGTTGCCAACTTAGTGTTTTAAATCTTTCATATAGACTTTGACGTTCCATTACATCACCTCCAAAAGATAACGAACTATTTTTTCAAAAAAGAAGACCTGTCCAGCAAAATGGACAAAACGGCAAATATTAGATGGAATA
>JBAXSK010000026.1:0-27621 GCA_037130765.1 Pseudanabaena sp. ELA607
TTCTGCTGTCAAGGTGATATCTTGACCTTTGAGAATTGCATTTTGACCAAGAGAAATATCAGCTTTATATTCACTTCCAGGTAGCTTAAATACTCCAGGTAACCCAAGCCCAAAATCTGAAAGGTAATTAAGAAAATCCTTAGTACTAGCAGCCTTTATAGTGATGTTTCCAGCTTGATATCCCGATGCCTGAGCAAGAAGATTGACGTTTGCACCAATTGTAATATCTGAGCCACGAAGAGTAATATTGCCAGAATTTCCAATCGAATTATTATCTGATAATTGGTCTGCGAGCAAGGCAATGCGGCGAGTAGAAACCGTCGCTTGGTTAAGAATGTTTATCGTCTTTTCGCCAGTTATATCTAAATTCCCACCATTAAGCAGTAGATTACCACCGATTGTAACTTCATCAGCTTCTTTGACAGTTAAATTTCCACCTGCCAAATTAATAGTCCCCCCCAAAATTAGCTTCTCTGTACCACCATTAGCAATACCAAATTTAACACTAAGATTAATCGCTCTATTAAAGTTTAAATCACCAACAGAAACTTCATCATTACCTGAATTTCCCGTATTAATATCAATTGCAGAAATCTTGCTTAGATCGATCTTAACTGTGTTTTGATTATCGGTTTTCTGAAACGCACTTGATTGTGAATAATTAATCCTGACATCAGAGAATAGAAGAAAATTGCTAATTTGCGAGATCTTAATGTTATTATCGTAGTCAGTGGGTGCAGACAACCCGTTAGAAAGAACTCCATTGTCAATAGAATAGGATAAGGTTCCTTGAGCATTAATTTGAAGTGTACCCAGTACTTGATTAAAGTCCTTACTGGCTGTCAGTGTAGAAGCCTCAATACTTCCCGTTTTGTCCTCTAATATCCAATCTCCCCCAAGATTAGAATTACCTGTCAAGTTACTAGAAGCCGCAATATCTGCCCCTGTCAAACTTGCCAAATCATTAATAAATAAATGTCCCGCAGATCCTTGGGAAATATCACATCCATATAGCAGAATATCTGCATTTTTAGTTAGCGCCGTTGACCATTTTTGCAAATCAAATTGATAGGTTAGCAATGAATTGTCGTTAAAAATCGTTGAACCTAACTGGAGCGCACCTACACTGCCATGCGACACAATATGAACGGCACTAAAAACATTTTGATAATGGGAGAGTACTCCTGTAATTTGCTCAACTCCATTCTGATTCGCATCTAAACGAACAACTTCAGAGTTTGCTGAAACACCCTCTAAGTCCTGATAGTTATTCACTGTAGAATCGATAAAGACAATCTGCCTTGGGTTTTGAGAGAGTAATAGATCTGGCTTGCTAAAGTCACCTAAGATGCAGGTACTCGTTCCTAATAATCCAAATGTATTAGCAACAGCAGGATTGACGATCTCCTGATTCACAAATATCTGGCTTGGATCTAGTATTTGTATTGCTAGCGCATTTAGTGAGAGTACTCCTGAATTGCCTGAATTGGCTAAATTGACATTTAAATCTGGTGTCCAAGCGCCTTGAATTGTTCCTAGAGCTTTCACAGGATTGATTAAATTTGAATTATCTAATCCAGATGTTAGGGGATTGATGGGTTGGGAAAAATTAGATTCTTGAGGATTTAGCATCGTGTTTGGTTTGTTATATATGAAGAGTTATTGTCTTGGCGAAATTCAGGAAATCTAATATTAGAAATATTAGACAAAGCAAAGCTAAGGCAATTTGCTAGTCACGATCTTATGTAAGACAGCAATTTGCTAGAAAATTGTTGTGGGTAAAGAGCCTACAACTTTATCAAAATAATTCATTTGTAAGAAACCATTTAAGAATTACTTTCTACGGTCAAAGACTATCCCCCTCAATCCCCCTCAATCCCCTTTTCGTAAGGGGGCTGGGAGGGATCTAGATAATTCTTAAATGCTCTCTAAAAGCAAAAAGATAACAATTAAAAATTTGCAGATAATTTATCCGTATGGATTATTCAATTATTGTGCCAAGTTATAGGATTTATTTCCCACTCTAAAAAAGAAAATCAGCATCAAATATAAATACATTATTGCAACAAGTACTTACAATGAAATCATATTATTTCTATATTGTCAACAATTGTCAACAATAATTTCCCGGAATTTTCTATTTCATGAAAATGATTATTAGGCTTTCAAGTCCCTCTATTTCACAAAAGCGATTATTAGGCTTTTTGCAACTTGATATAATCATATTATTCCAGATCTCCCACCATGCTCCACAGTATATTGGTACTACAAACAATGGCGAGAATCAGGAGTATTAGACACCTTGTTGAATGCATTACATAGTCAAGTCAGAATTCAAGTAAAAAAAACCTAAATGGAGCACCCTAATAATTGTTGATTCCCCAGCGATGAGCAAGGATTGATTGAGATGTTTCAGGAAAATATCGATTGCTTCAAATCTAAGCCTGTCAACATTCCCAAGATTACGGTAATGGTTGATCATGGATATGATTCCGAATATTTAACTAGGGATTTATAGCGGATTTAGCCCCAGATTATGACTAAAATTCGGTTTAAGGTTGCCCCGAAAATGTCTAAGCAACAGAAGTAAGCTCAAGGAATCTCTGATTTTGTGGTGATTCCGATGCGTTGGATTGTCGAAAGGAGTAATGCTTGGGTTGAAAGATGCAAAAGCCTGGTTAGAAACTTTGACAGAACTTTACTCATTGCTAATGCTAGGCTCAAGACTTGCTTTATCAGGTTTATGCTTAAGCGCTTTGCTAAATCTTCCTAAGATACCAAATCGGTTCTATAGCAATAGCCAAGATGTCAATCAGTAAATCTACATCTTTAACTGAAACAACTATATAGTCTTGTGTTAAATAACAAGATCAGCATTTAACAAATGGGTAAGCTGGGATTCGAACCCAGAACCAGCGGATTAAGAGTCCGATGCGCTACCGTTGCGCCACTCACCCTCTGCGGTCTTCTATTCTCGCAAACCAATGGTCATTTTGACAAGACATGGCGCAAAAAAAGTTTTTGACTAAGTTTTTGACTAAATTCCACCAAGGATGAATCACCCTAAAACCATGAGATATTTATGCCAAAAGCAAGCTCAACCCAATTTCCCGCTAAAAAGTACTGGGAAATGTTAGCGTAATAATTAAGAAAAAATAAGATGTGGTCACCCCCCTTTACAAATTCCTGACTATAGGAGATAATCTTTTTAGTGATTATCTAGAAACCGTGCAGATTCTTGTAGTAGGAGAACAAGTTTGGGCTAGGTGGCTGGGTAAATATTACAGAGGCTTATTGCCGAACTTAACCCCACATCTATTAAAGGAACAATAATATAAAAGCTTATAGTTAGGGGTATTTGAGAAAAGCATCAGTGATGATTAAAGTGTCATTACTATTCTGATTTCTCCCGTAAACTTTTATGGTATGAGATTTGTTGTTACCCTAATGTGGGTGTAAATACCTTGACTTTCATCCTTTCTAAATTCTAGACAGTATTGAATAATTATCAGCCTGTTTTAGATTTAGACAAAAGCGCTTCTGCATGGATGTGCTTTTGAGTTTAGGTGAGGTTTAATTTCTAGGTGATCTGCCCCTTGAATATTGGCGACGAGTAGCTTGGTAGTGAAGCTAAGTGGTGATGGGATAGAAAAGCCCATACTTGTTGCTAGCGAGTCTTTATATAGTCAGGTTTACATTTCCAGTGATTTCATTAATCATGCTTGCGGATGTAATCCATATCGATTCTTTGGGCTATATTCAGGCTTAATCTCAATCATCAGGCAATATTGTCAGTCACAAGTTAAAGTTTTTGGACTGGAAATAATGCTAAACAATCCTCTCTACAACAAAACTACCAAACGAGATTCTAAAGACATGAAAGTATTAAATGTTTTGGGCGCTACTGCTCTTGCGGCTTCCACCTTATCTTTATTTGTTGCCCCTGAAGCGAAAGCCTCCGATGTATTTGCCCGTAATGGTCAATATGGTTTTACCGGTGCGTGGCAGTTTGATTTCAACAGTTCCTATGGCGGTTATACTTCTGGTTTTGGTATTGGTCCTGCCACTTCACCAGCTAATGCGCCGACTGTAATTGAAGCTAATGGTAATGTGCCTGGTAGTTGCACTTCTTGTTCTACTACCTATAACTTTGCTGCAACCGGTGTAACACAATTTTTCTTAGACTCCGCAGGCGGACCTTCACGGATGTTCTCTGGTGCTAATTCTAGCTATATCAAGACCCAGCCTGCTTTGGGCAATGATAATGGCTTCCTAGTTTTAACCGCATCTAATTATGCAGCAGATTCTACGGTAGGTGGTTCCTATGTCAAGTCTAGTAGCGATCCTCTCTATGGCGGTAAATTGAATCTGATTGCCACGGCATACTTCGCTAATCCTGCTCATAGCAGCCATGTAATTGTTGCGGTAAATGATCAATTCAGTGGTGACAGCGACTATCAAGACATGATTTTGACCGGTAAGGCTGTACCTGTACCTGCTTTGGTGCCTGGTTTGGCTTTGGCTGCGGCTTTCTTGGGCTATCGCAGCAAGCGTCAAAATAAGACCAACAAAGCTTAATCAGAAGTATTGCTGTAAGAAGTAAAGCCTATAGGTAACTTGCCTTACGGCTTACAGCTACTAAAGATAAGCTACTACGTCTTTTGAAATTGCAGTTTTTTTCAGCCGAAGGTGCTTAGAGCCTTCGGTTTTTTATTGTCTTAGCTCTATTTGGGGTGATCTATCTCCCATTGATCCCAAATAAAAAATAAAACTATAAACTCATTATGACTTTACTTTATGCTATGTTGCATAGTATGAAGTTAGTCCGTGAGTAAATAAACTATGACAAATTTTCGTGTTGGTATCACCGCTCCTGACTTTGAAGCAGTTGCCGTTGTTGATCAAGAATTCCAAACTATTAAGCTCTCTGGTTATCAGGGCAGCAAATATGTGGTGCTGTTTTTCTATCCTTTAGATTTCACTTTTGTCTGCCCCACAGAAATTACCGCATTTAGTGATCGTTACAGCGAATTTGCTAAGCTAGATACAGAAGTGTTAGGCGTATCGGTAGATAGCCAATTCTCTCACTTGGCATGGATTCAAACGCCCCGCGCTGAAGGTGGTTTAGGTGATTTGGCTTATCCTTTGGTAGCCGACTTGACCAAGAAAATTGCCGCTGACTACAATGTGTTAGATGCAGAAGCTGGTATTGCGTTGCGTGGTTTGTTCATTATTGACAAGGAAGGCATCGTTCAGCACTCTACGATTAACAACCTTGCTTTTGGCCGCAGCGTTGACGAAACCTTGCGCACCCTCAAAGCACTGCAATATACTCAATCTCATCCTGATGAAGTTTGCCCCGCTGGCTGGGAAGAAGGTAAGGCAACGATGAAGCCCGATCCTAAAGGTTCTAAGGAATATTTCGCGGCTTTAGGTTAAAACAGTAATTTCTATCATGATGGACTGACAAAGATCCAAAGCCTTACGGCGTGGTTATCTTGCCTGATTTGTTTAGGAGGTGGTCAGTCCATCAGACTTCGATCAGTACTTTGAATGGGAATAGCTATTTCTGTCTAATTTGCAAATCTAATTTATAAATAAAACTTACCAGAATTAATCATCTGTTAACAAGGTCACGGATGTATTATAACTAAGTAAAGGCGTACCCAGAGGTGCGCTTTTTTGCCATTGGTGGACAGAATGGGTGGACTTCAGGAAGATATGAGGATAAATAGCTTAAACTATTTGTTGCTTATAGGGTTGCTAATAATTTTAATTAAGCAATGATGACAATTATGGGCATAATAAAGCAGGGGAATCATAATTGGATTAGGTAATTGTTAATTTGTTTTCACATTTTGCAGCTAATTTATTCTCAGATTAAATAATCTCGAAAAATGTTATGGGATCACTGCACATCAACTTAGGATGATTAATGTCTGATTACAGAAAATCTATCAATACCTAATTAATCTGTAATCATTAATAAACAGCAAAAAATGCTGACAATAAATCTCTATTAATGACTTTTAGTTTTATTAAAATGAAAAACAAGAATAAGATACGGATGAAGGTAATTAGTACTACACAATAAATTACGATTTAGTTTAAAATTACAGCCATCTTAATTATTAGATCATTAAATATTTTGTTTATATTTCATTTATATAGCTTAATTATTAATACCCACAAATAATGACTCTCAATCAAATATTCAAAATATATAGCAACTAATCCTGTCCACTATTTAGATCAATTAGAGCCACAATATAACCAGCACCATGATTAAAAGTATCTTTAGTAAGGCAATCATAAGAAAAGTCTTTTCGGAAATGGTGCGCTCATTGGGGGGGCGAGTATATGTGTGGGATGGGCTAGATCAGCTAATCTGGGATTCGGATCATGGTTTAGATATAGAAGAGAATCCTATAGAAAATCTGGTGGTAAATGAGAGTCAATTAACTCGTTTACCTTTAATCGTAGGACGGGAAACTATTGGATATATTGCCTCGATTGGGACTACCTTTGACCATTTGCAGCTATTAAAGGATTGGCTGGATTTTTCATTAGCCCAAGAGTGGCAAAAGCAAGCGATTACCCGCGATGCTCTGGAGAAGTATGAAGAAATTAACTTCCTTTATGATATTAGTCAGTCTATGGCTTACTGCTTGAATATACGGGAAGTCGGTACTTTAGTTATCGAAGAAATCAATCGTTTATTACCATTTTCTCAGGCAACTATTCTGCTTTTAAATAAGAATAGTGGTGTATTAGAAAGAATTCCTGAAGTTGATGCAATAATTCATGCTGGGCAAACAGATACGCTGCCGAATGCAGTCTCAACGGAAGATGGCATTATTGGGATGGTGATGAATACGGGGCGAGCCGAGCTAGTTAATGAAGTAGATAAAGATCAACGGTATTTGTTGTATAAATTCCATCATCAATCCTTAGCGAAATCGATCCTATGTGTGCCCCTGAAAACGAGGCAGCGCGTCATTGGGGTGATTTATATGGATGCTCTGACCAGTTATGCTTACACAGCCAAGGATATGACCATGGTATTAGCATTGTCATTTCAAGCCGCTTTATCTATGGAAAATGTGCAATTCTATCATCAGCAAGTTATTTTAGAACAAGAACGTAATACCTTAGCGGAACAGATACGTTCTGATTATGCGCGAGAATTAGAGAAGTCTGTAGATGCTCGTACCAAAGAGTTTTACCAAGAATTAGAAGAAAGACAAAGAGCCGTAGCAATTTTGCGGAGTCAGAACTTTATTCTAGAAAAAATAGTCACTAATAATTCTCTGAAGCAAATATTGAGTACAACTTTGGAGTTTGTGGAATTGTATGCTGATGGCGCTTTAGGTTGTGTGATGTTGGTGGAAATAGATGATCAACAAAGGCGCGTTTTGCGTTCCATTGCTGCACCGAGTATTCCTGAGACTTACTCCAAAGCCGTAGATGGGATGTTAATCGGTCCAGACATTGGTTCCTGTGGTAATGCCGCTTATTGGGGTAAATTAACTATTACTCCTGATATTAGCATTGATCCTAAATGGACTGATGTACGTTCTATTGCGCTCAGTCATGGTTTAAGAGCCTGTTGGTCAAGACCGATTTTCACCACGGGAGGTGAGGTTTTGGGAACTCTGGCATTCTATTATCAAACGCCCCGTAGTCCTACGGCCGCAGAGTTTGACCTATTGGAACGTGCTGGACATTTAGCACAAATTGCCATTGAACGGAATCTTGCCGAAAAACGTTTGCGGCAAGCTAAAGAAAAAGCTGAGGTAGCCAGTCGCGCTAAAAGTGAATTTCTGGCTAATATGGGTCATGATTTGCGTACTCCATTGAATGCTATTCTCGGTTTTACCCAATTATTATTACAGGAAGAAATTAATCCGAAGCAAATAGAACATCTGCATATTATTAATCGTAGTGGGGAACATTTATTAGACATGATTAATGATATTTTAGAAGTATCAAAACTAGAAGCAGGTCGGCTTAATGTGCGTTTAAGTCCGTTTAATTTGCAGGCGATGCTAGCTAATTTAAAAGCGAAGTTTCTCCCTACAGCACAAGTAAAACAAATCTATTTGCGTCTTGAAGTTGATCCTAAAGTACCGCGATATATTATCTCTGATCAAGAGAAATTACAAAAATCTCTGACTAATTTGCTAGATAATGCGCTCAAATTTACGGAATTGGGAGGCGTGACGTTACGAGTCAATTTTATAGATATATCGGCTGATGGAACTGATAGCAGTCAGACTAATCTAGAGCATCCTAATAAGGATCATAATTACTATCAATTAGAGTTTACTGTTGAAGATACAGGAATTGGCATTGCGCCAGAGGCAATTAATGATTTGTTTGATGTTTTCACCCGTAGCCGAGTTAAAGAAGGTGGCACAGGCTTGGGACTAGCTATTAGTCGCCGTTTTATTGATTTACTAGGCGGTAAATTGGAGGTGCAAAGTCAGTTTGGGGCTGGTGCATCATTTTATTTCCAAATTCAGATTCAATTAGCAGGTACTCATGCCGAATCTGTTACGGATGACGATCACAACAATGGTCATACTAGTGATGAGTTGGTACTTGATCAAATGATTGATCCTGTAAATAACTATCCCTTAGAATTACCGACTATACCTTCATCTGCAATAATTGAATCAGAACAATATGATATTGCGTCCCATCGTCAACCAACCTATGCGGAACTATCTACACCATCCTTACCGAGCTTAGCCGACTTGCGAAGCGTTGATCCGAATTGGTTACGGGAAGTACATCATGCCACCATGCAGATTAATGGCAATCGAGTTAATCAGCTATTGGAGCAATTAAGTCATGAAAATGTTTTGCTAAGTAATCAAATTAAAGCTTTAGTTAATGGATTTCGGTTCGATTTATTATTAAAAATATTTAATGATTTTTTTAGCGATCCATCCTATGAGAACTTAACCACCGCAGGTATTGTATCCCCAGAGGATGGGGTGAGTCAGCTTGAGGTATCTAATTCTGAATTAGAGAATGTCTCTTTAGATTTATCTCCAGCAGATTTTTCACGAATATCTCAAGCAAGAGAATCAAAAGAGGTCTTGCTTACAATGTCTGCGCCAAGTTATGAGTCGTTAGAAGATCAGTCAAATCAGGACAAGCCACCAATTATCTCATCTGAATCTATTTTAATTGTTGAACCTAGTTTAGTGCATCGCCATCTATTACAAAAAATGTTGGAATACTTAGGCTATCAAACCAAAGCTGTCACTAGTTTAAAAGAGGGTTTTGAAATTTTGCTGGCAGAAACTATGATCATTACTTTTGTGGATTTAGAGCAATTAATTAACTATCCTGATGCCTTGACTGATATGACAATCATGCATCCTGAGATGTTATTGGTTGGTTTAAGTAATTTATCTTTAACTGAATTAAAACAATGTCATGCTGAGAGAATTAAGAATGATAGCAGCATTTTAGCTATGTTTGACTCTCTCAATGATTATTTAATTAAGCCAATTAATCTACAAAAGATTACTAATTTGATGAATCAATGGCAGCCGCTGTTAAAGCCTCATGCTTAAGGGTCTAGGTTTATGGCAAAGAATTTCTGAAATTAGTTAGTTATAGTCATTTAAAATTATTTTGGCACACTAAAAGTACTTGACCACCCCCCGCCTACGGCGTACCCCTCCCTTGGAGGGGAATTTTAATCTTGTCTGTAATTCCCTTCCAAAGGAGGGGTGGCAGGCTCTGCCTGACGGGGTGGTGTTATTTATTACCTTCAAGCCGTGCCATTCTTAATTTGTTGATTATATCTAATTAGTTATCTAAAAAGCTACTATCTTGATTTAATACAGATTGGAGTTGGCAGAATGTTTCAATATGGCTGCAAAACTCTTCTAATTGTTCTTCAACCCATTTAGCTCCATTATGAGAAGGAGTATCCATACTATTGACTATGATGTGCACCAAAGGCTCCCCAGCATCAGGCAAGATCAAGACCCATGCTTGGGCTGGTTCATCATAAAAGATTTTCACCCCGTCAATTAGTTCTAAGCGATAATTATTATAGGTTTCCACCATGTGACGCATTAGAGTACCTTTAATACTCCAAGGACAGCGTACTGAATGGGAACGAAAATGAACTTTTAGCAGATGTTGGCGCACTTCTGATATAGTACGATTTTGGCTTTGCAACCATTCCATTAACTTGGCAATGCTAAACATCGCATCGAAGCCCGGATGTAATTGGGGAAAGATAAAACCCATCGCAGCGGCTCCACCAATCACAGCACCATTAGTTCCGGCACAAGTGCGCATTAAGGCAGTCGGACTGGCTCTGGTGCGGATTACCCGACTATGATGGCGGTCGGCAATGCGTTCTACGGCTCCCGAAGCAGTGACCGGCACAACGATAGTGCTATGAGGGGAAGCCGCCAGAGCCATGTCAATCATTAAACTGGTCAGCATTTCGTCTCGTACCGGATGCCCCAGTTCGTCAATCAGGGTAAATTTCTCGCCATTTGCACCAACTTGTACGCCAAAATTAGCTTTAACAGCGGTAACTACATCTGCTAATTGCTGAAGCATTTGTTCTCTTTCCGTTTGATCAGGAGCAATTTCGTTTAAACTGGCATTAAGCACCACCACATCGCTACTGAACTTGCCCAGAATGCGCGGTAAAACGGCTCCGGAAACGGCATAAACATAGTCAATCACCACTTTACAACTACTATGGCGAATGGATTCGACATCTAGTTGACGGGCAAAACCGCTGTTATAATAATCCAGAACTCGACTGGGATAGCTAATTTCACCGATTTCTTCGACTCTGGCCCGACGGAAATCTTCCTTAAAGAAAGCGCCTTCGATTTTCTTTTCTTGATTGGTGTCGATGTTAATGCCGTGGGCATCGAGAAACTCAATTAGTACGTGGTCGCGCCGTTCCGGATGCACCCGCACATGAACCCCACCGACGATACTTAAACTTGGGGCCGTAAAACGACTAATGGGAATCGCCGTAGATTCCAAATTCTCAATATTAATGCCCACTGACATTAAACCAGAAATTAGGGAACGAGTCACCATTCGGCAGATATTGCGCTGATCCCGTGAAACCATCACATGGGAACCAATGCGCAGGGTCGCACCATAGGCGGCTCCTAATTTAACCGCAAATTCTGGAGTAATATCAGCATTAGCTAAACCAGAAACCCCACGATTACTGAAGAGATGGCGCATTCCGGTTGCGCCCCAAATCAAATTAGTGGCCAGAGTTGCGCCGGATTCGACCATTTTGCTAGGCCAAATTCGCACATTGGGCATGATTTTGGCTTCTTCGCCAATGGTGCAACCAGAGCCAATTACCGCCCCTTCCATCACATGGGCGCGGCGGGCAATCCGGCTATTACGGGAAATCGTGCAAGCCCAGAGATGGGATTCTTCGGCGACCATCACGCCATTGCCAATGATGGGGCGTTGCAAATCGCAATCGGAAGCAATAGTGACATGATCGCCAATGACTGTACCGGCGGAAATTCTCACTCTTTCCCCAATGGAACAATTATCGCCAATCAAGACCGGTGCTTCGATCACAGCGCTGGGGTGAATTTGCGTATGCTGACCTACCCAAATGCCAGTGCGTAACTGAAGATAACCCATGTCCAGATGCACTCTGCCGCGAATCGCATCATATTGGGCTTGGCGATAACCTTCGAGGGAACCAACATCACACCAATACCCATCAGCGATATAGCCATACATGGGAATCTTTTCGGCTAAAAGCTTGGGAAATAAATCATTAGAGAAGTCACTAGGTTGATTGCTTTGTAAAAATTGCAGCACACTAGGTTCTAGAATATAAATTCCTGTATTCACCGTATCGGAAAATACTTCGCTAGTGGATGGTTTTTCGAGAAAGCGGCAAATACGATGTTGTTCATCGGTAATGACTACCCCAAAAGCCATCGGTTCTGGGACACGCCGCAAAATTAATGTGGCATGGGAGCCATGTCGCCGATGAAATGCCACAGCTTCAGCCAAATCAAAGTCCGTGACACTATCGCCGCTGATAACTAAAAAAGTACTATCTAGCATCCGCTCTACGTTCTTAACGCACCCAGCAGTGCCAAGGGGCTGGTCTTCTTCAACGACATACATCATCTGCACATCAAAATCTGTCCCCTCGCCAAAGTATTCCCGAATTGTGTCCGGTAAGTAATGCACCGTAGCAATTACTTCATGAATTCCATAGCGTTTGAGTAAATTAAGGATATGCTCGATAATTGGTCGATTTAAGATAGACACCATTGGCTTAGGCATATCGCACGTTAGGGGGCGCAGCCGTGTACCCGAACCGCCAGCCATTAACACTGCACGCATAGCTTTTCCAATCCCTTAATCAACTGCCACACAGCATACAATAGATTTTCCGAGATTATCGTAAAATCATCATAAAATTGCGACCCCATACTAACAAAAGTCTTAAAAGTTAATCTTTTGGTAGATAAATCAATGATTAACTAGGGAATCATCTATCTAGGGATGAAATTTCCAAGAGTTGCACATGGGACTAATTCCGGCGGACTGAAAATATATAGCTAAAATTTAGCTGCTTAAACCAGCAGCATTTTCTAGCAATTCTGAATCATGGAATTATGATTTATTATGATTCCATGATTTTAATTAATTGTGATCATCGAGAAAAGGCGAAGTACTACTATTAAACAAATCAATGGCCTGACGGCAAAAATCACGAATCTCCGTCACCGCTTCCGGCAAGGGAGTGGTATCGCCGGTAAATTCCCAATTGTCGATGGTCGAAAACCGCCACCTTTGTCCCCGATAATCATGGCCACTGGCTTCAATACCAATGGCACGACGTTTATTTTCCACCGGATCTTGATAGAGCCGAATTTGACAGAGAATGCTCCGCACTTTTAACATCCGACTCACTCCAGGAAAATGGAACCCCACATCAATAGAATCTGGATCAAGCCAATCCATCACATCAGGATGATTTAGCCAAGGCTTAAGATCCGCACGGACAGCGGGATATTTGCATTTAAACAGGTTAACTGTTGCGGCAATTTTGTTGGTGAGGATGAAATCTTTGGCTTGTTCGGCAGCATTCATAAACCTTTTTCTTACTCCCAAGGAAATGGACAAAATCACATCAAATTACATACAAATATGGGGCTAGACCAAATACAGCAAAATATAGAGTAGTAGTGAATCTTAGTATTAAGGCAAATTATGCGTTGAGCATATTTCTTAACAAAGAGTTAACTGGTTTATAACCTTAGCAGGGGAATTATTACTAGACAGCAAACCAGAGTACAAATTTGTGAATTATAATTATGCTAAAATGGTTGACGGTTTGATATGAGATTTTTTGTGGTTCTGCTAATCTAGTCCAGAAATCAGCCCGAAATAGCTTTGTATTTGATATTTCTCAAATATTTCTCAGCTTCTATTTCTGAGCTTTGCAAAAACTTTTTACCATTACCTAATTAAAATCCTATTAGGACTTACGCAGAAATTTCTAAGACCCTCACCCCTAGCCCCTCTCCCAAAATGAGAGAGGGGAACAAGAAATTAATCTCACTCCCCTTCTCCCGCTCTGGGAGAAGGGGTTGGGGGATGAGGGCAATTTGGGTTTTGCCTAAGTCCTACCCATTTAAAATCTTACTTGAAAAATCCTATTTGAATACTAAATCAGAGCTAAGACGTAGATTCTTAAATCAGCGCCAAAGTATACCGACTGATTTACATCAGCAAATGAGTCGGCAGATTTGTCAAAACTTGGCTGATACGGATTTATTTCGAGCCAGTACGGTGATTTGTGCCTATGCTAGTTTTCGTCAAGAACCAGATTTAGCGCCTTTATTATATGCTGAGGCTAGTCATCAGAAGCGCTGGTTATTCCCCCGTTGTGTATTGCCGCAAAATGCCCTAGTCGCAAATCAAGCCAGCAATGGACATATTAAGGATTTCTCTCTAACTTGGCATGAAATTAATCCCCATCAATGGCAGGAATTAATGGTAAAAGGGAAGTATGGGATTTGGGAACCCCATCCTGATTTGCCAGCGGTTGATTTAGACTGCGAAAATGAAAATGGCGTAATAGTGGATTTGATCTTAGTGCCAGCGGTGGCTTGTGATCGTCGTGGTTATCGGTTAGGTTATGGAGCAGGTTTTTATGATCGCTGGTTGCCGAGCCAGTCTGCGCCCACGGTGGGTATACTTTTCAGCAATTTTATTTGTGAGGCATTGCCCCAAGATGCTTGGGATATAGCTTTGGACTATCTGTTAACTGAACAGGGCTTGTGGCCCAGTTTGCGAGGAAATTAGAGAACTAGCCTAAAATACCGGCAGTCTCATAAAGTTGTCGCAACAGCACCGTAATTTTGCGCTCATAAAAAGGATTGATTGACCAACGGGCCGCTAGTTCCGTTAAAGTTGGGGCAATGCCGCGCACCAAGGTATGAAACCGAGGATCGACAACAGCTTGCACCATCGGCGCAGTGGAGCCGTAACCCTTCAGACGCTGAATGTGGGCCCTAACTCCGGTGCGTTTGTCAGGAAAACTTGCCCCTAACACGCCACTAGCTCCTAAACCAGCGAAATTATGCTGCTCTGGCTTGATCGTGCCATCGGTAAATCGCAGAAAATTAGTTTCTAAACACATCTGACAAAATGCCAAATCGTGGTTTACGCCTTCGATTGTGGCTTCTTCACGGTACAAATGGGGTATATCGCTATAATCCGTCAAGACATCTTCATAATGATTTTTGAGAAACATCATCATCTGCACTTCAGAACTATAACCCACACCCATAATGCGATCCATTTGATCGGTGCAAACCTTGAAAATCGTTTGTAAGCTTAAAACTTGGGTGGTACTGTCCCAGCGCACCATCACCCCAGCATCACGCAACCCAATGGCTCGCACATAAACGATATGTCCATAACGCAACCGATATAGATCAAGGCTTTGGTGTAACTTAATCCCCAAACGATCCACCAAATCCATCGGGATAAAAGCATTCCCATTAACTAAAATGCCTTTTTCTTCGTGGGTTTGCCCATTGAGATTAATGCGAATTTCGGGGTAAACATCGGCATTAGTCACCGACAATCGGGGAATCCGTGTCGGCTTAGTCACTCCCGTGGGAATGCCCAGATTATCTTTGAGCCATGCTTGCAAGCCGTCGGCCACACCAATGGCATAATCGCGCCGCCGCATCTGCAATACCTGCAAATCCCCTTCTCGCTTAAAGCAACCCAGTTCTAGCACCAGAGATGGAATCGCCAAAGCACGACAAAAGGGCAAATAGCCTAAAGCCGCACTGGTATCTGGTTTGGTGGGACGATAAGCCAACTCGGGCACACGGCGCACAATCGCACTGAGTAATAAATCTGCTTGCCGTTTCCGTACTTCATTATTAGCAATATGAAATATACCTAATCCTCTTTCGGCACTGGTAATACAAGTCCCCCCTTGAATCAACAGAGCAATATCTTTCGGTTCTGCTTGGGCATTAATTTCGATTAAATGGGCTAAGGTCTGAAAACTATGATCCGTAACTTCGACCAAAAAACCACGAGAACGTAACTCAGCCACGACTAAATCCCGCAGAGCCGTTGCTTCGGCGCTGAGTTCTAGCTCCTCTTTTTGGCGCAACGTCATGGTGCTGGGCAGATGCACCGGCGGATAAATCCCGCGCCCAGAATAAAACTGACCCAGCCAAGCTGCGGCCAGCGATTGGGGCGATGACTTCATCTGGGCTTCTAGGGCAAAGTAACTCTCTACACCACTGTGACCAACGGAAACAAAGATCTTACTCATGGAACTAACCACATTGCCTATAAAGGATTGGGAGATCGGCTAATGCCTCGGCGTTGATGAGCTTAATTGATTAGCTGGTGGGGTGACTGGAGCAGGGTAATTTCCAATACAGAAACTAGCCAAGCGCCAATTGAGCCGTCAATGAATTAGTGCCAAAACCTTAACAGAAGGCGGATCTAAGGCTAACAATTCAGCAGATAAAGGCTTTGAGGGCAAAAAGTCTCAGATAGTGTAGCAGTTTTTGTTTCTTTTGGTGAATTTGGTTGTGTTGTTCACTAATTTTGCTCTTTTTCAGCTTTTATTAATATTAATCGTTATCGACTAAATTTTGGCAATCCTAGATATACAGGAAAAAATCAGTAAAGACGGGTTGAATTTGGGGGTAGTTATATGATTGATAGCACCATCAAGTTTTATAGAGATTTCTAATGCCATACCGTGGTAAATAATGAAATCCTGTGAGAACTGATGTGGCGCGGGCATCGGCACTGCCAATGATGTAACTTATTTAGATGCCATGCGCTGTAATGAAAATTTTAATTATTTGATCAAACCTATGTCAGAGACAAATCTAAAAAAATTCGTCATGTGGGGTAGTTATTGCCCTGATGTATTAGAAAAGCGGGCCCCCTACCGCCAAGCCCATCTCGATAACCTGAAAGCTTTACACGAAGCGGGTAGCCTCATTACTGTGGGCCCCACCCAAGATGTCACGAAAATCTTCGCTGTTTTTACCGCCCCTGACGAAGCCGCTGTACGTCAGATGATTGAAGCTGATCCCTATTGGCAAAATCAAATCTGGACAGAATATACAGTTTATGAATGGGTGCAAGTATTTTAGATACTGGCTTCGCAATCGCACCATAAACTAACAGTAGGATGGGTTAATAACCTATCCTACAAACATTTGATATTTGATTTTTTATTAATTAAAGAAAATCTGATCAACCACCAAAGCGGCAACCGTGGAAATTAAAGTCACACCCAAACCAGTAATTAGGTCTTGCCCCTGACTCACAAAGAAACAAGCCACTGCCCCCGCACCCACAGCAGCAGTAATAATGGGTACAAGCGGATCTTTACCTGAAGGTTTTAACATGGCACATCCATTAATAAAGTAAAAAAATAAAAAGTAAAAAAATAAAAGTTTTAAGATGAAAATATCGTCTTATAAGTATGGCAGTCAATGCAATTAAAATCTAACAAGCTAGCTAGCTTAAGTCATACCTGATTAAGGCGCAAGGCATTTGATTTTGAGTTGGTTCCTTATGCTTGATTTAGATGTTTTTACTGTTTTTTATTGACTATTGTTAAATTACACTAATACTTTTGTCATAGGTTTAAACTTGGCTAGATTCTCAACAATTCTTTGTATGGAATTTATTTTTCTTTACATTCATTTTGAGGGATTAATCACCTAATTTACCCCAATCACACTAGCTAATTAGCAATGGAGTCAAGCAACTATTAATCAATGTTTACGTCAGCAGATCTTGAGTCTATTTATAATTAGCGAACTATAGCTATCGGAGAATTTATGATGCCATCCCATCGCAGACTTTGGTTATTATTCGGCACCGGTTCCCTTGCTACTTTAGCCAGTGTTTTAGGTTGTGAATTAGGCTATAAAAGTTGGGATGATGCATCATTAAATGTCTCGGCCCAAAGTTCCATTCAAGCTACCGTAATAGAAATTGTTGATGGTAACGAAGTTTATGTGCAAGGGAAAACTGCGCCAGTCAATACCATTGCCTATGCGGGGCAAACCGTTACTACCGGAGAATCGCGTACCCAACTCCAGTTTGGTGATCAAGCCATTGCGCGACTGAGTAAAAACTCACGACTTACCTTAGGCAGATGTACACAGCTAGAACGAGGGAGTATTCTAGTTAGTGGGCCGGTTTCGACTTGCACCACTAACATCACTGCCGCAGTCAGAGGTACAACCTACTATCTAGAAGCCAATGAGAATGATGAAGAAGATCTGCAAGTATTAGAAGGAGAAGTGGAAGTTACGGATCGCCACAGTGCTAGTCTGAGACAATTACGAGTTAAGGCTGGACAAAGATTTCGGTTTCGCCGCAGTCTAGCCCGTGAAGCATTCGCAAACAAGTCTGTCATTAACTTATCCAATCAAGACTATGACAATATTTTGCAAGGTGGTTTAGGTAATAATTTTCGGAATGATTTGCCTACTTTAGCTAAAGTTCGCGCTAGTCATCGTCGTTTGTTTCCCAAAGCTGTTTTCCCGGAGCGCCAGAGACACTCACCGGCACGGGTTCCATTACCTATACGTCTGCCTAAGTTATCGTAATTCCCCCCAACCTATACCTAAATTTTGCCATGCTCAGCCATCTTCAAGAGATTAACCTAGAGATTGATAAACGCTATGCTAGCGATGATGAACTATTGCACATCAGTCAATATGTCTCTAGTTTTAGTCAAAGGTGTATCGCCTATCAAGAATTACAGAAAGTAGAAGATGCCCTATTGCAGAAAGTAGCGCAAAAGCTGAATTTAATTGATGGTGGAAAACTCTTTCAATTTGGGGCAAAAGATGTGACTGATAAATGGTACCAGGACACCCGCCGCGTCTTGCGCCACAGTGCTTTAGCGATGCTGCTCAATGATCCCAAATTATTGCAAAATCGCTTTTTGTATTGGTTTCAAACAATCATGCAAGCCTTTGGTACGCAACGGGCCTGCACCCTAACATATACTGTGATGGAAGAGACCATTGATACTTTTGTAAGTGAGCCGACAGCTAATTTAGTCAAACCAATTTTGGTATTAAATCGCGAAACATTAGGAGAAAAACAGCATAAGGCTTAGGTTTCACAACTCTTTGGTCTACAATAGGGCTGACTGACTGATAAATATATTTAAGAATGTATCTAAAAAATGTGTTTAAAAATATGTCAGATCAGATGCTCGCTCCCAAAAGATTTTATGATTAAAATCTACATCCTGTTAGATCAAAAACTGCGGTAAGGTGCTCCAATGGTTAGCTTCAAAACAATCAAAAACTTGGTGGTTATTTTTCTGACTTCCTTACTCGTTTTCTTGTTTTGCTCTTTAGTAGCTAATGCTCAGAGTAATTATAGTGCATCAATCAGTGAGTCGCCTCTGTTTAGTGATGCCCACTTTCATTTAACTAACTATATTCAAAAAGGTATTAAAGCCCGTGACTTCTTGAAAATGGTGGGTTCTAAGGTGCAAAGAACTGCCGTATTTGGGATTCCTTTACAGCAAAAGTGGGATTATTTTGTCGATGGAAATCGCGCCCCAGACTACTATTTAATGTCTGATAGTGAGCTTTATTATTACTCATTTGTGGATGCCATGATTGCGCGGGAATATATGCGACTAACTCCCGAAGAGCGACAGCATTTTGATCCGATGATTACTGGCTTCAACCCCACGGATATGTATGCTGGGGATCATATCACCCGTGTTTTAAAGATTTTTCCCGGAGTGTTTTCTGGGATTGGTGAGTTTACAATCCATAAAGAGTTTGTCAGCGGCAAGGTTTCAGGGCACACGGCGAGTCTGACTAATCAAGCGTTACATCAAATTCTGACCGTTGCCGAAGAAACCGGATTGGTCGTGATTATTCATTGTGATATTGATACCGTGCGCCCTGCGGTGGGTTCGCGACCGGCATATTTAGATGAAATGGAAAGTTTATTTAAAGCCCACAAAAATGCTTCAATTATCTGGGCCCACACAGGCTTAGGGCGGATTGTGGCTCCTCGAGAGAATCATCTCAATTATTTAACAGAAATCTTGGGAAATCCTGAGTATAACCATGTGATGTTTGATATTTCTTGGGACGAGGTGGCTAAATACATTGCGAAAAATCCTCAAAAATGGGCGGCATTAATTAATCAATATCCTGATCGATTTTTGTTTGGGAGTGATGCGGTTGCGCCTAAAACTGAAGTCGCTTATCTAAAAACTTACTATGACTATCAACCGTTATGGAAGTTACTTGATGCCACAACCTCTCGTAAAGTTAGGTTAGAAAACTATGCGCGAATTTTTGATGCCGCGAAGTTGAAAGTCAGGGCATGGGAAGCCAAACAACTTGATGAAGCCGACAAACAGGCGAGTAATTTGCCATCATTGCCTAGAATATAGCAGAAGTTCCATAATGCTAATAGAATCAGTTGGCTCAGATGTGAATTCAGGAGGCGATGGTATGACCCAGATCATGCTTAAAGTAACAGGGATGCGTTGTGGCAGTTGCGCCCTCAGTTTAGAAAAGAAATTGAGGCGGCTTGATGGCATAAAGGAATGTCAAGTTAGTTTTGGCACAGAGAGTTTAACGGTAGAATATGACGCGACAATTTTAGCCTTGGGGCAAATTGAAGCCGTAGCCAATGGTCTGGGTTACCAATTGCAGGGCATGGATTCGCTGATGCCTCCTAGAGCCGTCGTACCGATACCGCCAGTTCAAGATGCCGAAGGTAATGTCATTAGGGATAAAAAAAGCCATGATAGGAATCAATCAACTGCATTAGAGAATGATTTAGCCAGTGATTTGGATAATGATTTCCATCGTTCGCCAATGCCCCGTGATTTGCCTCTATCCCTAATTGTGGGTATGGTTTTAAGTCTGATTTTGCTGATTGGTTCCTTGCCGATGATGCTTAAACCGCTATGGCATGACTGGTCTTGGTTTCCCCAGTGGCTCCATAAACCCCAATTCCAATGGTTGCTAGCAACTCCGGTGCAGTTTTGGTGTGGCTTACCTTTCTATCGTGGTGCATGGCGAGCGTGGCGCAGTGGCATCGGCACAATGGATACTTTAATTGTTTTAGGAACCACTGCGGCCTATGGCTATTCTTTAATTCCCACATTTGCGCCTCATCTGCTAGGGGCAATCAATAATCATGGTCATGGTATGGCGGTAGACTATGTTTATTATGAAGCCTCAGCAATCACTTTGGTGATGGTTAGTTTAGGCAGATTATTAGAACGGCGTTCCCGTAACCAAACCCGTCAAGCTTTAGCCCATTTATTACAATTACAGCCACGCATTGCCCATCGTCAACAATTCGGGAATGGCGTGGATGCAATCAAATTTGTCGATACATCGATTGCCGAAATTCAACCGGATGATGTGTTATTAGTGCGTCCTGGGGAACAAATTCCTACGGATGGCACTGTGATTGATGGTAATTCTACGGTTGACGAATCTATGGTAACTGGCGAAAGCTTACCGATTCCTAAAATCGCCGGAGATTGGGTGATTGGTGGCACATTAAATCAAATTGGCAGTTTAACGATGGTGGCCAAACGAGTCGGTAAAGATACTCTACTGGCGCAAATCATGGCATTAGTGCAAGCTGCCCAAGGTTCTAAAGCACCAATTCAACGCATTGCCGATCAAGTAACGGGCTATTTTGTGCCTTGGGTGATGGGAATTGCGGCGATTACTTTTGGAATTTGGTGGTTATGGCAAGGGAACTTCATTTTTGCCCTGAATAATGCTGTATGTGTATTGGTGATTTCCTGTCCCTGTGCCTTAGGATTAGCGACTCCATTATCCATCATGGTTGGTACAGGGATGGGAGCCAAACAAGGGATTTTATTTAAGAATGCGGCCAGTTTAGAATATCTGGATCGGGTTAAAGCGATGATTTTTGATAAGACTGGCACTTTAACCCAAGGTAAGCCCGTGGTGTGGCGCAGTGTAGGTCAATTAAAGTCTTTACATTTGGCTAAAATGATCGCCCTGCGTTCGGAACATCCCTTAGCCCAAGCCATTGCCCAATGTGATGTAGCCGCAAATTACATAGATTTAGATCATTCCCTCCATAATTCTGATCACGATGAGATAATAGATGCCCATGCAATTCAAGTCAAGCGCTTTGAGGCAATGGTAGGTAATGGTATTTATGGTCAAATTGCTATTGCCACACAGCAAAATGGAACTGAATTAGTTGATCTATACCTTGGGCAAAAGGCATGGTTAACCCAGATGGGCGCTAATCCCGATGATTTCGCTCCTTATCAAACCCATACCGACCTATGGCAGTCTCAAGGCAAAACCTTGGTCTGGGTGGCTCAGGCAAATTTATCAGGAACATTATCATCGGATCAATTAGAGAATACCCCATTATCGCCAATGCCTCTGAAAGGAACTTTAAAAATAATGGGAGTCTTTGCCTTAGCCGATGCAGTCAAACCAGATGCTGCGACAGTGGTGCAAGCTTTACAACAGCAAGGAATTACGGTGGGGATGCTCAGCGGAGATCAAGATGCCGTAGCGCAAATTATTGCCCAAGAAATCGGGATTCCCCATGCTGAAGTAATGGCGCAGGTTTTACCCGAAGGCAAAGCAATGGCGATCAAATCTCGCAAAGCTGCCATAGCTAAAGGAGATAGACATCCTAAACATAATTTAATTGCGATGGTCGGCGATGGGATTAATGATGCACCAGCCTTAGCCGAAGCCGATGTCAGCATTGCGATGGGCACGGGGACTGATGCTGCCATTGCCGTCGCTGACGTGACACTTTTATCGGGAGATTTGCGTAATTTACCCGTGGCGTTGCGCTTAAGCCATGCCACCATGGGCAATATTCGCCAAAATCTGGGATTTGCTTTTGGCTATAACATCATTGGCATCGTCATTGCCACAGGAATTTTATACCCTTGGTTTGGCTGGCTGCTCAATCCAGCGATTGCAGGGACAGCTATGGCTTTAAGCTCTATTTCGGTGGTGATGAATGCTTTACGCTTACGTTACTTCAATTTGGATTAATTTTATAGAGACTCTTCTATTTTGCAAATTAACGCCCTAATCCACTATTACCCATAGGCAACTGATTCAATGGCACTCTAGGACGCTCATGAATTGAATAACGCACTGCCCGATCCACTGTATTTGTCACAGCATTGCGTTGCCAATTTTGATTCATTCCATTATCAGGCGGCAAAGGACTTTGACCACCTCGGGGACTAGGCTGATGGGGATTCGGACAGGTCTGATTATAGCCATTACCACCGTTTTGACCCAGCGCATTAGGATTAGCTAATTGCCCCAGATTTTGGACACAAGGCGCACAAATCGATTCCAAAACCAAAATCTTTAATCGAGGTGAAGCGCTTAACTCAATCTCATTCTTTGGGTTGTCGATCAAACCCTGCGAACTATCACCACCACGGCAGCCCCAAAAAGGAAACCTCAAAAACATAAATTATCTCGCCAAACACTTTAATATAGTTGTGTTATATATTCATATCTCAAGTATACTAGCCGAGTATAATTATATTGTCAAGTGAGGTTATTTGTGACAAGTATAATAGCAGACAGAATTATTAAACTGGTAAATAATCACTACAGCCCCTGCCTCAGTCCTCAATTACATTGGACGCAACAAACTGATGGAAACTGGATTGTCAGTCAGATGGGCGGTAAAATTTGTTTGGCTGTACCCGATGACGAGAAAAATATCATAGAAGAGTTAGGGCATATCTCTAATATACTTTTATGTGAGAAATATAATCTCTCGATTACTGACTTAACCCAGCTATTGACAATCTTAGATCAAGCTGATTTATTAGATTTTTCTGATAATTACCTAGAGAAGCATTTCACTACGCCCCCAAAACGTCCTCAATACTGTCCTAAATACTATTGGGAAGGATTATGGTGCAAAATTCCCTTGGGTTCGCCCTATCATTGGCTCAGCGGCGGTTTATCCCTATGGCGCAACATCCAAAACCATTGGTTATGGCTATCCGGATTTATGGTGATTACGGCAATTATGGCGTTTTTATTCCCCCAAACTGATGTCGCGCCATTCATAAACATAAATCTTTCCCCTTGGACTATTTCCCTGATGGTATGGGGCGCAATTTTACTGATTACCTTACTCCATGAATTAGCCCACAGCCTGAGCTTGCAACACTATGGCTTCCCTGTATCGGAATGGGGCATTGTGGTTATGCTCGGCTTAATCGGTATTTACGTTGATTTATCCCCTAGTTATCACCTAGTCAGTCGCTGGCAAAGACTCCATGTTTTACTGGCTGGGGTTTGGTTTCAAGCTATCATCGCAGCAGTAGCTTGGTGGTTAGCCCAAATCTCCGGCGGGCTGTGGCAATGCTGGTGGCATATGGTCTGTTGGCTCGGTTGGGGATCTTTATTATGGAATCTCAATCCCTTAGTGCGTACCGATGGTTATTATGCCCTAGTTAGTTGGACACAATGCTGGAACTTACAGTCTGCTTCATGGGAGCTATATATTAAAGCCTTGCAACATAAACGTTTGCCGTGGAAATTTGGCGTTTCACCTTGGGTGGTCGGCTATATACCCGCCTGTCTTGGTTATGGGGCGATGATGATTAGCCTATGGGTGATGACATGGGGTTAGCTGAGGCTCAAAATTATGGCTATACTAGTATTCAGTCTCTTTTCTGGAAAAGTCGTATATGCGTACTTCCCTACTTCCTGTTATGGTTGGCATTGCCGCAACTTGGGGCATCAGCTTGACCATAATTTCACCCACCCAAGCTGCTCCTAGTCAGACATTCTCATTACCCAACTTAATTACTAAGTTTTCTCCTGCCAATTCCATTAGTCCTTTAATCGCCCAAACCAGAGGCAAAACGGGGCCTGCTGTTACCACCAATTCCTCACCGGCAGCAATTGAATTAGCCAAACACCTCACTAAACAAGAAGTAGTGCTATATGTTGCCTATTGGTGTCCCCATTGTCATAAGCAGAAGCAGCTTTTCGGTCGGCAAGCGGTTAGTTTTTTGACCATAGTTGAATGTGCATCCAATGGAGTCAATGCCCAACCGCAACTGTGTGAAGATAAAGGAGTTAAGGGCTATCCATCTTGGGAAATTAACGGACGGATGTACGCTGGTACGAGAAGTTTGCCCCAGCTAGCCAATCTATCGAATTATCAAGGAAGTCGCCAGTTCTAATTCCTCAGTTCCTAATTAATCCCTAATCAAGTTACTCAAAACTGAATTACTACGAGTGGATTTTACATCAGCCAAGATTAATCATGATCAAATTCACTCTTGCCTAATTGAATCAAGTTTCTAGTATCTAATTCCCAATCAAACCTATTCCCGATCCGAATTAATAGGTAATTCGGAATTTCCTGTTAAACTCGTGCATCATAAATTATAACTTATTCTTCTAGGATAGTTAGTTAATCTAGTGTTAGAATGCATTTTTTGAGTATTTTTAACACTAGATATGCACATCGCCTCAAATATGGTACAAGAAATTCAACGCCCGCAGCCGGTCACTTCTTTTCCTGAAAGTGCCCCCACTGCCTACCCTGTATTCTTTCGTACCTATAGCCGCAAAATTGGTGGCGTGCGTGAAAGTTGGTCAGAGGTTTGCGCCCGGACTCTGCAAGGTTTGTGCGACCTAGGGCAGCTAACTTCCGACCAAGCCCAACTAATCCACAAAATGCAAACCCAACTAAAAGCGCTGACTTCAGGGCGTTGGCTGTGGGTTGGTGGCACTGCATGGTCAAAGCAGCCTGAAAATTACTCCGGCGCATACAATTGCACTAGTACCAATGTCGTCGATTGGCACGCCTTTGGTTTGATGATGGACTTAGCCATGCAAGGCTGTGGCACTGGTGCAGTCCTAGAACCGCAACACATTGCACAATTGCCCGTCATTCGTAATCATTTGGTAGTGGAGTTGGTCGGTGAAATTGGGCAGACACCATCAGAGGCGCGAAATAGCGAGGCTACCATCACCCATGACATTGCTGCTAATGCCTTATACATCAAAGTCGGTGACAGCCGCCAAGGTTGGGTCAGTTCCTACCAAGCCCTACTCGAAGCCTCCAGTGACGAGCGCTTTGATACGACTCAGCCCGTAACCGTTCGTGTCGATATTACTGATGTCCGCCCAGCCGGAGAAGCCCTCAAAGGTTTTGGCGGTGTGGCCAACCCCGTCAAACTACCGGAGCTTTATTTCCGATGCGCCAATATTTTAAATAAAGCGCTGGGTCGAAAGCTTAACTCCGTGGAATGCTGTTTGCTAATTGACGAAGCAGCGGTGGTAATTGTCGCAGGCAACGTCAGACGTAGTGCGGGAATGCGGCAATTCCATGAAACCGATAGTTTAGGAGCAGTGGCGAAAGATAATCTCTGGCAGCAGGGTGAAGATGGCTCATGGCGGATTGACCCTGAACGGGATGCTTTACGCATGGCAAATCATACCCGCGTCTTCCATCATAAACCGAGTCTTGATGAGTGTATTGCTGCCGTCACTAAGCAATATTATTCTGGTGAAGGAGCGATTCAGTACGCTCCAGAAGCCATTGCCAGAGCCAATGCCGATTTGCTCACTAATCCCACTCTGAAACGCGAATTTCTGGCTATTTATGAGCAAGGAGTTGATCATGCCAAAAATTGGTTGAGAAGCCGTTATCCTGACTTAAGTGAACGTGAGCTAGAACATCGTTTACAGCGATATGGACTCAATCCTTGCGGCGAAATCATCGGATCAAACTTCTTTTGTAACCTTGCCGAAGTTCATCTCAATCAACTCGATCCCCAAGATATGACTGCCCAAGAAGAAGCCTTTACCGCTGGCGCTCTTTCTGTCGCAGTCTTACTCAATCACCAATTCCAAGAAGAACGTTATCATTACAGCCGTGCCATCGATCCCATTGTTGGCGTATCATTTACAGGACTATTCGATTTCTTTGTGACTGCATTTGGAATGCCGTGGTTGCGCTGGTGGGAAGCCGGACGACCAGCAACTTTAGAAGGTCAAGCATTTAAAGCAAAAGAACAAGCCTATCTCAATCGTTGGCGTGATATTGTGCATCAAACAGTTTGGGCTTATTGCGACAAACATAACTTACATCGTCCCAATCGTTGCACCACAGTACAACCAAGCGGTACTAAGTCTCTCTTAACTGGAGCTTCTCCCGGCTGGCATCCCCCTAAAGCGCAGCGGTTCCTACGTCGCATCACTTTCCGTAAAAACGACCCCGTAGCTTTAGCTTGTCTTGACTATGGCTATAGCGTCATTCCTTCGCAATCAGATAAGGATGAAAACGGTAATTTACTCAATGATCCCTTCGATCCCCGTTGTACAGAATGGTTAGTGGAAATTCCCGTACAAGTATCTTGGGCGAATTTATCCGGCGCTGATACCGTAGAAATTGCTCAGTTTAATGCTTTAGCCCAGTTTGATTTCTATATGCAAGTCCAAAAGCATTACACCACCCATAACACCAGTTCTACAATTGAGCTAAGGGAGCATGAAATTCAACCTCTTGCAGCAGTAATTCACAGCACTATCCAAAATGATGAAGGATATATTTCCTCAGCACTACTAGCCCGATTTGATGATTTACAAACTTTTCCGCGCCTGCCATTTGAACCAATTGACAAAGCCACCTATGAAACTGAAGTAATCAAAATGCACCAAAGGCGGCGAATCAGTGACTTCCAAACTGCCTTGATGAAATACGACCAAGGTTTATTAGTCGAAGCTGGCCCAGCAGGTTGCGATTCAGACAAATGTTTAATGCCCGAACAAGCGCCAAGTAGTTAGCTACAGTAGAATTAAGCCGAAATTTCTTTTCTGGATGAGAGATTTCGGCTTAATAAAAATGAGATAAATTTTAGTCCAAGTATAAACACACACCATCAAACAACAAGCGCTCCCTTTACTATGAAGAGGAGCGCTTATTTAAATTCGAGCTTGGCATGGAGATATTTTTCCAGGGAGCTACCCCCCAAGTATCGTGTCCGAG
>JBAXSK010000260.1:0-5452 GCA_037130765.1 Pseudanabaena sp. ELA607
AGTGGCAGTAGGTTGGGTTGAATGAAGTGAAACCCAAAAAATTAACGCGAGAAATAAAAGTAATGTTGGGTTTCGTGACCTCAACCCAACCTACAAAATCCGTGATCGCACTATAAACTCATGGCGAGAATTTGATCTACCGCTGTGAGATCAATATCTGAGCGCTCACCAAAGGCTACTGCACCGCGATTGCCTAAGTGTTGAGTAATTAAGGGCAAATCAACAGCAGGAATGTTATAAGCAGCCAGACGGGTGGGCACGCCGACGGCTTCAAAGAAATCTCTGGTTTTGTTAATGGCAGCGGTGATTCGTTCATCTGGAGAACCATCGGTAATTTGCCAAATCCGTTCCGCATATTGTAAGAGTTTGGCTTCTTTACCGGCACGTTTAAATTCCATCACCGTGGGCAAAATAATGGCGAGAGTTTGTCCATGATCTAAACCATGTAAGGCGGTGATTTCGTGGCCAATCATGTGGGTAGCCCAGTCTTGGGGCACACCGACACCAATTAAACCATTGAGAGCCATAGTGGCCGCCCACATCAAATTAGCCCGCACATCGTAATCCGTGGGATTGGCTAAAGCTTTGGGACCTTCTTCGATCAAGGTTTTGAGAATTGCTTCTGCCATGCGATCTTGCAGCGGCGCATTCACCGGATAGGTGAGATATTGTTCCATCGTGTGGGTGAAAGCGTCCACAATGCCATTACCCACTTGGCGCGGCGGTAAAGAGAACGTGGTTTCCGGATCAAGTACAGAAAATTGCGGTAAAACAAGGGAGCTATGAAAATAGAGCTTCTCTTTGGTTGTAGCTTTGGTGACTACAGAATTACCATTCATTTCGGAACCAGTCGCAGGCAAGGTCAAAATTGCGCCGAGGGGAATGGCACTGGTTACAGAAGCTTGCTTAGCCAGAATATCCCAAGGATCGCCCGCGAAGTTAGCCGCAGCAGCAATAAATTTCGTGCCATCTAAAACAGAACCACCACCCACTGCCAGCAAAAAGTCAACTTTAGCAGTGCGGACTAGCTCAACAGCTTGCAGTAAGGTTTCCAGGGTGGGGTTAGGTTCGATGCCCCCGAATTCGAGCAGTTCCCGTCCGGTTAGAGCCGCTTGGACTTGGGCATAAACTCCATTGCTTTTGATGCTACCACCGCCATAGGTTAAAAGGATTTTGGCATGGGCAGGAATTTTGGTAGCAATATTGGCGATTTGTCCTTTGCCAAAGAGAATTTTAACGGGATTTTGGAAAGTAAAGTTATACATAGCCAAAGCTGGTGAAAATATGAAGATCTAAGATGAAGCTCTCAGCGGACGATTCTATTTTAGCTTTGAGCTTTAGTGGTTGAATACTCCAGTAAATAACCCAATAAATGCCAAAACAAAAGGGCTAGCCAAACAGCTAACCCCTTCGTTAAAACAAAATTAGGAGATAAAAATAAGACCAATTTAGTCAATGACCAACCTAGCTTAATGCCACGAATTAAACCTGTGTTCAAACCGTCAAAGCATCACGTTTTCGGCACAACTATGCCACCATGAAACCACAGTGTCTTTGTTGCCACCTCAAACTAACTAGGCATCGTAAGTATTTTTGCCAGTGAACTTCACAGCAATAGGCTCGGGGTTGTCGCCAATCTTACGACCAACGCTATTTGCCGACACGCGACCAGCATTTACCTTTTCAGGGAATACGCCATCTTGAGGATGGAGATATACTTGGTCGCCGTTAGGAAATTCGCGCCAGATCTTGTAGTTGGTGATTTTGAATTTACGCAGTTGCGTACCTAAGGCTAAGGCTTGCTCTTTTTTGGCTAAGTAGAGCAAGTTTTCGCCCTTTACCATGGTTGCTGCACCACCAGTGGGCATTTCAAATACTTGTTCTTTGGGGCTTTCCCAAGTGATCAAATACTTTTCTTCGGTATAGGCAGCAGACAGCAAGCCGCCTGTGCTACCACCCCAGATTGGGGTTTTGCCAGAGGGCTTTTTGACTTCGGTTTCAGACATTGAGATGTTCTCCCAAATTTTAAGAATAACGCCTTGTTATCAATGTCAAGATACCACTGACATCTACCCCTCCTTCAAGCATCCTTAATGTTACTTTACGAATTGCAACATTTGGTTGAGTTCGTTACAGGGTTGATTTATATGGGTTTGATCTAGATTTAGGCTGAATCTGTGGCTAGGAAATTGATTCTGCGGATTTTGATCCAATGTTTTGGCGTTTTTTGCTGCTAGCTTGTCTGATATGTGTAAGAAACTTGTAACTCCTCAGATCTCTGACCTCTTTGATGAAGTGGGGGATCTAATACAAGCTGGACAAGGGATGCAGTAATGAAATTTGTGGATGAATATCGGGATCGGGACTTGGCCCAAAAATATGCGGCGGCGATTCATGAGATTGTCACCCAGCCTTGGTCAATCATGGAAATCTGTGGCGGCCAGACCCACGCTATTGTCAAATATGGCATTGATACTTTATTACCACCCCAAATTAATCTAATTCATGGGCCTGGTTGTCCGGTATGTGTCACCGATGGGGCAATGATTGATCGGGCGATCGCCTTGGCTTTGCGTCCGGAGGTGATTTTATGTTCTTTTGGTGATATGTTGCGGGTGCCCGGTTTGCGGCAAATCCCCGATCAACCAGCGGATTTACTCAGTGCCAAGGCTTTGGGGGCAGATGTCCGCACCGTATATTCTCCTTTAGATGCCTTACAGATTGCCGCAGCAAATCCTGATCAGATTGTGATATTTTTTGGGGTGGGCTTCGAGACTACGGCTCCGGCTACGGCGATGACTGTGTATCAAGCAGATCAACGCCAGATTACTAATTTTGCGCTGTTGGCTTCCCATGTATTGGTTCCTCCGGCGATGGAGTTGATTTTAGCTGCGCCCCATTGTCAGGTGCAGGGTTTTTTGGCGGCAGGTCATGTGTGTACGGTGATGGGTTATGGGGAATATCCGCCGATTGCCAGCCGCTATGGTGTGCCAATTGTGGTGACGGGGTTTGAGCCAATCGATGTCTTGCAGGGCATTTATCTGTGTGTGCAACAGCTAGAATCAGGGCAAGCCCAAGTGGTGAATCAATATGCCCGTTCGGTGCGCTCTGAGGGAAATTTAACGGCGCAGAATTTGGTACAACGGGTTTTCGAGGTGACGGATCAATATTGGCGGGGTTTGGGGTTGATTCCTCGTAGCGGTTTGGGGTTGCGGGCAGAATATCAGCGGTTTGATGCGATGCAGCGGTTTGGTTTAGCCAATGCTTGCCTAGAGCCAAATCTACAAGCAGAAATAGTCACTAATGACAGCAGCACATCATCGGAACCGGTAGAAGGGGACTGCATTAGTGGCTTAATTTTACAAGGGGTAGCTAAGCCCCCTAGTTGCCCTTCCTTTGGTCGAGTGTGCAATCCTGAAAATCCCCTTGGTGCGCCGATGGTATCCTCGGAAGGGGCTTGTGCGGCATATTATCGTTATCGGCGTTAGAGTCATTTAGTACCATGATAGGAATCTCAGAAATTTATATGTCAGATTCGCCGCTTATTTCTGCCGTATCCGTGAATTGTCCCACCCCTTTACAAAATTATCCCCATATCCTGTTAGCCCACGGTGGCGGTGGTCGGCTGATGCATCAGCTAATCGATCATGTGTTTTTGCCTGCATTTAGTGGTACTCAATCTCCAACTAATGCCCCATCTACTGCCAGCAGCCAACATGATGCGACGATTTTAACTGGTTTGGCTAAATATGCGGGGGCAAGGTTAGCCATGACGACAGATTCCTATGTGGTGCAACCGTTATTCTTTCCAGGGGGCGATATTGGCTCTTTAGCAGTTCATGGCACGGTGAATGATTTGGCCATGGCCGGAGCCAGACCCCTCTATTTAAGTGTGGGTTTTATTCTTGAAGAAGGTTTGCCCATGACCACATTAATTCAGGTGGTGCAGTCGATGGCAAAAGCGGCGGCGGCTTGTGGGGTCACCATCGTGACTGGGGATACTAAAGTGGTCAATCGCGGTAAAGGTGATGGAATTTTCATTAATACGACAGGAATCGGGGTTTTAGAACATGATCAGCAGATTCAGCCTCAGTCAGTGCAGCCGGAGGATATGGTCTTAGTGAGTGGCGATTTGGGGCGGCATGGCATCGCAATTATGGCGGCGCGGGAAGGCATTGAATTTGAAACTAGTCTAGAAAGCGATTCGGCTCCGGTGGTGGGGGCGGTTTTGGCTTTGCTAGAGGCTGGGATCGAAATTCATTGTCTGCGGGATTTGACTAGAGGCGGGCTAGCCACGACGTTACATGAAATTGCTACGGCGCGGGGGGTGGCGATCGCCATTGATGAAATGGCTATTAATATTCCTGAGCAAGTGCAAGGGGTCTGCGAAATATTAGGGCTAGATCCTTTGTATATCGCTAATGAGGGGCGCTTTATGGCGATTGTTGCCCCTAGCTGTGCTGATCAGGCGCTGGCAATATTGCAAGAATTTCAGCCCACGGCTAGCAGGATCGGTACAGTAGCAGATTTGCCTGAATCTTTATCTAACTCAGAGCTGACCTCAGGGATTCTAGATTTATCATTCGGTTTACCCAGAGGGCGGGTGATCCTCAAAAGCCGCATCGGTGCTGATCGCATTTTAGAGATGCTGAGCGGAGAGCAATTGCCGAGAATTTGTTAAAAGCAATTGAAATTTTGAATTTGGTTTGGCTTCAGTTGTTGTCATAAAAAAACGGGTCTGTTACTCTTTTGTTATGCCTATCTCAGCAAGTCCATGAAAAGATAGGACATGGCAATTTGAATACTTGAAATATTAGTGAAAATAAACAACCTAAGAGGAAAACCGTGATCAAGACTAAGCCTGAAAATTTAATAAAAATGGGGGGGTAATTGCCCTCCTTGCAAGTGCTATAGCTGTTTCCGACTCAGCTTTTGCAATCAATTTGACCATTAGTAATGGTTCACCTGTGAGTGGTAATAACAGTGCTTATGGGGGGCAAAGTTTTATCAACGACCCAACTGGCGGTACTGGGGCAAATATCCAACTAAACGATTGGACATTTGGTTTTGGGAGCTCAGGTGTTGCTACTTCAGCGTTGGGTACACAACTAAGTATTTATCTTGGTGAGGGTAATGGCGGTACATTAGTAGGTAGTTCTACCAACACTACTATAAGTAGTTTCTATGCTACTAATGCGAGTGTGAAGTGGACATTTACAGGAGGATTGATCCTTGCTGACAATGTAACATATACCGCAGTTGTTGATAGCCCAACCAGTTTTTTGTACGTTTTTAGCGGTGACACTTATGCAAATGGAAAATTCACTTCCGGGACCACAACCAGTGGAACTATAGATAGAATTTTCAGCGCCAATTTTTCAACTGTATCCACACCTGTTCCCTTCGAGTTTGAAACCACAAGTGGTCTAGCAATTTTGGGTGGGGCTTGGCT
>JBAXSK010000261.1:0-5433 GCA_037130765.1 Pseudanabaena sp. ELA607
AAAAGTACTACAGTCAAGACGGAGCGTGTTAAATGCATCTTATGATCAGCAATCTCAATTCAGAATCTGTTGCAGCTAACCCTAATGCTGGCAATCAGTCTCAATCAGAAATTCTTACCCTACATGGGGCTGCTATTCCTTCAGTTAATGATGTTTTAGGGCTGCAAAATCACCCGCTCCATGCCATTTTTCACCCGCAGTCGGTGGCAATTATTGGCGCAACGGAACGGGAGGGCAGTGTCGGTCGCACGATTTTATGGAATTTAATTAGTCATCCCTTTGGCGGGACGGTTTACCCGATCAATCCCAAGCGCCGCAACGTTTTGGGCATTCGCGCCTATCCCACCATTACCGATGTGCCCGAACCGGTGGATTTAGCGATTATCATCACTCCCGCTAAGACTGTGCCCGATTTGGTTAGGGAATGTGCCGCCGCTGGGGTTAAGGGAGCAATTGTGATTTCGGCGGGATTCCGCGAAACCGGAGCCGCAGGGTTAGCCCTAGAACAAGAAGTAGTCGCCGCAGCAGGCAAAATGCGCATCATTGGCCCGAACTGCTTGGGCTTGATGAATCCGCTGATTGGTTTAAATGCTACTTTTGCCAGCAAAATCGCCCTCGGTGGTAACGTGGCGTTTATCAGTCAAAGTGGCGCATTCTGTACGGCAATTCTCGATTGGAGCTTACAGGAAAATGTCGGTTTTAGCGCTTTCGTGTCCATTGGCTCTATGGCCGATGTGGACTGGGGCGACCTGATCGAATACTTTGGCGATGATCCCCACACCCAAAGCATCGCCATATATATGGAATCCGTTGGTGATGCCCGGGCATTTCTGTCCGCAGCGCGGGAAGTGGCTTTAGCTAAACCGATTGTGGTACTCAAAGCTGGACGCAGTGATGCAGCGGCTAAGGCGGTGGCTTCCCATACGGGATCTCTAGCAGGCAGTGACGCGGCTTTGAATGCAGCATTTCGACGCTGTGGCATTTTGCGAGTCAGTAGCACCACTGACTTGTTTAACATGACGGAAATGCTAGCTAAACATCCCCGTCCTAGTGGCAACCGCTTGGCGATTATTACCAATGCGGGCGGCCCTGGGACGATTGCCACCGATGCCCTAGTCGAAGGCGGTGGACAATTGGCGGTAATTTCGGACGAAACCAAAGAAAAACTCAATGCTTTCTTGCCCAAACATTGGAGCCACAGCAACCCCATTGATATTTTGGGCGATGCCGAGCCAGAGCGTTACGCCAAAACCCTCGAAGTCGTCTTGCAGGACGAAAACATTGACGGTTTTTTGGTGCTGCTCACGCCCCAAGCCATGACCGATCCCGCTCGTACTGCTGAATTACTCACCCAATATGTCAGTACCAGTACCAAACCGATTTTGGCTTGTTGGATGGGTGGCGCAGATGTGACTCCCGGGCGGCATAAACTGACTTCTGGGAATGTGCCATCCTTTGCCTATCCCGATGCGGCGGCCCAGGCATTTAACTATATGTGGCAGTATGCCTATAATTTGCGGGGCATTTACGAAACGCCATCTTTACCAGCAGCAGATCACGAGTCGGCTCCGGATCGGGCTAAAGCTAGGGCGATTATCGATGAGGCGGCTTCGGGCGATCGCTTGTTGTTGTCGGAATATGAAGCTAAGGCATTACTAGCTAGCTATGGCATTCCCACAGTGCCGACGGAAATCGCCACCAGTGCAGAGGCGGCGGTAAGTCTAGCGGCAACTATGGGTTATCCCGTAGTGTTGAAATTACATTCTCACATCATTACTCACAAAACCGATGTGGGCGGCGTAAAACTGAATCTGCGCGATGCTGAAGCGGTGAGCGCTGCCTATGATGCCATTGCTGGTGGGGTGGCGAATGTAGCAGGGGCATTTCTGGGTGTGACCGTGCAACCAATGGCTAATCTATCGGGTTATGAAGCCATTGTGGGCTGTAGCCAAGATGAGCAATTTGGGCCGGTGATGTTGTTTGGTAGCGGCGGGCAATTGGTGGAAATTTTTAGGGATAGTGCCCTAGCTTTACCGCCATTAAATACCACCCTAGCGCGGCGGATGATGGAACAAACCCGCATTTACAAGGCACTGCAAGGAGTTAGAGGCAGAGATCCCGTAGATATTGAAGCTTTATCCCAACTTTTGGTTAAATTCTCCCAATTAGTTGTAGAACAGCCCCAAATCAAGGAAATCGAAATCAATCCCCTGCTATTGTCGGACAAACAGATTTTAGCCCTTGATGCGCGGGTGATTTTGCATCCCACCGCTGATCTCGTCACCCATCCTCGGCGTTTAGCGATTCGCCCTTATCCGATTAACTATATCGCAGACTGGACGCTCAAAGGTGGCCAAACCGTCACCCTTAGACCAATTCGCCCCGAAGATGAGCCATTGATGGTGGCATTTCACGAAGGTTTATCGGCTGAAAGCGTCTACTTGCGTTATGCCCATCAGGTGAAACTCCAGCAACGTATTGCCCATGAACGTTTAGCGCGGGTTTGTTTTATTGACTATGATCGGGAAATGCTGATCGTAGCGGATCACCATGATACCGAAGGCAATCATCATTTATTTGGCGTGGCGCGGTTAAGCAAATTGCACGGCTGTCAAGATGCTGAATTTGCCTTGATTATCGGGGATCAGTATCAATGCCAAGGTTTAGGCACAGCTTTAATGCACAAACTAATTGCCGTAGCTAAAGATGAACACATTGAGCGCATCCTTGGGACGATTTTGTCCGGCAATGATGGCATGATTCATCTGTGCCGTAAGTTAGGCTTCACCCTACATCAAGATGCCGAGACGGGTATGATTGAGGCTAGTCTTGATGGTTTAGGTAAAGCTAAGTAATCTCCTGCCCAACTGGGGGAGATCCCCCTCAATGCTTGCCTAGACTTGATCCCAATTCCACTAATTGCCCTGCTTGTTTTTATTTAATGTGAGCTATGTTCAGTCAACTTCAACAAAAACTCAAACAACAAAAAAGGCAAAGCCAACGCCGCCGCCGTCTCTTGCGCTGGGGATCTTGGTTATTTTCTCTAACCTTGATGATTGCCCTGTGCTTGGGCATGATCGGTGGCAGCGATTGGTTTATGACCCATTCAGTGACCGCCCAAGGTATTAGCAACAGCAAAAATCCTAAGCTCCCCTCATCGACTCCTGCGGCGGTAACGAATCCCACTCCGACTCCTTCCCCAGCGGCAAAATCAACCGCCATAACTCTCCAAAGTGCTGGCTTAAAGCTAGAGCAATTGGCTCCTGGGGTTTATGGTTTGATTGCTTCGACGGATTTTCCGCCCAAGGGCAACCAGATTGCGATTTGTAATGGCGGCATTATCATCGGTTCCGAGGCTGTATTGGTAATTGATCCTTTCCAAACTCCTGAATTGGGGGAATTGGTCTTAGGCACAGTCAAAAAGCTGACCGATAAACCAATTCGTTATGTGGTCAATACCCATTATCACTTTGACCACACCGGCGGTAATGCGGCGTTTAAAAAAGTGGGTGTGCCCATTGTCGGTCGCGGTTTGATTCGGGAATACATCGTCGGTCGGCGCGGTAATTTGAAAGATTTCCCTGAAATTACCCCCCCCGATGTGATTGTCAATAGCCAAACTGACCTGTGGTTAGGCGATCGCATGGTGCGGTTAGAGCGCATGGAAGGACATTCGGCGGGCACAGACCTTGTGGCCTATGTGCCTGATGCCAAGGTACTGTTTACGGGCGACATGGTGTTTAACAAACGCATTCCTTACACTGGCGACGGTGACTTACGGGAATGGCAGGGCAGTTTATACCGGATGTTGGTGACCTATCCTGAAGCCAGAGTTGTGCCTGGTCATGGCGACATTGGTAACATGGAAATCACCCAAGAGCAGCAGGCTTATTTCAATGCCCTAGAGCGTTTGGCTATCGAGTGGAAACGTCAAGCCATCACCAAAGAAGCTGCGTTACAACGTTATGCCAAAGTGCCGGAAGCTTATAAAAATTATAAATTCCAGGCTCTCTACGGCAATAATTTAAACACCGCCTATGATCAATACACGACTAGTATTACGATGCCGTTAATTCCTTAGTTTGAGTCAACTGGAATTGTGCCAGTGCGCTGAAATTCTGGGAATGACAAGCCAATCCCCCTGTAGTTAACTGATGCAATTAGTTATTTAGTTACTGATGACTTAACTAAATTGTTTAACTATAGGGGGAATTATTTTCGCACAATTGATTTTTTGCTGTTGTTACTTGGAGATACTTGCTCTATGCAAAGATTAGCAAGCTTTATGAGCCATCATTTTGGGTCTTTGGTAAGCTCAAGGATCAGAAGCCGAAGCCAAATTATCACCACTGGGGCGAGAGGTTGGGCAAAACCTGGCATCAGGGCTATAGGTTTAGGTTTGTTGACCCTTGGCTTAGTGGTGGTAGTGCCTCTGCTGGCACAAATTATCGGGTATGGCTTCCCCGCTGCGATTGCTGTCCCTGATGACGGTTCTAGCCTTAGATCACAGATGTCCACCGCGTCTAAACCGACTCTCAGACCCCCTAATCCCCAATTAGGCGATACGCTATCTGTCCTGATCAAAAAAGATCATGGCTCTAACTTACCCAGCCCTCAAGCCTCACCCCAGATTACCCTGGGCAAAAAAGTTTATCCCGCATTTCCCCTTAAAACGATCAATAACGCTACAGCAACTTGGCGGGCCTTAATTCCCACCACGCCCCTTGATAGTCCGGGAGCTAAGCAATTAGTGATAAATCATGGCAATGCCGCCAGTCAGTCCATCAACTTTACCCTAGCTAATCGGGAATTTCCGACCCAAAGTCTGTGGATTGATGACTCTGGCAATGGCTTAGAACCCACCGACGCTGAATGGGATCAAGTCTCAGCCTTCAAACGCATTGTGACCCCAGAGAAAATGTGGCAAGGTAAGTTTATGCGCCCTAATGAAGGGGAAATCACCACGGGTTTTGGTGTGAGGCGATATTATAACGGAGTATTTGCTGAAGATTATTACCATCGTGGTGTAGACTATGGTGGTGGATACGGTTCGCCAGTGATTGCACCGGCTGGCGGTGTAGTGCGTTTAGTTGGGTATGTAGACCAAGGATTTCGGCTCCACGGCAATACTGTGGGCATTGATCATGGTCAAGGTGTCTTGAGTATTTTTCTGCATCTGAGCAAAATCACTGTCCAACCAGGGGAGGCAGTAGCCGCAGGTCAGATGATTGGCGAGGTGGGTAGTACGGGTGCAGCGACTGGGCCCCATTTGCACTGGGGTTTGTATGTCCAAGGTGAATCTGTCGATCCAACACCGTGGCGTTATGGTGACATTGAGTGACGACTCCCAGCCCTAACTCGCGGACGAGTATAGGGTGTGCTATTGCATCGGAAGCACACTGAGCTTTGTAACGACATCGAGCGCCCCTCGAC
>JBAXSK010000262.1:0-5424 GCA_037130765.1 Pseudanabaena sp. ELA607
GATATTTTTTATATTCGACAGGTGCGTTACATTCCATTAACGCACCCTACTGGACAGACACAGCTAATTTGATGCTTTATAAGAATTTGGATATGTTTACGCAGTAAGCTTTTAACCTAAAACATACTGCACTATTTTAGGTGTGTCTATCCACTACTGGACTAAGTTCACGCTATAATGCTTTGATTCAGATAAAAAGTGTGAAATTTGCCGTGACAGATGAAAGCCTTTACCTCAAGAGATTTTTAGACCCTATAAAGGTATGCAGACGATACAAGCCCAAATTTGGTCTAGGCAATAGAGAGGAAGGACTAGATCTATCAAGATTTTTATCAATCTATGGAGCAGACCCATTCTATTCATGGATTGGTCTTGATTCAGACTTGATGTATGCTGCCCATAAAGCCGCAGGGGGGATGACCTCAATTTACAGACAGATTGGGAAAGGCTGTGAAAACCTATTCAGACAAATAATAATTGACCAAGCGCAATATGAAGATCCAAGATACGCCCTCTGGTCTTACGTTACCAAAACCAAAAATGACAAAAATAAAACTTTATCGTTGGATGCACGGCTAGAACTGAACGAAATACGGAATCCTGAAGTTAGAGCTAGAGTCATTCAGTGGATAGCCGACTACAGTGCATTACTTAGTGTTCCTGCACCCCTAAATGGAGCCGTGTTTGAAGTCCGACAGGGATATAAAAGCAAAGATAGCAAGAGACAGAATGCTGATATAGATAATATTGCTGTTGCTTGGGCAAACGGCTATCTGCCAGTCTTTGCGATCTTTTCATCCCAGATTGATTCAGACTTGGTGCTACGTTATCGGAATAGTCGTGGGGGAATAATCATTGGCACAACGTCAGGTAGTAGTCAAGTTTCGCTATTTGCTTTTTCCAAGGAAGTATTGGGCTATGACTTAGAAAATTTTTTTGATCGAAATTCTGAAGTCATCAAAAGCGAAGTTTACAGCACTTTAGAAATTTTACTTAGGGCAGAGTGATGAGATCTCCTGTCCAACAAAGATCTGAATATACTTTCAAAGCTAACCGCAGTCTTGGACGACATGGATGGCTTCGACTTACGCCAGCCTATGGAGTCAAACTTGTTGAAAACCTCTTGTCTTCAGTAGATACAGGAGCGATTATTCTTGACCCTTTTTCTGGGACGGCTACGACAGGTCTTGTTGCTGCTGAACGAGGTAACCAAGCGTTTTCATTTGATATCAACCCGTTTCTTGTTTGGCTTGGAAATGCTAAATATCGGAATTATAACGAAGACGGATTACTAGATATTCGTGAAAGAGTATGGCAGGCTTTGAAAGAGTATAAAAGTCAGGTAAACCAAGATAACTGGATACCCAAAATATTCAATATTGAGCGATGGTGGTCTAGTTATACCCTCAAAGTTCTTGCATCCCTGAGAATGGCTCTAGTAAGACAATTTGGAGAACCTGAAGAGAATGATGAATACAGTATTGTTTGGATTGCATTCTGTCGCTTAATAATTGAAACTTCATCGGCAGCTTTTAATCATGTTTCTATGTCATTTAGTGACACAGTAACTAATCATAATATTGATTGTATAGAAGGGCTTTTTTTAAGCATTCTAGAATTTATACTCAAAGCTGCGGAAAAACATATTCTTGGCAATGCCAAAGTACTAAGAGTAGATGCTCGGAATATAAACAATCTAGGTGATCTTAGGATAAATAAGGTAATAACTTCGCCTCCTTATCCCAATCGAATGAGCTATATTCGTGAACTTCGTCCATATATGTACTGGACAAAATTTATAGACGAGGCAAAAGAGGCTGGTGAACTAGATTGGTTGGCTATCGGTGGAACTTGGGGAATTGCGACTAGTCGCCTTAATTTTTGGGCTATAGAAGAAAAATCTCTACCAGAAGCCATCTTTTCAACTGTAGAAAAAATAAAGGTGTCTGAAGGCAAAAACTCGCACCTTTTGGCAATTTATGTTTTGAAATACTTTCATGATATGCACTTACATTTGAGTTCAATCAGATCTATTTTGGAGAATGGGGCTGAACTTCACTATATTGTTGGTAACTCAATCTTTTTCGGTAACATGGTTGATACAGCCGCTTTAATTTCTGATTCCATGAAAGTTCTCGGCTACTCAAAGATTCATTCGGAAATCGTAAGAAAACGAAATTGTAATAAAGCTTTGTATGAATACTGCATTTCTGCGAGTTGGTCAGCAGGCTAACACTGCGTTGGAGGGGACGGTACAGAGGTTATCGGTGAGAGTTTGAGGTTGTCTGCCGCCGCACAACTACACCGTTATACCGAACCGACACGCCCGTTAAAGTCCAGTAGTGGACGGACAGGGCTAAAATAGTGCAGTATGTTTTAGGTTGAAAGCTTACTGCGTAAACATATCCAAATTCTTATAAAGCATCAAATTAGCTGTGTCTGTCCACTACTGGACTTATAGTTTCATCAAGATTAAATTACCTAATCTAAAAGATTGCGGGAGATAGAATCTAATCTGACAAATTACAGCCTGTTGATGGAAAGAGTATCACACCATAAACCTTGACGAATAGGTTGTGCATCCTATTCTATGCGTATCCCCAAAAACCTCAACAGGCTCTATCTTCCAATAAGAAACGGCTACTGCCCTGCAACCAAATGGAAAGTTTATAGTGATAGAGTTTTTATAAATCACAGACCAAAAAAATCTTTTGACAATCTTACTCCATACAAAGTATTGTGTGTCTCAAAATAGTCCGTTACATTGCGTAGGAGCTTTTACTTTTATGGAAACAAGACCAGATTCACCAGAAAAAAAATTGAGACAATCCTCCCGCGTATTCTCCATCTGCGTAGGAGCTTTAGCTTTTACCACTGCTCTTTTCACATTTTCAGATTGCTACGGAAACAGGTTAAATATCGATGCGCCGAATATACCAGATGCGCAGCAATATCCAACCGACAACCTCCTCCCACAACAACCCACTCCCGCCAGCGCGAACCCGCCAGAAGAACCCCTTCTCAATAAAGAGAGCGCGAACCCGCCAGAGCCGCGAAGAAACCCAGAAGTCCGCAACCGGAAACCCCCAGCTAAACCAATGACTGACGAGGAATGTTTCCAACGAATGGGTGAAAATTTTTGTAGAAGAGCTCGCGTCGCGCCAAGAACATGAAGTCGAAACTATAACATCAAGGATTGTCGAAGTGTAAACGCTTTATGGTTTACACTTCTATTAGTTTTTGTAAACCGATAATTTCCTACAGCATAATCAGCATCAAGAGCGTTTCGTTACCTGTCACCAGCCTCCCCTCCATCATCACCCCTCTTTTCCGAAAACTTTAACCTAATTGAGAAAGCTATTGATTTCTGTAAATGGTATCTCACAAATATCAGCAATATCCCAGACGATGCTGCACTTATAGTTTCATCAAGATTAAATTACCTAATCTAAAAGATTGCGGGAGATAAAATCTAATTTGACAAATTACAGCCTGTTGATGGAAAGAGTATCACACCATAAACCTTGACAAATAGGTTGTGCATCCTATTCTATGCGTATCCCCCAAAACCTCAACAGGCTGTATCTTCCAATATAAAAAATCATTGACAATCTTACTCCATACAAAGTATTGTGTGTCTCAAAATAGTCCGTTACATTGCGTAGGAGCTTTTACTTTTATGGAAACAAGACCAGATTCACCAGAAAAAAATAAAAAGAAATTGGGACAATCCTCCCTCGTATTCTCCATCTGCGTAGGAGCTTTTACCACCGCTCTTTTCACATTTAACTTGAGCGCTAACGCACGATCCAACATTGGTTCTGACAGTCCACCGCAAACCACAACCAACAACCAACTCCAACCCCAAAATACAGAACGCCAACTCGTCTCCACCACCCCCGTGGGCCAACTCCAACCTGATCGCAACTCCGGGGGCAACGAGATTGCAACTCCGGAAGAGGATGCGATAATATTGATTGAGGCATCGATAGGGGAGGATATCTTAGGAATAGATCTAGATCCAACAACAACTTTACCGCAGAGTAACATACCGCAGCAACAACAATCAACAACAACTTTACCGCAGAGTAATAAAGAGGAAACAACAACTTCGCCGGAATTAGAAAGAAGGAGGGGAGGGCTGCATCCAGCGATTGATTTAGAGTAATTTATCTAGCGATGATTGAAAAAAAGAGGTGATATCTAACAAACATTTGATATCTAACATCAAGACTTGTGAAGTGTAAACCATAAAGCGTTTACACTTCTATTAGTTTTTGTAAACCGACAATTTCCTACAGCATAATCAGCATCAAGAGCGTTTCGTTACCTGTCACCAGCCTCCTCTCCATCATCGCCCCTCTTTCCCGAAAATTTCTGGCAAGCCGCCTTGAGATCATAGCAATTTGCTATTACAAATTTTTCAGCAACTTTACGAATTTCCTCATCAGGCTTCTCCCACTCATCCCACAAAGACTTCTGACCTCGACAACCCTTTCCCGTCTTACCCTTAATTTTTAAATTCGCCAACAGCTTCGTACCCCAATAATTTCGCTTCTCAGGTTTCGGCTTTGGCTTATACTTCTGACAAAACTTACGATATTTCGCCGCACAAATCTCCAACATCGCACCCAACATCAAAAACGCAGGATGCCATTGCGTCAGCCCATCATCGGTTAAACGGTCATAGGTTCCATAATTGCTATAGTCATAAAAAAATCCCGCACGCATTCCCGCCGCCTTCGGATTCGCATGGATATAGCGTAACGTATTCAAAGCACGCCACATATCCGTATTCGCAAACCCCGTACTGTGATAGCGCTTCTCCCAAA
Source organism: Pseudanabaena sp. ELA607 (assembly GCA_037130765.1). Lineage (GTDB taxonomy): Bacteria > Cyanobacteriota > Cyanobacteriia > Pseudanabaenales > Pseudanabaenaceae > JBAXSK01. Next base: position 4,833 of record JBAXSK010000262.1, read on the forward strand.
AATGCCCAGTACGATTCATCATCTGGTTCAAACACATAGCAGTGTACCAATTCAACCAATGCATAATCTTAGGTAAATCCTCTGGCTGCAATGGTTCTATCAAATAATGGATATGATTGCTCATGATGCACAGCGCATAAAGCTTAAACCCAAATTTATCTTTACACTTTTGAATAGAAAAGAGCAGAACTTCGCGACATTCATCACGAAATAAACGAAATTCACGATTATTACACCGCACCGTAACGTAATAGCAATAGCCAGAGATGAGTTTGCGAGGTTGTCGAGCCATGATGTATGTCAAGGAAAAAGGAAAAGTTGAGGTTTTGTGGGATACGCATAGAAGTTGTCGGGCATAAGCCATAAGGACGGATAAATGTAGCGATCGCTGAAAACTTAATCTCAACCTTCTGATTGAGAGCAACCGCATTTTTCTGTAACATTAACAGCGAATGCCCATCATAATCAGCATCCTCAAGCAAGAGAGATCGCCGATTGTTTAGTACCAACGCGATCAGACTCAATTTGCTGAAGCCCAAAATAGTGATTTATATAGGGTAATATATAGCTAGTAAACGCTTGAGATCTCTTA
>JBAXSK010000263.1:0-5346 GCA_037130765.1 Pseudanabaena sp. ELA607
CTACCCCCTCGGTCTCTTCCCCCGCCTCGGACGACGCGCCGAAGGCTGTGGCGGAGGTTCCTGATCCCAATTATCATTATTAGAATTAAAATCGTCTTCTTGATCTAGATCCGAACTCATATCATTAAAGCTACTAGCGCGAAAATCATTCCCTCGCTCCTCATCGCGATAACCAGACGACCGACTCGAACCAGTACGAGAATCATTCCGTTGCTGTGGTGGTGGCGTAATGGAACTAGAATCATCCCAATTATCCCCATCATCGCTAAAATTATCCTGATTACTGGCCGCCATATCATCCCATAAATCTCGCTGGGCATAACGTCGCCGATTATTTGAAGATTGTGATCTACCCGACTGAGCACGTCCCGACCGAGAATTAGGATTCTCCCATTCCCGATTACTTTGACCAGTTCTGCTATTACGCCGTTGTTTCCCTAAAGGTTCATCTTCCCGATCTCCATAAAATTCGGCTGCTTTCTCCCCCGCTTGATTGAGAAAATTCGTGATTTTCGTCGGTAATGCGAATCCTCTACGGCTTTGAATCGCAATCGTGCCCCCTAAGCGATCATGAATCGTCTGGCGCGTTTCACCGTCGGCAATGGCAAGGGCTGCATCCGCCACAAAGGGAATCCAAGCGAACACAATTAAAGTGGAAGTAATCGTTTTGAGTAAAATTAAAGAGCAAATAAAAACCACCGCTTCACGAGCAAACAGCGCCCCCACTGTTGCCGTGCGTCCATATTGGGCATCGACAATCCGCACACTCATCAGCCAGCGCCCAAAGGTCTGTCCCTGCGCCTTCGCTGCTATAAACACCCGAAAAATTACCCACATCACCAAAAAAGCGAAAAATTGCAACGTGGCTGAAGTGGTAATCGTCAAAATCGCCTGCAACAATTCCGCCAAAAACCAACAGCTTAAAAAGTCCACAATCAGTGCCCCTAAACGCTGGTTTAAGGACGCGATGGCATAGCGGTTATAAGCAGGCTCAAATTCCATCACCAATACCCTTCGTTGCATCCAGACTCGGCAAATACACGGTGAATGTGCTGCCTTGCCCTAGTTTACTAGTCAATGTCACCTTACCATGATGGGCGATCACCGCTTGTTTGACAATATAAAGCCCCATGCCCAAACCCTTGATGCCCCCCTGATGCTCCGAGCCATTGACATTACGACACCGCTTGAAAGGGGCAAAAACTTGCTCTTGCTCATCTTCGGGAATGCCAATCCCCTGATCCGTAACCCTTAGTTCTAAACCAGCGGGATCGCATTCTAACACTACTTTAATTAAACTATTTTCGGGGGAATATTTCACCGCATTAGAAACTAAATTACTTAGGATATGCCAGAGAATTTGCCGATCTAAGGACAAAATACGCTCATCCCCCGTACTGGTAACCTCTAGGTTATATTTCCCGCCGTGCAAATTAGCCAAAGATCGCAGCCGATCCCGACAATAATTTACTACCATAAATTTTTCGCCATTGACCGCCAACTGATTTTTTTCCATGCGGTTCATGGACTTGACTTGATCCAGCAACCAGTTAATATCCTGCAAAGATTGTTCAATCCGATTCAGTTTAGCTAATTCCACTAAACGCATCTCCGCTGAAGCAATCTCTGGCAAGCTGATTTCCGATTGGTTCCTTTGGTTGATCTGCCCTTGTCCTAAAAATGGTATCGGATCATTATTCTGAAATTGCCAAACCAAGAGCCGAATCACCGATAAAGGTGTGGCTAGCTCATGGTGCAGCATCGCCAATAACTGGGACTTTAAATCATACAGATCCCGCTCTTGGTCGATTTCACTAGTAAAGTTTTGAATTTGTTGCCGTTCCTGTTGATGACGGTGCAGGGCTAAGGCAATCATGGTACGCACATCGGCATAATTAATGGGCTTATTTAAAAAACCGTAGGGATTAGTGCTGATTGCCCGCTCGAAAATCGTTGGCTCGTCCGTAGCTGATAGGTAAATAATCGGCACTGGTGGCACAGCATGGGCATCACAACACTCATGAATTTTTAGTGCCGTTTCAATACCATCTAAATTTCCCCGTAGTTTAATGTCCATCAAAACTAGATCCACCGCTAAAGCCGGAGTGCGTTGCGCCTCTTGACTAGGGAAACAACTATGAAAATAATCTAAGGCAAAATCACCACTATTAACCACCGTACCTTGATAACCCCAAACCCTCATGAAAAGCCGTAATGCCTGACTAATGCGGACATCATCTTCCACAATCAAAATATGGGGCTTAGCCTCAGATGGTGATTCTGATGGTGGTGAAGCACTGTTCCGACTAGTTTTAGAATGATCATCACCCACAGGATCTACGCTGGTCATGCCGCCGCACCCTCTGCTTCACCACCAACCACCACGTTACGAATCCGCAAACTGGGCGCACCACAGCCCACGGCTAAACCGTTTTGGCCGCCCTTGCCACAACCGCCCGACTCATCCCAACCAAAATCATCGCCAATGGCTTCAATATCCGCCAAAGTTTGAAACACATTGCCCGAAAGCGTCACATCTCTGACCGGCTCGGCGATTTGCCCACCGCGAATCATCCACGCTTCTCCAGCAGTAAACGTAAACATTTCGCCATTTGTCATGCCCCCTTGCCAGTTTTTGGCATAAACCCCCACCGAAATATCACTGGTTAAATCTGCCACCGCCGTATTACCGCGCCCAATCCAAGTATTCGTCATCCGCACCAAAGGCGAATAGTGGTAATCCAAACAACGGGCATTACCGGTGGGTAGTTCGCCCAGTTTGCCAGCGGTTTCGCGAGAATGGAGCCGCCCCACCAAAACCCCATCGGCAATCAGTTGGGTCGTACTGGCCGCCACACCCTCATCATCATAGGCATAACTACCGCGATGCCCCGCCGGAGCCGCCCCATCAAAAATTTGCAGATCGCTGTTACCAAACCGCCGCCCCAGATACATCGTCTCTAACATATCGGGATTTTCGTAGAGCATATCTGCTTCCGACAAATGCCCAAAAGCCTCATGAACAAACAATCCTGCCAAAATCGGATCGATCACCACCGTATACACGCCCCCAGTCACCACTGGCAGAGTTAGGGCTGATACGGCTCGTCCCGCAGCGGCTTTGACTGACGCTTCTAAATTTAATAAATCCTGATAACCGCGCCGCGAGCCAATGGTTTCGCGCCCTGTTTGCACCTGATCCCCATTCCGAGCCGTCGCCCCAAACCGCATTTCCCAATCGGCCCAAGTCTGTTCGATGCAAGTCCCTTCAGAAGTTACTAAAAAAACCTGTTGGGTACAGTCCCCATAACGCACCGAAGTACTGACAATTTGGGGTGATACCTCTTGCAATACATTGGCATAGTGATGGCATAAATCTTTTTTGTCCGCCAAACTAATTGCCTGCGGATCTTGACTGACTAAATTCACCACGGCTTCTATGGCTGAAATTTCCGCCAAGGTGGTTTCATCATCACCAACCTGTTGTGCAGCGGCGATCGCTTCTTGTAACCGTTTTTCTAAATCTGCCAAACGATTAAAACTGGCAAAACCCCAGCCGCCTTGGTGACACACCCGCACCTGACCACCGATGGAAGTTCCTGTGCTGAGATTTTCCACCAAATTACTCCGCAGCAAAATATCCACCCCTTGGGCACATTCCAACCGAATTGCTAAAAAATCGGCATGGTCACGATAACGGGCGACTAAATCGCGGGCATGGTCTTTAGCCTTGGTCAGGGCAAGATTTGGCATCATAAACTAAAACCGATTTCTGGAGAATTGATACGGAATTGCTGCGGCACTGGGGGAAGTTTTTTTCGGGTTTGGCAGTCTCTTTAGCTGAATTTTACTGCTTAGCTACTTTGCCGGAAGTGATGGCATTGCAAAATACATGGTAAAGCAAATTCTATGGCTAAGCGAAAAATTAATTTTTACAGGTAATTTTTAAGATTTACTCCCCAATCAACAACATAAAAAAAGGCAAAAATCATATACATTATCAAACCTAAGCAAAACAACTTAGATAAATCAGAATAAAGCCACTGTTTTTAGAGCATTTTGTTAGACCATTTTGAGAGTGTCAACTCAAATTCGTCCCCTGTGGTTAAATCTTCCCTAGATCATGATTTAGTGATCTGCAACCAATCTGCTATATTTTCTGAGTAACTTTAGCCATACTATATGTGGCAATAGTTTTTCTTTTCAACTTAAGCGACTGATCAAGTTATCATCTGGTAAAATCCCCCCCTAATGGCGCAGTCAAACTATGGCGCAGTTGAACATCCTCAAAAGTAATAGTCCGGCTAGGGGTGCGATCCCCGATGTGGAGCTAAAGAAAATTTATAAGATGTATGGTGCAGCAACTGCCGTGCAAGGTGTGGATCTAGAAGTCCAGCGCGGCGAGTTCTTCAGTATTTTAGGACCATCGGGCTGTGGCAAAACTACTCTATTGCGGGTGGTGGCTGGATTTGAAGAACCATCGGCGGGGGATGTGCTAATTCAAGGGCAGCCCATGACCTTTGTGCCTGCTTACCGTCGCCCTGTGAATACGGTATTTCAAAGTTATGCCCTATTTGGTCACATGACCATTTATGAAAATGTCGCTTTTGGGCTGCGGGTCAAGAATATTCCTAAAGCGGAAGCCGATGCCCGCATCAAAGATGCCTTGCGGAAAGTCCGTCTAGAGCAACTGACCCAACGCTATCCTCGGCAATTGTCGGGGGGACAGCAGCAACGGGTAGCTTTAGCCCGTGCTTTGGTGAATCGCCCTAAGGTGGTGCTATTAGATGAGCCGATGGCAGCTTTAGACTTCAAACTGCGTAAAGAAATGCAGGTGGAATTGTCAAACTTGCAATATGACCTAGGCACAACGTTTATTATGGTGACCCACGACCAAGAAGAGGCGCTGGCTATTTCGACTCGCATTGCGGTGATGAATCAGGGTCATGTGGAACAAGTGGGCACACCCAGCCAAATTTATGACACGCCCGCTACGTCATTTGTGGCAGATTTTGTTGGCGAAACTAATTTATTTGAATGTCGCGTTATCGAACAGGATGGGGCATTTTTAGAATTACGTTCTATTACTGGTTTAGCGGTAGTAGCTCACAAACCGCCTTTTTGGGAAGCCCAACCTGAAGCGATTATTAGTGTCCGTCCCGAAAAGATTCGGATGTCGTTGGAATATCCCAATCAACCCTATAACGTCTATCGCGGCATTCTCAATAATGTGTTATATCGGGGCGATCATTCCCAATTTATTGTGGATTTAAACACCTCAGAAAATGTGCCGCCGATTCGGGTGCGTTTGGTGCGTTCCAATCACCAAGGGGATCGCATTCCGCC
>JBAXSK010000264.1:0-5325 GCA_037130765.1 Pseudanabaena sp. ELA607
CCTACAAGAATCTTGGACAGTACCAAAAAGCCATTGATTTATTTCAGCAATCCTTGGCAATTTTTAAACACATCGGCAAGCGCAATAGTGAATCACGGTCACTCAATAATTTAGGAGAAGTATACAGCAGTCTTGGACAATACCAGAAAGCAATTGAATACCATCAGCAGTCCTTAGCGATCGCAAAGCAAATCGGTGATCGCTCTGGTGCAGCAGTCTCAATCAATAATCTTGGCGTAGCCTACAAGAATCTTGGACAGTACCAAAAAGCCATTGATTTATTTCAGCAATCCTTAGTGATCTTTCAGGGAATTGGCGATCTCTATGGTGAAGCAAGGTCACTCGGTAATCTAGGAGGGGCATGGGAAAGTCTCGAAGAGTATCACACAGCAATTGATTTCTATCTGCACTCCTTAGTGATCCAACAGCAAATTGGTGATCGCAATGGTGAAGCAAGTTCGCTCAATAGTTTAGGTAAAACATACAACAGTCTCGGAAAGTACCATAAAGCGATTGAATGCTATCAGCAATCCTTAGCAATCGCAAAGCAAATCGGTGATCGCAATGGTCAAGCTACATCGCTGAATAATTTGGGGTTTGCTTTTAACAAACTCAACCAACCCGAAGTTTCAATTCTCTTTTACAAACAAGCCGTCAATACATACGAAGCCATTCGCAAAGACATCAAAGGATTGAAAAAGGAAGAACAGCAATCTTATACCACCAGAATTGCCCATAGCTATCGCAACCTCGCCGATATTTTGATCAAACAAGATCGGGTGATGGAAGCCTTACAGGTGCTAGATCTGCTCAAAATCCAAGAACTCGAAGACTATCTCAAAAATATTAAAGGTAGCGATCGATCAGCCCAAGGTGTCAGACTATTAGCCCCAGAGCAATCCCTGAGCAATAATTTGTTAGGGATTAACTCTAAAAACAGCAAGGAAATTAACAGCCAACTGGCTAATCAAATCCAACAAATCCCCAAATCGGAAATTAATAAAGTTCCCGAATACCTCAAGCAAATCCCCCAAGGAAATGCCCTGATTTATCCTTTGATCCTTAGCGATAGGCTGGAAATCATTCTCTTTATCCCTAATAGCCTGCCTATTCATCGCACAGTTGCCATCAAACAATCTGAACTAGAAGCATTAATTACCGACTTCCGTGTCGGATTACAGGATCATAGTTCTCAAGACTATAGAGAAGCGTCACAAAAGCTCTATAACTTGCTGATTAAACCCATCGAAAGCGAACTCATCAACGCTAAAACCACCACAATTCTCTATGCCCCTGATGGTATTTTGCGCTATATTCCCCTCGCTGCCCTCCATGACGGCAAACAATGGCTCGCCCAGAAATATCGCATTAGCAATCTCATCGCCTATAGCCTGAGTGATTTCAGCCCGCAGCCCCAAATAGCACCACGCATCTTCGCCGGAGCCTTTGGCGGTAAATTGGGTGAATCTAGGTTTGGACAAACGCCATTACCTGCCACCATTAGAGAAGTTCAAGCTATCACTAATTCATTCCAAAATTCAGTGGCTTTGCTAGAAAATAACTTTAGCCGTGCCGCCACTGAAGCCAACTTACAAAAATATAACGTGCTTCATTTTGCCACTCATGCCGAGTTTAATACGGGTGCGCCTGACAATTCTTTTATTATCTTTGGTAATGGTGACAAAATCCGTTTGAGTGAACTGACGGATTGGCAAATTCCCAATGTGAATTTAATTGTCCTGAGTGCTTGTCAGACTGGCTCCGGTAAACTTGGCTCTGGGGTAGAGATTTTGGGCTTTGGCTATCAGGTGCAAAAGGTGGGCGCAAAACAGGCGATTGCTTCTCTATGGTCGGTTAATGACGAAGGGACGCAATTTTTAATGACAGCATTTTATCGCGAATTGCAAAAAGGCGATGTCTCACCAATTGAAGCTTTAAATAGAGCGCAAGTTGCTTTGATTAATTCCAAAGAGTATCGCCATCCTTTTTATTGGTCGGCATTTTTTACGATTGGGAATGGGTTGTAGGGTACGTTATTAAAGCATACCTTAATAAAGTTTGGTTCAAGGCGGGCTGGAATAACAACTATCTTAAGACTATCCTTGAAACCTTCAATATAGTCATTGCAGATTCCTTTTTAAGGAACGTGTTTTGAGTTGTTCTAAATACCAAATAGCAGCTTGGCAATATGCTTTGTATCTACCATCTTTTGTTCTACTCTGCCAATCACGAATTTCTTTGTCGATATCTGTAATTCGCCATGCACCATTCGGATACTTCTTTTTCAAAATATTTTTGGCAACATCCATTACATCCATACGAGCTTCTTTTAATTTTTCAGCATTCAAATTTAAAATACAATTCAAGTCTTCACTTATTCCTCTTTCTAAATCCTGATTTGTTGTGTTTGGTAATATTTCACCAGATAGCGAATACCTAACGACTTTTTCTGATTTATTGATATCTAGAGGATCAAGCACATTGAGCTTAGATTTCCCTTTGGCTTTATCACAGTGCAGATCAAATCCAAATTTACCATTGCAAACACCGAGCATGTTTCTCCACTGTAAATCTAGACGTAAACCAAGATATGGCTCTTTTGCTGAATTATCTTGAGATATGTAGTGTTCGATTCCTATGTGTGGATTGCCCATTTGATCGCGATCTAAGCTAATACGACCCATGCAGTAGGCGCAAAGATAACCTTGCTCATCTAGTAATTGCTCTTGCCAATCTTTTAGCGGACCATCATATTTAGAGTCTGGCGTATTGCGCTTATCAGTTAATGATTTTGGTTCTCCTTTCTTCTTGATGATATACTTCATACAACATTGTCCATATCAATATATGATTGCATCCGTAATACTTCACGATCATTTTCACCTCGTTTTTCTTTAAGTTTATCGAGCTTCATTTGAGCCTTTTTCACATTATGCTCATCAATTAAATGATATATGTCATCAATTTCGCGTTGATCCTCTTTTTCAATTATTGACAGATGGAATGCATCCTGTAAAATTGCATTACTATCACGTCCTTCGGTGTAAATATCACGCTCACTAATTTTACTGTCTTCTAGTAAAAACACACTATCTCTTACTATATGGCTCAAAACTTGAGGTGAATGGGTAGTAACAATAAACTGCAAGTTTGGGAAGGTATGCACAAGTGCTGGCAAAAATCTACGTTGCCATTGTGGATGTAAATGTAAATCAATTTCATCAATTAATACAATCCCTTCACCCGATAATTTATCGTATATATCTGGATTAGCGATTGTCAATCTCCGAGCGATATCAACTACCAAAGATAGTATTGTAGTTTCTCCCGAAGAAAGCTGTGAAAATTTAAATTTTTGTCCATCTTTGTCTATAACAAGTGAACTTACAATAGATTCTTGTCCAAGATTAATACTTTTAGAAGTACGTTCTCTCTCTATTCTGAGATCAGAGAATCTAGCCGATTCATCAAACTTATTGAAAAACTTATTAATGGCATTTCTAACGACTTCCAATTGATCATTACGATAATCAAAATCACGTCGATCTCTTTGAATTTGATTTTCTAAGTCTTCTTCTTCTCTAAACCATTTAACAAAGTCATTAAATGAATTTATATTGCCACTAAATGCATTTTCATAAGTTGAAAACTGGGCATCATCATAACCACGAATATATTTTGACGAAGAATTAGATTTTTTGTTTTGTTCACCTACATTTCTATTAATTTGATAATGAACAAGTATCGGAATATTTAATAATGATCTGGTTATATCAACAAAATCATTATATGTTCCATCTATTATTCTCTTGTCATTCAAAGATTCAGTTAATGAAATTGTGTAAGAACTACTTGAATAATGATTGTTCGTACAATAAAACTCTATCTGAATCTGATATCTTTCCGCTTGTGAGTTTATATCGTCTTTATTCAAAAATTTACTGGGAAGTTTATTACCGAACTTGGAACGGATATTTTTAACTAAAATAGACAGTAAAATACTTACTGAATCTAAAATCGCTGTTTTTCCTGCGCCATTTTTACCGATAAAAGCAATGACATTAGACTCACTAGGAATGTCAACTACAAATTCGCGAAACCCACGGAAGTCATTTATTTTTATTCGTTTTATTCTCATTTTATTTCGATCAAATCCTAATAGATTATCTACAATATTATATTGATTATATGACAACTAGCATCATATGATACTGGGAGCATCTCACTTTGGCACCGAGTAATTATACTTGGTATTGAAAACTTCTAAAATCATTGTTTTTAGCGCTTAAATATACGAGTAATTAATGAGATTTGCAGCATTTTCGTTGTTGCGTAAGCCTGAAACATTGAATTTTAGTTATAATTATTTATACTCAGCACCTAATTGAAGTGCTCCCTGTCATTGAGGGTTTTGACGACCACATCTAAGCCATCATTGCGTTTCGCCAAATAGGTAATCCCAAAGCCACCCTTACCAATTACCTTGACGATTTTGTACTGGTAATTCGTGCCATCAATCAGCCAATCTGCTGCAAAATCCATAAACCCATGCTCACGGTGAGATTACTCGAAAAAAATTCATTACCCTAATCATAGATAAAAATTTCCCCTATTGCAGCTTAAAATAGATCACACTCGCAAATATTGGGGTAAACGATATGAACGCCCTCACCATCAGCCTAGAGCCAATTTTTGAACTCACCGACGAAAAACTATTTCAACTTTGTCAACAAAACCGTGATTTAAGATTCGAGCGTGGCGCTCAAGGAGATATTACGATCATGGCTCCCGAAGTTAGTGATACAAGTATGCGTAGCATTGAGTTTGGTGCAGACTTAGTAATTTGGAATCGGCGCAAAAAACTAGGAGTAGCATTTGGTTCTTCGGGTGGATTTATCTTGCCTAATGGAGCCATGCGATCGCCTGATGTCTCATGGATTGCGAAAGAACGATGGGAAGCCCTCACACCTGAGCAACAGTCAAGATTTGCGCCGATATGTCCAGACTTTGTGATTGAGCTAATGTCCCCTAGCGATAGCCTATCACTGACGCAAGCGAAAATGCAGGAATATCAAGACAATGGCGCAAGGTTAGGCTGGTTGATTAACCGTAGAGATAGACAGGTGGAAATCTATCGTATTGGTCAACCTGTGGAAGTTTTAGAATTTCCTGATACACTTTCTGGTGAAGAAATTTTACCTGAGTTTGTCCTTGATCTAACACTGATTTGGTAACTCAAATAACCTATGATTTTGAGAATGAGAATATCTTAAAATGAACGCTCATATGGGGAATCAGGTGAAACTGAGTTTTGTTCAAAGTTTT
>JBAXSK010000265.1:0-5297 GCA_037130765.1 Pseudanabaena sp. ELA607
AGGCGGGGGGTGGTCAAGTGCTTTTAATGTGCCAAAATAATTTTAAATGACTATAGTAATCAAATTTAGTAATTGCAGTCTTGATCAGTGGCAGTACGGACCATTCCTAAAGCTGTGGAGACAAAAACACAGCGCATTTTTCGTTTGTTTTGCTGTCTGGCGATAAAAATGCTGGTATCAGCTTTATGTTGCAAAATCACTCGCCCTAAACGATCACTGATATTGCCCTTCGCATCAAATTGCATTCGCCAAATTTTAGTATTCCCAGATCCGGCTGATTGAAAAGTGATATAACCAATCCCTGAATCATCTTTACCATTGGCGCTAGAGTTGGGAATATAAACTGATTCGCTCAGGGTTTCCCACGGTAGGCTGTTGATGTTGGCGATGGTCGGCGGACTAGGTAAGGCAAGACTGTTATGGACGGCATATTGTACTTGGTCAGTGGCAGTGACGCGAAATGTAATCTGATATTCGATTTGCTCTCTTTTAGCTAAACTCTGGGCCCGTCTAATTGCAGTAAAAATACGGTTTTGTGAAGTATTTAACTCCTGTTGTCGCAGGAATCCCAGCCAACTTGGGGCAATAATTGCGCTCATAATGCCGACAATTACGATCACTACCAGAATCTCTATTAGGGTAAAACCTGCGGTGGGTAATTTATTAGTAGTACTTCTTGCGATCTCCGTGCATCCCAATTGCCCCGACCGCCAAGATTGCCATTGCTTAGTTAGCAGATTCGTTAACAGCGATGACATAATTCGCCCATGGTTCCCCTTACCCTGACGAGTTCTCAGCCCCATTCTCTGTGCGCCATGATATTGCAGCATCATAGATATAATTAGGTAATAATATATTGCTGTTTAATTATTTTTGTAACAAACCCACAATCAAGTATAACTGATTTTCAGAGCGCATTCATCATCTAAAAACACAATTGCTCAGAAAATACTTAACAATTATTAGGTGTAAATTATGTAAATTTTCATAAAAGCCCCCTTAAAAATGCCCCTTAAAAATCATCTCCAAATCATTAGCTTTGATTGGTTAACAATCTGATATTTATGATTTTAGAACGAGTGGAATTATATTTATATTCATACAAATGATTGCTTAATCATATTTGAGTTAAATAATTTCCCCAAAAATACCTTAGATATTGGCAGATGTTTTAAGGCTCTTCAGTCTGATAGCAAGATATTTCCTGTACCATCATTGGGGTGGCTGACCGTAAATCTTTAGGTAAAACACACCAAACATCATCTCAAAACAAGATCTTTGCGGTTTAATCTTGGCGGTGTTTGAAACTGCGCGGTATGCTAAACATCGCACTAGTGATCAAAAAGCTAGGACGCAAATTTTTGATCATTCACTATTTGATCAGCAACTATTAGTCATGGCAAGTAACGACTGAAATATAAGTAATGGCAAAGCAGAAAGACCAATTAAATTTTTTGTCTAAACCTTCAGGGGGGCAAATTATTCCCACTTCGCTACACACCGAAATGTCGCAATCCTATTTGGAGTACGCCATGAGTGTGATTGTGGGGCGGGCGCTGCCGGATGTGCGTGATGGTCTTAAGCCTGTCCATCGCCGCATTTTGTATGCCATGCACGAACTGGGTTTGACCCCTGATCGTCCCTATCGCAAGTGTGCGCGGGTGGTGGGGGATGTTTTAGGTAAATATCATCCCCACGGCGATCAGTCGGTTTATGATGCTTTGGTGCGGTTGGTGCAGGACTTTTCCAGCCGTTATCCGTTGCTGGCGGGTCATGGTAATTTTGGCTCGGTGGATAATGATCCGGCGGCGGCGATGCGTTATACCGAATGTCGCTTGTCGGCGATGGGGAATGAAACCCTGTTGCAGGATGTGGTGGGGGAAGGCGCGGGGGAAAGTATTGTCAATTTTGTGAGTAATTTCGATGGTTCGGAACAAGAGCCAGCGGTTTTACCGGCTCAGTTACCGTGGTTGTTGCTCAATGGTGCTTCGGGCATTGCGGTGGGGATGGCGACTAATATTCCGCCCCATAATCTAGGTGAAATTATTGATGGTTTGATTGCTTTGATCGATCAGCCTAATTTGAGCAATATAGAATTATTGCGTTATATTCCGGGCCCTGATTTTCCTACGGGAGGGCTGATTCTCAATCCTGATGGCGTAAAGGAACTTTATACCACTGGTAGAGGCAGTATTACCATGCGAGGTGTGGTAAGTCTCGAACAATTTGGCGGCAAAGGCACTGGCAAACGCACCCGCCAAGCCTTGATTATCACGGAATTGCCCTATCAGGTAAATAAAGCGGCATGGATTGAGAAGATTGCCGAATTAGTGAATCAGGGTAAATTAGAGGGTATTTCAGAACTGCGTGATGAAAGCGATCGCGAAGGGATGCGAGTTGTGATCGAACTCAAGCGAGATATTGATCCGGAGAAAATTTTAGCTAAGTTATATCGGCAAACCGCTTTACAGTCTAACTTTGGCGGTATTTTATTGGCTCTTGATGGAGCCTCGCCGCAACAGATGCAATTACGGCAGATTTTGCAAGCGTTCTTGAGTTTCCGCGAAGAAACCCTCAGTCGTCGCTTTAAGCGAGAGTTAGGCAGAAGTCAACAGAAGTTACATCTCATTGATGGCTTTGTGTTGGTGTTGCAACAGGTCAGTAAATTAGTGGATTTGTTGCGATTTGCCCCTGATACAGCCACAGCTAAAGCCCAGTTACAGCAAGAGTTTGCTTTATCGGAAGTGCAAGCTAATGCCGTACTGGACTTACCCCTACGGCGCATTACCGCTCTCGATCAACAGAATTTACAAAAAGAGCAAGCCACTTTACAGCAACAAATTCAGCGCTTAGAAAAGCTGTTAGGGGATCGCAAAGAGAGCTTAAAGTTTCTCAAAAAGGAATTGCGAGAGATTAAGAAGCGTCATAACGATGAGCGGCGCACGAAGATCATGTGGTCACAGGAGGAATGTCTAGCAAAATGGCAAACGGAACAAGCGGAATTAGATCAGGCGATGATTACCGCATCATCTTCCATCAGCGCTGATTTACCTCTTTTAGATCTAAATCTTCCTATAAATACGATTGCTGATAATACCGCCATCAACAGCAATGATCAGCACGAATCAAATACACCAATTGACGAATCTGATGCCAATAATATGATGGCAGATCAGGCAGAGAATGAAACTACAGCAATAATTGATACTGATGAAGTTGACCCATCGCTGAGTGCTACGAATATTGAGCCAGATGATCAAACAGAGCCGCTGGTAAATGCCGCTACCCCTAAGGTAAAACGCACCCGCAATAAACGTCAGCCCATAGAGGAAATTCCTTTATTCTTAAATCGTGCATCTGACAGTACCGCAACGCCTCATGCCTCAAATGATTTTAATATTCTAATTACGGCACAAGGGAAAGTTTATCGTTGTCAAGAGGAGAATTTAGCCACATCTGCACCTCCGAATAACACCGACATTAGCATCTATCAATATGCTGCCGAGCAAGAGCAAAGTTTATTACTGTTCTCTTCTACGGGGCGAGTTTTTGGCTTAGACAGCAAGAAATTACCGAAACAATATCATGATGCTTTGCCCCTGTCCTTAGAACCAGATGAACAGATTTTTATTGCCTATCCTCAACTCAAATCTATTCCCCAAGCTGAAACAGAATCATTGCCAGTGGTAGATAGTGCTAATACCACCGCTGAAATTGTCCTAGTCACCACCCAAGGACGAGCCAAACGCATTGCCTATAGTGAATTAGAAGATATTTCCGCTAGAGGTCTAATCGCCACTCGTTTAAGAGGAGATGACACCCTATTTTGGGCAGGCATTATGCCACCTCATCCGGCATCATCCCAATTGCGTGCTGAAATCATGGTCGCCACTTCCGCTGGCAGAATCCTTCGTTTGCCCATCAATCAAGATAACTTGCCCGTGATGACGCGGCAATCCATTGGCGAAACCCTATTACGCATGGGAAGTAATGAAATTCTGGTTGGCTGTAGTTTATTAAATGAATTCCCTACCGCCACCACGGAATTATTACTCGTCACGGCTGAAGGCTTTGCGAAACGGTTAAAAATCGCTGACATTCGCGCCGTACCGAGGGGCAGCATTGGCACTCAATCCTGTCGGTTCCGTTCCCGTAGCGATACCCTAGCCTGCGTTATACCTTTAAATTTAGCTCTGGATGCTACGCCCATTCAATTAATTCTGCAAGATCATGATCAACGCACTTTCCGGAAACTTCAAACATTTCTAGGGGATATTCCTTTAGAAAATCCCAATAGTGCGGGCGTACCGATGATTCGAGATTTAGCCTATGCCGAGCGCGTCATTAGCTGTCAAATTAGTTCTCTATAGTTTCTATTAATGCCTAATCGCTCCTAAACCTACTATCACCTTGAATCTTGACTCAGCAAACTTTTAACTATGAATGGCACTGAATTCCTATCCCTTGACGAAGCGTATCTAATTGACGCAGCCCTATTGTCATCAATGGAAAAATTTATGACCCGCATTACCATTTCATCATGGCGGATTCTCAATCACATTGCAGCCGTGCATGGTATCCATACCCAAGAGCTAACTTCAGCGCAAATTATCCATTGGATGGAACAGGATGCCCAAATTCGTCGAGAGCAGGGCGCAGAGGCAAGTTTCTTACCTTGGGGCGACTCTGAAAATGACTTAGATTTTGTCGACCAGCGCCATGATGAAGTAACTCAGGCTAATCTGTCGAGCCATGAAAAATTTTTAGCGCGGATGGTGATCGCTGCTCGTAAAGTGCTTTTGCCAATGATTAGCGACTATGACATTGATGGTGAAACCCTGACGGTCAAACAAATTATTAGTTGGATTGAAGCAGACTGTAAAAAACGTCGTCAAGAAGGCAATGAGATGGCTTTTTTGCAATGGTAAACTACGGTACTTAATCACAACTCTTGCCTTGTTGGAAAGCCCTGTTGGAAAGATATTTATAAAGGTATTTATCAAATCTTTGACTAGCAGCGTAATCAGCATATATATTTGACTAGGGAGCCTTGACTAAACAGCGTGAGATCAGCTTTAGTTCAAATCAGCTTAACTTGATTACGTTTTACTAGATTGATTTTCACCCGCAAAATTGTTTTGGCAAAACCCGATCACAATCATAAATTAAATCACTTTATAAAATCTAAGTCAGAAATTTATGTTTCAGCAATTTAATCACAGTCAGCTAGGGCAATCATCTAAATCCAATCTGGGTCTTAACCTCAGTAATTTAGTCAATAAATTTGCGTTGCCCCA
>JBAXSK010000266.1:0-5267 GCA_037130765.1 Pseudanabaena sp. ELA607
GGAGGGGAATTTTAATCTTGTCTGTAATTCCCCTCCCTTGGAGGGGTGGCAGGCTCTGCCTGACGGGGTGGTTAAACTTGCCTGTCGAACTCACGTTATTTTTACAGTTTTGTTTTGGCTGAATTACTCCATAGCATTACTCCAGATCGATGGTTACTCCTGCTTCAGCCTGTCCATTGCGCAGCGTGGGAAATACCCGATAAGTCCCTGGGGGAATCACCGTATTTTTGGCAGTACTGGGGGGAGCAATTACTTCCCCTGGCACACCATTTCTTTCAAACCAGAAACCATCCCCACTGGTACGCACATCTCGCACACGATAGGAACGCTCTAGGGTAACTTCACGACCGATTAGATCCGCTGGGTGCATTACAGACCCACGAATTTGCCGTCCCCTTAGTACTACAGTCTGAGCTTCTACATTTAAAGCCATACCCCATACCAAAGTGGTTAGAGCAATGGTGCTAACTGTCCGTATGAAGCGTTGCATAACGACTCCTAGATGGATTCAGTAAGTATAAATTTTGAGAATCCAACGCGAGAAATATATCGTTACCATCTGTATGGAGCATCTGTCTAGACTATCCGTCTAGTATAGCTGAGCAACTCATGACTAAATTAGTTTTTAGGATCACTAGTTTTGACGCAAGTTCTGATGTATTTTCTCGGTTCAGTCGGGGAGAATCCATCTACTAGTATTTTAAACTAATTTTTTCAATCTATTTTTTTAACTGGTTTTTCTTAACCTGTTTAACGTGAGTTCGACGTAGTAGACAACAGTAAAAGAAAAGCAGCAGACTAGGTTTGAGAACTAAAACGCCTCAGCAATATGGACAATATGGTATCGCATCTAGACATCACCACCCTCTTCTGCGCCGCAGATGATTTTTGCCAAAGTTTTGACAAAGATGCCGCAGGTCAAATCATGCTGCCATCAATGATAAAATCTTGCTCCGGTATGTTGTGGGGGGAAGAGGGCGCAATTATTGAGTCCGTCAATGACCAACTCAAAAATATTTGTCAGATTGAAAATTCCCGACACCGTAGTTTTCTCAATTTCCTGGTTAATCTCCTAGCAGGCTTGATTGCCTATACCTATCGTGAAACTAAACCTGCTTTGGCTCTTTCCTTCAAAGGCTTGCCTCCTCTTCCTTCTGCCTGCTTTTAATCTGTCGAACTCACGTTACTTTGATTGACTATAAATCCCAAACCATAAAAACCCCCTTGGTTCATGATCAAAAAATCACACCAAGAGGGTTTTCTGGTTGAGATGAAATTTAAGCCGTAGCAGCTTAGGTTAAAGCTGCTGCACCGCCAACTACTTCGAGAATTTCTTGAGTAATTGCGGCTTGACGGGCTTTGTTATATTGCAAAGTCAAAGCATTCATCAACTGTACAGCGTTATCGCTGGCGTTGTTCATTGCCGTCATCCGCGCGGCCAACTCACTAGCAGCAGATTCTTGCATCGCCCGCAAAATCTGATTGCTCAGATACAAAGGCAACAACGCATCAAGGATTTGCACTGGCTCTTGTTCAAAAATTAAGTCCTTGGGTGCTTCCTTAACGGTTACTTCGACGGTTTCGCGCTCCACTTGGAAACGACCGTCATGGGTTAACATCCGGAAAATTTCGTCATCTTTGGGGGCTAAACCTTGGGCATCAAGGGGCAATAAGGTTTGCACCACCGGACGAGAACTAATTAACGATACAAAGCGGGTGTAAACCAGTTCTACCCGATCAATTACCCCTGCCAAGAAAGCAGAAGTTACTTGATCTTCGATGCGGTTGGCATCGGCAGCGGTGGGTACTTGGTTGAGGTTAGTAAACTGAGCCGCCACCGGTTGATTACGACGGGTAAAATATTGTACTGCCTTACGCCCCACCAAAATGAAGGTGTAATCAATGCCTTGGGCTTTGAGTTCGGCGGCCCGCTGTTCGGCGCGACGAATAATATTAGTATTGTAACCGCCACACAGACCGCGATCACCGGAAATTACCAGAATACCGACAGTTTTAACGGGGCGTACTGTCAATAAAGGTAGGCTAATATCTTCAAACTGAATCCGACTTTGCAGACGATATAATACTTGAGCCAAACGATCTGCAAAGGGGCGCGTTGCCAATACTTGTTGTTGGGCACGTCTGACCTTTGCGGCTGCTACAAGACGCATGGCTTCAGTAATTTTGCGTGTATTTTTTACACTAGCAATGCGATCACGAATAAATTTTAAGTTAGCCATGAAACTGTCACTTCAGATATGTTAAAAACTGCTATAGAAGACCTTGCGGTTTGGCGTTGCAAGTTTTGCGTTACCAAGAAGTGCCACCCAACTCTAATGAGGTTAGGCTGAGACTTTAGGGCGAAAAATTAACAAACCATCAAGAAACCATTAAGACATACCAGAATATCTTAATCAAAAATGCTCCTTCCCACACGGCATTCTTAGAAACTTGTGTAGTTGGTGGGGTGGGAGTGGGGATCAGTCCTGCGACCCATGCCATTTGGTGGCCTTGATGACATTTTTAGCAAAAGTGGCATATCCAGTGGGGCAATGTTTTTTAATGATGGCTAAGTCTATATGATTAGCTAAATTCCAACGTATTTGCAATAGTCGCTGATTACTAGTGTTGTCGCTAAGATAGGCCGACTTGGTAAGCGACTCCTCTAGAATTTCTTTTGTATTTGATAAAGCCTCTAAGTTTTCTGGTTGAGAAATTTCTACACCTAAAATCTTTGCAACAGTCTGGCTGTCTGCCAGTAACCATGTTTCAAAATTTCTAATTGCTAAACCACCTGCACTGCGATCACTAATTTCATTTTCATTAACATCTAAGTGATTTGAGCGAATTGTTTTTAAAGCAAGTTCTAAATCATGCTGTCTCTTAGGTAAAACGTCATCAGCATCAGCCACAATCACAATCATATCAACTTCTTCAGGCTGCCAAGCAATAACTACTTGAGCAAGATATTTCGGCTGCAAAATTGAATGCCCAGTTCGCCGCTTATAAATTCCACTTTCTTGATTGGTGGGATGTCTTTGCACAAAGTCACAATCCAAACCCAGACACTGGATCTCTCGCCTAATTAGGGTATGTAAAGCACCTTCTCGCTGCCTTTCGATAATTTTTCCACCATCTTCTGGCTTGATGTATGGAATGCTTGCCCCTAGTTCTGCTTCACCTTCAGCAATTAGTCCGATCCGAATCCGGCGATTCATGCGGGATTGCCTCCAAACTGGTTGGTAAACCAAAGTTCGCCGAGAGAGTTATCATAGGCTGCCAAAGCTTTTTGAAAACGGATGGAATCTGTCGGCAAATTATGAACTTGAGTTTTGCCTTCGTTGTCGAGTTCTACAGCGCGGACTTGGTGCGGCTCGACATAATTTAGCAATACAGGTGAATGGGTTGTAATCAATACCTGAACTGGTTTGCCTGTAATTCCTTCTGTGGAAACAAGTTTTAATAGTTCCATCATTTTGTGTAGTAGCCAAGGATGCACACCATTTTCGATTTCTTCAAAGCAGATAATACTTGGAGTATCTTCTTGGTACAGGGCTGTCAGAAAAGCTAAAAGTCTTAATGTGCCATCAGATATATCAGAAGCTGGAATAGGATTGTCTGAATATTTATCGACTAACTGCAATGAAAATGTTTGATCTTTTCTACGCAGTAATGCAATCCTTTGAATATTAGGAACTAGCAGTCTTAGACGCTCTTCTAATTCATCAAAGCTTTTACGATTACTAAATAAAATATCGGCTAAAGCATAAGCAATCCCTTGTCCTGTCCTATCCATATTTCCACTAGATGAAGATTCACTAGACAAATTAAATGGAGCAAAATCATAAATACAAACTTTACGCAAGGCATCTGCGATTGGGGAAAAATGATAGTTATTGGCAACCAGAAATGTACTTAAAGGATTGGTGCTGGCAGACTCTGAGCTTGCCTTAAGAATTTGGTTTTCAAGGACATTTATGGAAATTCTTTGCAGTAGGTATTTTAAACTCACCTCAAGGTCAGTCAGTTTGGCTAAAGCGACTTCATTTTCTTTAAGAGTACTGACCATGAAAGAGAAAAAATCTAAATTACCATGCCAAAATTTAGACTCAATATTTAGTTGATTCTTACTTAAAGATTGTAGCGATTGAGAAAAAAATTCGTTACTATTATATCCATTATTAACACTAGCTATAAGTCTATTGAGGAAGTCAGATAATACAACTAAAGATTCACAAATATTTGATTTTCCAGAGCCATTGGGCCCAATGAATACTGTTAATGGTTCTAGATCTATTTCAGTGTCAAAGAGACTTTTGTAGTGTTGGACTTTAAGTTTAGATAACATCTGTTTAGCGGTGAAGGTCAAATATTAAATGAGAATCTGATCTTATTTTACCAAGTATCGGCATGAATCGAGAGGATTTGCCATAAACAAAGTTGTAGTAACTCAAATCTTTGTAAGTTAAGTCACAAACCAGTCGGTTTAATCATGATAAAATCCTACCGTCTACTTTACCGAAACATCTCTCATAAACTGGAAACTTATGAATCGTTCAACAACTTCTACCCCCCCCCACAAAATTCTTAAAACCCTTACTGTGTCAGGGTTTGCGGCTATAGCTACTATCGCTTCTTCTGTTGCTGTCGCCCTACCCGCTTCGGCAATTTCATTTAATTTCTCTTTCACAGGTGTTAATGGGCTTACTGTAAATAGTGTGCTGACAACCAGTGACCCTTCCCCTACTGCCACAGCTAACCAAACCTACACTGTCACTGGTATTTCAGGTACTGTAAACGGCAATGCAATCACAGGTTTAGGCTCTTTTTCACCTATTGGCTCACCAGATAACACCTTTCGATGGGATGGTACAACTAACATTGGTGTGACAGGGGCGGGGATTTCATTTGCTACAGATTCAATTCAGTTCAATCTTAACAATGGGGCTTCAGGTTCGATTTCCGACTTCAATCCAGGTTCTATCTCTGTTCTTGACCCTAATTTTATTGGTACTTCTCCCACTTCCCTGAGCCTCACCCCTGTTGCTGCCACACCCGTTCCTTTTGAGTTCAATCCTAGTTTTGGGATGCTTGCCCTTGGTGGAGCGTGGGCGGTGCGCAAGATGATTCAGAAGTCCAAGAGCGGCGCTGTTAACAATTAATTAAATACCTCTCAATCACACTTTTTAAGGGGGAAGAAGAGAATGAATATTAATTTTTCTTGAAGGGGGAAAAAATTCATTAATTATCTTCTCTCCCTTTATAAG
>JBAXSK010000267.1:0-5244 GCA_037130765.1 Pseudanabaena sp. ELA607
CGGATCTCATATTTCTCTGGCATCTCTTTACAACTCTTCTCCTGCTTAATTCACTTCTAATCCCCTTTTTATGCAACAACGCCGTTGTTTTATTTAATAATGACACATTTTCAGAGGTAAAATTCAGCACTAAAGTGCTTACTACGAGATTTTTAAGGTTTAGTAGTAAGTGCTTTAGCACTGTGCCAAACTAAATTGAATCAACTATAACTTATAAGCTCTGCAACCAGTTTTCTACCTCTGGGGGCAACGTCGTAAAGCGAATAATCATGGTGTGGGAAGCAACAGGATTGTCATGATTATTACTCGCTAAAGAGGCAGGGATAAAGCGACTGGGTAAGACTTTGGCATACACATCAGGGTGATTTGGTAAATTACGGAATTGCATTTTCATATTAGTCAAAGGTTCTAGAGCCACCGCAGTGCGTAATAAAGCGCCATGATCAGTACGCACAAATAGATAAGCAGTAATCGCTTCTTGTCTAACTTTCTTTTCAGTTAAAAGCCGCAAATAGACCACCACAGGCTGTTTTAAAGTAAAAAAACTTTCATCATAGTGCGGTAAAGCCACCTGATATTTGCCGCCTAAACTTTGCACATCATAAATGGTGATGGGATGGGAAACTCCTTTCGGTTCTACTTCCATTTGTCCATTGGTTTCGAGAATATGCTCCACTTCGCCATAGGTAGCTTCAGAAATTAAAATCTGTCGCCCCACGGTGTAAGATTCAATCCGTGCCGTCAAATTCACATGATTGCCGACTACCGCATATTTTGCACGAGATTGGGAACCGATATTACCTGCTACTACCTCGCCAGTATTGATGCCAATGCCCATTTCAATATTTGGTAGATGCAAACTCTGCAATTTTTGATTAACTGCCACCATCGCTCCCTGCATAGCGATCGCACAAGCCACCGCCCGCTCTGCATCGTCATGGCGACTAATCGGCGCACCAAATAGAACTAAAATTGCATCCCCAATAAACTCGTCAATTGTGCCCTGATAACGGGTAATTACTTCCGTCATTGCGCCTAAAAATACATTGAGAATTTCTACTACTTGTTCTGGTGGCATCTTTTCCGAAATCGTCGAAAAGCCCCGCAAATCTGACATCAGAATCGTTACCTTGCGGCGTTCAACAGTAAAGCGCAATCCTTCAGGGGTTTCTAGTAGACTTTGCACCACTTCATTAGTTAAATAGCGACTAAAATAAGTCCGAATCTTAGTGGCGCTTAAAGCCAAATAACTGGTTACCAAAGCCCCTGAAGAACCAAATCCTAAAAGTGCCGGAACCAATGGCACCCACCAACCATAGTTAAACGCGCTGAAACAAATTCCCACTAATAAAGCCCCCACAGCCATTAAACTGAGAGAACGCAAAATGAGAATCTGTAATTCCTTTTCTGTGGCATTGATTAACCGCCACTGCCAGACTAAATAAGCACCAATCAAAGCCCAGAGCAAAACCCAAGCCATTTCCCAATTGTCTGACCAGGCACGGATTACCGTGCGTCCATTCAGAGCCGTGGTTAAAATATGGCTCACAATTTGAGCATGAATTTCTACCCCCGCAGTTTGTTGGCGACTAGACCATAGACCGCCATCTAGGGGTGTAGATAGAAAATCGCGAAAACTTACCGCCGTTACACCAATCAAAACCACTTTATCGCGAAATAAATCCGGCGCGATTTTGCCTTCTAAAACTTCCAGCATCGAAACACGGTGGAATTCTGGTTTAGAATTGCGAAAGTTAATCATAAATTGATGACCGCCATTATCTACGCCTACATAGCCGCCATCATTGGGTTGCAGCAACGGCGGATCAATGGCATTAGTCAAAAATGCTGGATTAATGGGATTCTTTTCGCCATTCAAATACAACAAAGATAATTGCAAACTCATGCTCAAACTGAGGTCTTCATTGGGCATTTGGATCGATAGAAACCCCCGTCTTACCTTACGATCTTGATCTAAAGGCAGATTAATAAAACCCACTTGACCTAATTTTTGCAACACTGGTGGCGGCTTAATATCAGAATTTACGGCGGCATAGGCAGAATCAATTAAATCCGGCTTTTTCTCCGCCCCAATTAACATCGGCGTGGTGCGAAATACTTTAACCAATTCCTGATAACCTTCGCCTTGGGGCACATCTCTGGCTAAATCTAAGCCAATGGCACGGGGTTTTTGTTTGGCAATTGTGCGTAAAAGTTTTGCCAGCAGACGATCTTCAATGGGCCAGCGTTTAATCGTGGTGATGTCTTTCTCATTAATCGCCACAATCACAATGCGCGGCTCCGTTGGCTCTAGGGGGCGCATACGCACAAATTGGTCAAAGGCTGCCCATTCTAGCGGCTGTAAAATGCCTGTGGCTCGAATTAGTAACCAAAATAGCGCTACCGGTGGGGCAGTGAATATGACTCCACGCCAATGCCATAACCATTGTCGCGTCATGGTTAGACAACTTTTAGCCCATTTCTGATACCAATTGTTTTTGTGCAATGTCGATGGTGGGGAGAACTAACTTAAGGTTACCCATAATTAATCGAAATTGGCAATTGAAACTGGTCATCGAAATTGATAACTCAAATCTTCGTGCTAACAATGCCAGTGTTGTCATGAGTGAACCGATTGAAATTAGACCAAAATAATCATAGAAATAATTTATTTTAAAAAGATATGTATTGTTTTAAAACAGATTGTTACTCAATATCGTGGCTCATCAAAACTTAACCAAAACAAATTCGGTAATATCAAGATGGAAATAATTGGCTTATGATATGCGTAGAAATTACGGTTATGTTTGCCGTCTATTATGACCTTCAGACATTCCTAGCAATTTCTAGAGGAAATCCTAAAAATTTCTGAGAAACCAACGCTAAATTACTTAGAGAGGGTTTTATGTCCACGCCTGAATCAGACTTCCATAAAGCAGGACGATCTGCTCAAATAGGTACGAAGCTTGCTGCTGCGAAAATTGCGG
Source organism: Pseudanabaena sp. ELA607 (assembly GCA_037130765.1). Taxonomy (GTDB): domain Bacteria; phylum Cyanobacteriota; class Cyanobacteriia; order Pseudanabaenales; family Pseudanabaenaceae; genus JBAXSK01. The sequence continues at coordinate 2,988 of JBAXSK010000267.1, forward strand.
GGAATCTGACCCTAGCATCTAGCATTACCATTGCGCTACTGGCGGGAATTGTTTTCTCATTTGTCACCGCCACAATTTTTATTGTAAATAGTCCTAGCCCTATTTTAGGCTTTGGGGTGGCGATCATCGTCACCGTCATCGTCAATGCGATCATTTTCTTTGTATCGCCTTGGATTATGGACCTGACCCAAGGCTGGCTCTACCAAACTCGCTGGGTCAATCTCGAAGATATCGACGCATTGAGTCCTGAATCAGCCAGGGTGATTCGCCGGGTTTGCGGACAAAACAAAATCACGAACTTGCGCTTAGGCATCATTGACGACAATAACCCCACGGCTTTTACCTATGGTGCATTGCCCAGTAGTGCCCGCTTGGTGGTTAGCGCTGGTTTATTTAAATATCTCGATGACGATGAAGCCGCTACGGTCTACGCCCATGAACTAGGGCACATCGTCCATTGGGATTTTGCGGTGATGACGGTGGCTTCAACTTTAGTGCAAATCACCTATCTGTTTTATGTCATGCTCATGGAATTGGGCAAGAGCGTGGGCAATTCCAAGGAAGGGGATAAAATTCAGGCGGGGTTAACCGCTATGGCCCTAGTTGCTTACGTTTTCTATGTGATTGGTACATATTTAATGCTGTACTTATCCCGCACTAGGGAATACTTTGCCGATCATTTTGCCGCTGAACAAACGGGGAATCCCAATGGTTTATCGCGAGCGTTGGTCAAAATTGCCTATGGCATTGTGCAAGAAACGGAACAAGCCACAGCCCCCAGCCGTTTACTGCAAGGTACTCGCGCTTTAGGGATCTATGATGCTAAAGCCGCTGCCACTACGGGTACTGCCTATCAAATTTCCGCTGCTCCTGAAAAAGTGGGGCGGCTTTTCCTATGGGATTTATTTAATCCTTGGGGTTGGTGGTTGGAGTTAAATTCAACCCATCCGCTGACGGGTAAGAGAGTCCGCGCCTTGAGCAATTATGCTGAACAACTCGGTCTCGATATGGAATTTGATATGGGGCAAGTAGTCGCCGAAGGTAATCGCCTCAATAAAAGCCGTCTCTATGGTAATTTTGGGCAGGATCTCCTTCTCTATGGCGCAGAATTCCTTGCTATTATTCTGGGCTTGTTGCTAGGTGCAGTTTTATCCCGTATGCCCTTCCTCGGTGGCAAAGCTTTTGTGGTGGTTCCTTTATTGCTCCTTGGTGCAGCGATGCTGTTCAAGCGTTCCATTATGTATCCTAATTCGCAAAATGCTGTGGCTACGGATGTCATCACGCTGATGTCTGATCCCTATGCGAGTCCATTACGGGGGCAACCGGTAGAACTAGAAGGTACTTTAATTGGTCGCGGTGATGCCGGTTATGTCTTTGGCTCTGATCTGAAGCTACAGGACAAGTCAGGCATGATGTATTTGCTCTATAGTTCCCGTTGGGGTGGTTTAGGCAATTTCTTATTTGGCATGAAGCGAGTTGAAGGGCTGATCGGTTCGGAAACGAAGGCTAAAGGCTGGTTCCGTCGGGGCATTGCTTCTTGGATGGATTTGGAACTTTTAGCTACGGATAGTGGCACTAAAGTTTCTAGTCATCCGGCTTTTGGGGCGCTCTTGTGGAGTACCATCTCTTTGGGAATTGGTTTATTAGTGTTATTTATTTAAGGATGTGTTGCCGAGAATTTGCGGCTCTACGAGGATTTGGGCATTATTTCTCAAATAATAATCTCCAAAAAATTAAAATTAATTGCCTTCATATCTACCGGATTGAGTTTCAGGCTAGATATGGGAGGCTTTTTTATTGCTAGTTTAAGTTAAAAACACTGAATACGGAAGAGTTAAATCTAAAACTTTCAGATTGCTTGTTAGTCATAGCACTGATTCATTAAAGTTTATAATTTGCTGGTTAAAGTTATTGTAGGCAATCACCCAATTTAAGCAAGTTGCCAATGTTGTTTTATTTGAAAAAAATTAATGCTATTAAGATTGTGATAATAAAGCGATATAATCGATCGCAATAACTTGCAAGAATTAGGAAAACTCATGACTGATATGCCAGAAGACGATCTCGAAATTATTTTGGTGGATTTTAAGGGTGCTGGTGGATCTTTAGGACAAGTCAGCCGCTCGATATCGCCTGAAGAGGTTACTAAGCAGATCGTAGCTCAGTCGCAGCACGCCGTGAATGCAGCGATGGGGACAATTCGGTTGATGGCAAATCGCACGATCGCTACTCTTGATACGATGGCAAATAAGCCGTC
>JBAXSK010000268.1:0-5224 GCA_037130765.1 Pseudanabaena sp. ELA607
AAAAAGCCTCCAATGGGATTTGAACCCATGACCTCTCCCTTACCAAGGGAGTGCTCTACCCCTGAGCCATGGAGGCATTAGCTACATTTCGATCTGCATATCAAAGTGATCTGCGCATGATTCATTTTTGACGCTTGATTACTATGACACAACTAAATACTTTATGCAATAGGTAGCAAAAAAATTTTTGGCTTGGGTCAGGTCTGTTGTCTGTGCCCAAATCTGATGCCAGATGCAGCAAGGGTGATCCCTAGTTTTTTAACTTCTGCATCTATGCTGAGCCTAAAAGTATAGATTTACACGGTTATTAATGGGGCAAATAGGTTTATATTATTGATCAGGGGAATAGCTTTAAGCCTGTGGTCGAAATTGTCAGAAATTTACTAAAAGTCTATTTCCGATAACTACTTTAGGTTTTATTGCTCTAATTTGTAGCCAAGTTTTGGGGCGCATCTAGTTGCGATATGAATTATGGGATTTTATAGGATTTTTTGAGGGTGATTCCTAGCTCGCTGCGAAGTGGTCAAGGGTCACTCAATTGATTGAATCATGATGGCTATGGGGTTGATTAATGGTTTATCGAGTCATCGTCGCCATAATCATTAGTTAAAAATAGCTAGAAATTAAGCAAACGCAGTTTTAAGGAAATCTTTGGGAGCCTCTGTCATAATGAAAGCTTTGGCAATCAACACAGCTAAAATCAACGCACCTAATCTTCGGCAAGAATCAGATATAAGCCAGTTATTGAGTCGATTAGTTAATCAGGGAATCAATATAACTAGCTTAAAGTCATGGCAGCAAATCATCTGTGCGGGCTTAGTGCTATGTAGTTCTATGACTGGGGCATTAAGTCCATCTTTGGCTATGCCTTTATTGACCAGCAATGGCTTAAATACAAGCAGTGCATCGGTACGAAAATTTTCGCCGCCACGACAAAAATCACCTATGCCAGAGGTTTTAGGTCAAACCATTGTGCAACAAGCGGGCCAGATGATCGATAATGTCAGTAAACCCAAGGTATATGTAGAACACTCCCCTGCCCCACCTTTTGCGATAGATGGCCAAATCGTGTATGTCCTGCGGCGCGGTAATTGGGCGGAAGCTCGGCTGCGGTCTTATCAATGGAACAATCGCTTGGGATTTCGCTATACGGTGGAATATAGTATTGATCGCAATGTCGAGAAGCTAGTCGCCCCAAGTCGAATCCGTAATCTGACTGAAACCTAATGCCCTACAGCATTTTCTGATCTTATGCAACATAGATATTAATAGTCAAACCTTAGTGGGGCAGGCATCTTAACCGATCAATTACCTAACTGCCAATGATGTAAGGCTTGCCTACCTTAGTTAACCTAAGCCAAATACCCAAGGCAAATTTGGCGTATCAACTAAGAAAATCCGTGCAAGATAAAACTAATCTGTTAAAGTATTGGGCATTCTACTGTGAGGATGTACATCATGAGCATGCAACGCTGTTTATGGACGGCATCATTCGCGGTGGTATCGGCGACTGTAGCTGTTTTTCCAACAACTGCTGAGCCATTGACTGACGCTAACCATTTCCCCCGGGGCTTTCCGGCCACATATCCTAACGCAATTAATCGAGTGTTGGATATGGATTCTAGTACTAATATCCCTAATCCTTGGATGCAATATGATTTCCGAGATGTAGAGATAGAGCGCCAGTTCAATGCTTTTCGTACCGTTAACCGCGATATGCTCGATCTGCAAACTTTAGGTAAGCCAACGGTGCGTACCCGAGATTTGCCTAGCGCTTATACTAGTTCGCTCTTAACGGAAGGATGGACAAATGTTGCACCGGTAGAAGTACCTGTACCAGCTAATGTTGTGCCTTCTGTGCAGACTGAAACGGCTCCAGCGAATAATAATCAAGTTGCACCACGTAGTGTACCAGCACTGTGGTAGTCACTTGGTAAAAATAAATAATCATAAATAAAAAATGAGTTAAAGCAGGGGTAGGATTATTTGCCCCTGCTTTTTATGATTTTTAGTGATTTTTCATGAGTTGATCGCTGGAGTAAATCAAACTCTTGAGGAATAAACTAGGAATAATTTAATACAACACCTCAAACACATCTACGGTATTTTTTTTGCCCTTGACTTGCATCGTGCCAAATTCACGAAACTTAAAATCTTGTGTAGTTGCTTCATATACACTACGGGTCACGAGAATTTGCCGCCCTTTAGCTAGACCTTGCAACCGTGAAGCCACATTAACTTCATCACCAATGGCGGTGTAGTCCATGTGTTGCGGTGCGCCAATGTTACCCACCACAACCTCACCGCAGCTAATTCCGATTCCCGTCAGAAAATTATCGCGAATCCAAGTCTGGGAGATGCGTTGCAAACAGGTCTGCATATCAATAGCCGCTTTAATCGCATAATATTCTTGATTTGCCAAAGCCGCCGGTGCGCCAAACATCGCCACAATCATATCGCCCACAAACTTATTTACCGTACCTTGATGGCTAAAAATCACCCCCACCATGTGACTAAAGTACTCATTCAAATAACCCACTAACTCTTCAGGGGCTAACTCCTCACATTTGGTGGTGAAATTACGAATATCCGAAAACAACATGGTGATTTTTTGTTTATTAGTTTGCAGGGCGACACCATCTTTTGCCTCAATAATTGATTGCACCACCTGAGGCGAAAGGTAACGACCTAAATTATTTTTGATCCGCTCTTGTTTAAGTTTACTTTCATGAAGTAAAGCATTTTCCATCGCGGCAGAGGCTTGGGAAGCAAAAGTTGTGACTAGTTTCAAATCTTCGGCTGTGTAATTAACAGGTTCTGTATGACTTAAATTAATTACACCAATAGTTTTCTCTGAAGTTGATAATGGCGCACAAATTAAACATTGATTCATCACATGACCAGCAGCATAACGGGAATCATGATTTAAATAGTTAACGATTTCCGCTTTGCCAGAAGTAAAAACATAACCAGCAATACCTTCGCCGGGCTTTAGTTGTAAATTGGCATAAGTCGCTGTACCACGGGAACAAATGATGTCTAAGTAACCAGTTTGCTCATTAATTAACATCACAGAAGCACTGGTTGTATCGATGATTTTCGCCATTTCATCGAGTAATAAATTACTAATTTCTTGTACGGTCAGACAGTTGGCTAGTTTATCACCAATCTTATATAAGAAATTGATTTCACGATATTTTTCTAGGACTTCTTTGGCTAAACTTTTGCGTTCTACTTCCCGCTGCAACCAATGATTTAAAAATTGGGCTACGGCGGCAGATTTAGCATTACCTAATACATAGCCAACAATTTCTGTATCAGCAATTAAAGCGTGTTTTTGCCAATTTCGCAGATAAACATTTTTTTGATTAGCAGGATTATAGTTAGTTTGATTAGCTAAATTTCCATCACCAACTACAGGCTTAACTGCTGTTTCATTTGTTTGTAAATCATAGGAGTTTTTTGAGTTATCTCCTGTTGGATCAACTGATAATTCAATCATTGAGTTAGCAGCAGATTTAGTAACAGATTCGTCATGACAAATAGTACCTAAATCAATTGGCAAGTGATCAGACAAAACCGCTTTAGTTTCCTTTTGTGAGTTATGATGTGAGCCACAATGTGAGTTATTCTGGAACATTAATTGCTGGTTATAATCTATCCCCGCTCCGATTTGAAAAATACAATCACCCATGGATTCATTGGTAATATAGATCGGTAGATCTGATGTACTAACGAGGGCTTCAATTATCGGTAAGATGCCCGCCTTGACTACCAATTTCTTCAGATTAAAGTTAGCCATTTGCTATTGATTTATGGGGTGTGATTAATTTACTATATTGGCATAAATGATTGGCTAACTACAATCGACTTTGCTTAGGAGAAATGGCGGAATTTACTTTACTAAGAAGCGATTTCTGCTGACATTTGCTAAACTGAAGGGGAAACATTTCAGAGACACTGTGCCCTATGCCTTACTCCGCAGAAATCAGTCGTCGTCAGCCTAGCTGTTTTCTGTTTTTAGTCGATCAATCCGGCTCGATGGCAGAAAGTTTTGGCGCAACCCCCCATGAAGCGATCCAAAAAGCCCAAGCCGTGACCGACGCAGTTAACCGCCTCCTTGATTCCCTTGGTCAACGTTGTGTCAAGGGTAATGAAATTTATGACTATTTTGATGTGGGTGTAATTGGTTATAGCAGCGAAGTGGCTTCAGCTTTTGAAGGCATTCTCGAAGGCAAGTTCCTCGCCCCAATCAGCAAAATTTACGAAAATCCCAATGAATTAGAAAAACGGATTCAACGCATTCCCGACGGCATGGGGGGTGCAATTGAAGTATTTAATGATTTTCCGGTGTGGTTTAAGCCCGCTGCGGGTGGGGGCACAGCCATGCGCAGTGTGTTTGACCTGTCCCGAACTATTTTGCAAGAATGGATCGAACGCCATCCCCACAGCTATCCCCCCACGGTGATCAACATTACCGATGGTGAATCTACCGATGGCGACCCCACCGAAGAAGCCCAACTTCTCAAACAGTTACGCACTTCCGATGGGGCAGTAGTCTTATATAACATTCATTTATCTTCAGAATCAACCCAAGCGATCGCATTTCCCAATACCCCCGAAGTATTGACCGATCACTATGCGAAGCGAATGTTTGAATTGTCTAGTATGTTACCCCGCGCTGCCCAGAGAGCCGCCGAAAAAGAAGGTTATAAAGTATCCCTTGATTCGCGAGCTTTTATGTTTAATGCTGATCCGGTGAAGTTAATTCAGTTCCTAGAAATTGGCACAAGAACAGAAAATTTACGCTGAATTATCGCATTTTCGCTGCTAGTCCCCAGTTCTAAAGACTAGGGACTAGGCATTTTGGCAATTACTCGGGAATTATTATAGTCAATCAAAGTAAGAATGGCACGGCTTGAATGCAATAAATAGCACCACCCCGTCAGGCATAGTAGGGCAACCGCACACGTTTCTTAACAAAAGAGGACATATTTCGCAACAATTAGCGAAAGCTAAGCAATGACTATATTTAAAGCCTTAAGGATCGTCTTAAGATAGTTGTTATTACAGCCAGCCTTGAGTCGTTTTGCCTTAACCCCAACCTTAGTTTTTTTGTCCTTCGACAATAAATTTAAGCCAATAAGACGAATCACCGCTAAATTTTCAGCACTATAGCCACGACAACATTGAGAAGCATCCTCATTAAATCCAACATCAAGAA
>JBAXSK010000269.1:0-5222 GCA_037130765.1 Pseudanabaena sp. ELA607
CCAATTTTGAGTTGAAACAGAGTTTGGGATTTGGTGGGGCGCTCTGGGGTGCGCAACTTATTGGCTAAACGGGTATAACGGAAATTCCAGAGAATACTCGCCGCCAAAATAGCTAAGCCAACCCAAGTAAATCCCAAACCCGGCAGCGTTGCGGGATTAGTGTCGAGACCCACAGGCAAATTGCCACTAGCAGGATTAGGGCGATAGAAAGCTAAAGTCAGCAAAATTACCGTAGAGATCACCCCCAACACCACCTGCACCCAAAAAGCAAACCAACCCCAGCGGCGAAAGGCAATCACCACCCGCAACACATTGGGCGAAACCGCACTATCACCACTGCCACCGCCGCTACTAGAGGGCTTAGCAGATTCGTTGTCGTCTTTCTTTTTGAGTTCTCTGGGCATAGAAGGCAAGTTACGCTAGATGGTTCACACTAGACCACACACAGAAATTGATGATCCAGTGCCATAGTAATTGATGCGTAATGCATTGGGATAATTACTAATCAAATTACTAATCACAGCCTAGAATATGCCCTCATTAGTCAACTTAGCAATAGTTACGGTGCATTCCATTGCAATCAGTTGCGCCAAGATGGAGCCAGATGCCCGCCTTACTGCCCCGATTGTGTAATCAAGATTGCCTAATTTAGGATACTGCGCCCCATCAAGCCAAAATCGGCTGTATTAGCAATACTTAGAAATATCTTCGCCCCGATCCGCCAAATAACTCAGAGAGCGAAACCGTAGCCCCACCAGTTGATCATAAATGGGATTGATTTGACACATCGGCGGAATGTGCAGGATTTTCCGACCAAATAAGACCACATCGCGCTCGAAGGGACATTGGGCTGGAATTGCTTTGCACAGAAAATGAGCCAGGTGGCTATCGTGAATATCTAAATGATCCAACCATTCCCGTACTGGATTGAGGAGATCGGGGTGATGCCCTTCATGGTGGGGCAAATTATGGAGATTATCGCGCAGATTTTGCATAGCAGGCATAGCTTGACCTAAAGCAGTGGCAAATTCATGAATCAGAGTATCTTCGGTATCACTGTAATGACCATCAGCCATAGCCATCATGACTGCCATCCGCAGAAAGTTCTGACTGGTCTTAGGATCATTACCTAGCTCTTGGGCTAGAGCTTCTGGGGTGATTGGCTCAAATTTTTGATTAGTGCCGGTATTAGTCATCACCTCAAAGCCTTGGCTGTGACTGATTTCGTCAAAAAAATGGCGTTCGGGTTCGCTATAGTCACTATCGGCTAAAGCCACACTCATTAGCCCACGTAACCAAGCGGAAATTTGTGATGGTTGGTACACAATTGTCTGCATACTTTACCTGTCCTTGTACACTTGCGGTTTAGAAACGTGATCGAGAATTTGGAGCGAGAGTTTGAGGTTTATGATCAAGTCTCGGCTATATCATAAATCCCCTTGTAAGCTCCCGCTGTGATCTGTGTCGCCTCTTAACAATGATCACAGCATCTTCAGTCAATTCATTGCAATCTATTTCGCTCGTAGATCTAGCTCGCATATCTACAAGATTACCCTACTTACATTGGCTCATATCTCAGCCATCATGCATATGACAGGTCAGAATTGAGGCAAAAGGGGTAAAGTGATTACAGGGTATATTTAGTGATTATCCCGATAATTTTCATCACATTAACCCCAGTAGCGTTCATCGATGGCTAACTGTCGCGCCTTTCACGAGATTTTTTTCCAACACCATGCTAGGACAACTTCTTGACGGTCGATATCGCGTAATTCAGGAATTAGCGGCGGGAGGCTTTGCCCAAACTTACCTCGCCGAAGATACACGCTTGCCTGGTAATCCTAAATGTGTGGTGAAACACCTCAAACCTGTCATTGAAGATCCGGTATTTCGGGCCAAAGCAATGGACTTGTTTCGAGTCGAAGCCGAAACCTTGCAGCGCCTCGGTCGCCATGAGCAAATCCCCCAACTCTATGCCTATTTTGAAGAAGATGGGGAGTTTTTCTTGGTGCAAGAGTTTATTGCCGGACATTTGCTCAGCACTGAATTACCCCCTGGTAGCCGGATGTCTGAGGCGCGGGTGTTGCGGATGATTGAGGAATTATTGCTGATTTTGCAGTTTGTCCATAGCTATAACGTGATCCACCGCGATGTTAAACCCAGTAATATTATTCGTCGTCATATTGATGGCAAACTGGTTTTGATTGACTTCGGCACGGTAAAACAAGTGCAAGCCGATGTTTTAGGTACTCGCGCCACGAATCAACTGAATCAAGCTAAAGCGACTTTGCCCATTGGTACGCCGGGCTATATGTCTAAGGAGCAAGAACGGGGTAAAGCCGTCGCTAGCAGTGACATTTATGCTTTGGGGATGGTGGCATTACAAGCTTTGACGGGGATGCATCCTAGCGAACTCAAACGGGACGATCAGCGGGAAATTATCTGGCGGGATCATGCCAAGGTTAGCCGCGAGTTTGGTGCAATTTTAGACTGTATGGTGCGCTATGACCCCAAGAATCGTTATCGCCGTACCCTTGAGGTTTTAACTGATGTAGAAAAATTAATTGCGAAACGCAGTCCCGCTGACCATGACACCGCGAAGGAAATTCATAATCATCCTAATATCTCCACCGGTTGGCTCATTGGCGGGGTAGTCGTTGCCATAGCCGGTAGCTTAACTCTGATTAACGGCTTAGTAGGCATTAGCAGCAATGGGGCAAATCCTAGCCAAGTTAATTCTAATCCTCTGCCTAGCCCGACTAATCCTGTTGTGACCTCATCTAGTCCCACCGTTACCCCAGTATCCACGGCAACCCCAATAGCAACGCCAACGGTTCCATCACCCACGCCTGTGGCAACCCCCACACCATCAAACGCCACTCCTTCCCCTGAAGCCAGCACCCCACCGCCCACCGGCAACTATGAGCGCCTCCGCCAATATCTGCAACAAAAAAAATGGGCACAAGCCGATCAAGAAACCTATAACCTATTGCTCCAAAAAGCCGGTAAGCGTTCCTATAACGATGGGGTTTTATATGCTGATGAGTTGAGTACCATATCCTGTGCTGATGTGGCTTTGATCGATCAACTATGGAGCCAAGCCAGTGAAGGACAATTGGGTTTAACTGCCCAAAAACGGCTATATGTGGGTGAAGGCAACGACTGGCGCAAATTTTATGAAAAAACTGGCTGGTGGAATGAATCGGGGGATTGGCAAATTGATCTGCTCTATGATCGTACTAAACGCCGTTGGTTCTATGGCACGGAACGACAACCCAATTACACCAAGCCCCCAGCGGGACATTTGCCTCTAGTGGTCAGAGAGCCTGCTCCCCAAAGTCAAAGTAAACAAGCGGTGTTTTATCGGTGCTTGTCTTGATTGGTGGTTAGTATTTAGTGGTTAGTGATTAGTAGAATGCGGTTTTCGGCTTATGGGCGAAAATCTAGTAAGAGTACGATTCGGGTTTGATTGCCCTTATTCCATGCCTCATGTTCGCTGGTGTCATCAAAAACTAAGCATTTGCCTTCTTGCCAAGATTTCGTTTCTGATCCCACCCGCAAAGCACAGCCATCACAGCCAATCAATCCTAAATGACACCGCAATAAACCATCGGGATAACCGGTATGGGCTGCGATATGGGTTCCTGGTTGCAGCGAAGAAAAACCCGCTGTGGTCAGATTAGGGATTTTGTCCACGAGGCGGGTGGTTTCGGGGCATAGTTGGCAATTTTTCTGTAATTTAATGCCAAATGCATACAAGCCAAACACATCCCATCCTTTACCATAAAGATATTTTTCGGGCCATTCCAAAAAGTCTTTCGGTTGCAAGGCGATGAGTTCTTTTTGAATGGTTTCCCAATTAGCCTCTAATGTGCTGGTAAAAGAATAGTCAGCCGGATTTTTGAACATGATAATTTATTTGATATTTTGATATTCAGTTATGTCATTTTAAGTAAAATTAAGCTATCAAATCTAGATCGCCGACTTTTTCTGTCAAATCATTTCTCAAATCATTAGCTTGAGAAAGCATCTAAGAAGTTGGCAATCTGGGCATTTTGGGACATTTATAATTTTTCGGTCTATTTACTTAGCAATACATGAAATAGGCGTTCATATAAATAGAAAAGATTTAATTTTGAGCAACATCCTAATTAGGGGGAGTCGATTCCTGAGATGGTGATTCAACATCTGACTTAGACAAAGATGCGGAACCTTTGAGTATGCCCCATTGCACTAAGGTGCGCCGTGCTAAAAGAGCCAAGGTGGAACCAATTGCCTTAGTAATAGCAATCATGCCGCCAATACGTCCCATGCTTTTCCAGACAAATACTGCCCAATGCCAGCCGCTCACAATTTCTTGCCATAGGGTTCGACGCTGTTGAGTTTCCATTGATGCAATTACTCCTGTAATTTGCTGATCGTAAATTGTGCTAAATATTACACCAAAACTGCTGATTATCAAATATCCCCTTTTTAAGGCGTTGCCCAAATGAAAGATGAATGATTAAATGAGAGATAGAAATTTTAAGAAAAAAAAGCAATGAAATGCCCAAAGTGTGGATCGTCACATATTCGTAAGAACGGGAAACGAGGAGACAAGCAAAATAATATTTGTGCTGAATGTGGTCGTCAATTCATTGATAACTATAACTACTCAGGGCTTGGATATTCCCAAGATGTCAAAAAAATATGCCTAAAAATGTACTGTAATGGCATGGGATTTAGACAGCTCGAGAGATAGATGTACTGATGTTAGTCACAACTCAGTCATCAACTGGGTTAAGGAAGCACCAAAGCAATTACCAGAACATCCTCCCATTGAAACTATGCCTGATGTTGGGGAATTAGATGAACTCCAGACCTTTGTTGGGTCAAAAAAACCTTGATTTGGCGATGGACTGCGGTGAATCACTTTAGCCAAGGCATATTGGCTTGGGTATTTAGGGGATAGGAGTAGTCAAACCTTGGAACCTTTTTTGAATTTTTATGGATATTGATTAAAGTTTGGCAGTGTTATTTCTGGGTTACCGATGGTTACTGTGTCTACAAAATGTTGATCAACGCGGAGGATCAAATTATCAGCAAGACCTACATGACTAGAGTTGAGAGTGAAAATACTAGACTAAGACCTTATCTAGCCCGATTGCACAGAAAAACTTTATGTTATTCACCTTACGCAGATAGAAAATCTGCCCTCATCCCCCAGCCCCTTCTCCCAGGAC
>JBAXSK010000027.1:0-27260 GCA_037130765.1 Pseudanabaena sp. ELA607
GCTTTGAATTTCCTATCCTTTCATCATAGCCTATTCAACAACTTTGTAACACCACTCACAGATAGTCATTACTTTATCTAGAAATTTAGCATCATGATCTTGACTAAATTTAATTAAACATTTACTCCTCTATCCCTGCTCAAGGTTAATGCTATTAATCAGCTTAACTTGCTAGTAATTCTTCTGCAAAAATAACCGTTGATAGTTCCTTAAATATTGACTTGATGGTGTTACAAAATGAAGCTGCCATAAATTAATTATTCTTATGTTTTATGGAAGTAAAATAACATTTTTTGCTCCTTTTTTTGTACCTCTTTCTGTTTCTATCTATGAATACTTCTGAATATCAAAGTACTCTGTTATGATTTGTTAACTGTAAGGCAAACACAAGGTGAAAATATTATGGCAGCCATTGGCATTATGACCGCACAACGTCGCACCGAGCGAGAAGTGGGGCAAATTCATGTTTATGACGGTACGGGTAAAGGCAAGTCTCAGGCAGCTTTGGGGGTAGTTTTACGTTCTTTGGGGCTAGGTATGACCAATAGTATCCATGAACCTAACAGTGATCCTAATATTTATATGCCCCGCCCTTATTCTACAAGAATTTTACTATTACGATTTCTAAAAGGGGTAGAGCGAGATTATGAAGAAGATGCTGCCATAGCTGCTTTACAACAAGGATTTCCCCACTTAATTGACCATGTACGCACGGGACGTGCCGAATATTTTGATGCTGCTCACATTACGAGCTTTGATCGCCATGAGGCAGAACGGGGCTGGGCGATTGCGAAAGGGGCGATCGCATCGGGGTTATATTCGGTGATCGTCTTAGATGAAATTAATCCTGTTTTAGATTTAGGGTTGCTCAGTGTGGATCAAGTGGTGCATGATCTAGCCCATAAACCTTCGGAATTAGAAGTAATTTGCACAGGACGGGGCACACCACAACGGCTCTTGGATATGGCGGATTTACATTCCGAAATGCGTCCGCACCATAGCGCTAATCCGGAAAAATACGGCGTATCGGGTATTGAAATCTATACCGGTGCAGGCAAAGGCAAAAGTACTTCGGCTTTAGGTCGTTCTCTCAAGGCAATCGGTACGGGCATCAGTCGGGATTTATCCCATCGCGTGCTGATTGTGCAATGGCTCAAAGGTGGCACTGGTTATACGGAAGATGCTGCCATTGCTGCGTTGCAAAAGGGTTATCCCCAGGTGATTGATCATCAGCGTTGTGGGCGAGATGCCATTGTTTGGCGCGGTCAACAACAAGAATTAGATTTTATCGAAGCCCAGCGCGGTTGGGAAATCGCCCAAGCAGCCCTTGCTTCAGGATTGTATAAAACTATTATCCTTGATGAGCTTAATCCGACCGTGGATCTGGATTTATTGCCTGTGGAACCAATTTGCCAAGCATTACTCAAAAAGAATCGTGATACTGAAGTGATTATTACGGGACGGTGTATGCATCCTCCGGCTTATTTCGAGCTAGCCAGTGTTCATTCCGAAATGGTCTGCCATAAGCATTATGCCGAAAAAGGCGTAGATCTCAAACGTGGGGTGGATTTCTAGAATTTGAATTTAGTAATACCTCACCCTACTTCAGATGACTAAGCTCATCGCGGGTTGAATCAGAATTTCCTGCAATAACCCGCAATTTTTTTGAATCTAGCCCATCAAGCAGCGATCACTATAATTGACTTATGTACAATAATGTTGATTCTGGATCTATTATTGGAGTTACAAATCAATGACTCAGGCAACGGCAAGACAATCCTTGTATGAATCTGACTACCTACTTTGGATTCAGGAAACTATAGCTAAGTTAAAAAATAGAGATTTTGAAAATCTAGACTTTGAGAATTTGATCGAGGAGATTGAGGACTTGGGACGTTCGCAAAGGAAAGAATTGGAAAGCCGTCTTAAAACGTTAATTGAACATTTTCTGAAGCGGATTTATGTCAATATGCCTGACTGCTTTAATGGTTGGGAAAATACAATTCGAGAGCAGCGATCACAGATTGAAGTATTGCTAAATAACTATCCCAGCCTGAAAAGCTATTGGAATGAACATTTAAATTCTGCATGGATGATTGCTTTGAAGTATGTGCGTCAGGAATATAAACCAAAGGGCTTTGACTTTCCTGATACATGGCAGTTTGATCACGATATTAATTCAATTTTAAACATTAATTTTTGGGAATAGGCGATCATCCCAAATCAATATTACTAGTCCATAATGCTAGTCCATAATGAATGAGTTTTTAGGCTAGACCCTCGGAATATTGCCCCGAAATGTCAGTAAATTCAAGGGTCTAGAATGAGCCTCATCCCTCAATGGATTGGCAATGCCTTAGGAAATGTCTTAGAAAATGCCGTCTTTCTGAGCCATTAATTCCATCAAATCAATCACCCGATTGGAATAACCCCACTCATTATCATACCAAGAAACTACTTTAAAGAAGTTCCCATTCAATTCAATCCCTGCCCCAGCATCAAAAATACTAGAACGGGCATCACCCTTGAAATCCATCGAAACTACTTCTGCTTCCGTATAACCCAAAATACCTTTTAAGTCACCTTCAGAAGCTGCTTTCATTGCGGCACAAATTTCTTTGTAGCTGGTGGTTTGGGCTGTTTTGAAGGTCAAATCCACTACCGAAACATCAGGAGTTGGTACACGGAAAGCCATGCCAGTTAATTTCCCTTTCAAATCTGGTAAAACCAAAGCCACCGCTTTAGCTGCTCCAGTAGAAGAAGGAATAATATTTTGGGCTGCACCACGACCGCCGCGCCAATCTTTTTTGCTAGGGCCATCCACCGTGGGCTGAGTTGCAGTCATGGCGTGAACCGTTGTCATCAAACCTTCCGTAATGCCAAAACTGTCATGCAATACCTTCGCAATGGGGGCGAGGCAGTTGGTGGTACAACTAGCATTAGACACAATCAAATCTGTTGCCGGATCGAATTGGGTATGATTGACTCCTACAACCAAAGTTCGCACCTTGTCAGGATCTTTCGTTGGTGAAGAAAGTACGACCCGCTTGGCTCCAGCGTTGATGTGGTTCATTGCCCCGTCATAACCACTAAATAAGCCGGTTGATTCTACTACATAGTCTGCTCCTAACTGTCCCCAAGGTAATTCGGCGGGATTACGCAAAGCTGTACAGGGAATGAATTTACCATCCACATCAATGCCTTCAGAAGTAGCGCTCACTGCACCGTTGTAAATGCCGTGGGTGGAGTCATATTTAAACAAATAAGCTAAATTATCTGGCGGTACAAGATCATTTACCCCGACAATTTCGAGATTAGGATTGCCCATCGCTGCCCGAGCGACCAAGCGACCAATCCGGCCAAAACCATTGATACCAATTTTTAGGGTTGCCATAGTAATTTAACTGAATCCTCAGTGAAAATCAATGTAAAACATCATGGTTCGTTAGTTCCATAGGATGCTGTTTAGCTATACCCAGTGCTTTAAAGCGGTTCAACCTAGGGCGCTAGACATTCCCAAAATTAACAGAAGTTCTGTCTATTACCACAAACTAATCAGATGTCTTAAGGATCACGCAGCATTAGCCTTAGAATTGGTGTAAGTATGGCGATTTCTCACGGCATATTCAAGAACTGGTTATGAAAAGCTGACTTTTATAGAGTTTACGCAAAAAATAAATCGCCCTCATCCCCCAGCCCCTTCTCCCAGTGCGGGAGAAGGGGAGTTAAAATTAATTTTTTCCCCTCTCACATTTTGGGAGAGGGGCTAGGGGTGAGGGTCTTAGCCCTTTCTCCGTAAGTCTTATTTTAGCAATCATGATATAATCGCGATGAAATTTTGGTGTGGGAGTTTTTGGCATGGCTGGGCTGCTCATCGGACGGTTTCGCATTGGTAGAAGTCTTGGCGCGGGATCTTTCGGCGAGACGTTTTTAGCGGAAGATACCCAGAAAATGAATGCTCCCTGTGTGGTGAAGCGACTAATTACCCCTAACGATCCCGCCCATATTGCCAAAGTTCGAGAAATGTTTGAGAGAGAGGCGAAAAAGCTCGATACTCTAAGCAATGAGGGAATTCCCAAACTAATTGCCTATTTTGAGGATGGGGGAGATTTCTATTTGGTACAAGATTTTATTGATGGCAATACTTTAGACAAAGAAATTAACTCTAGTCGCAAATGGACAGAAGCAGAAGTTACTAGTTTTCTGTTGGAAGTATTGGAAATCTTGGCTTATGTGCATAGTCAGGATTCGATCCATCGTGACATCAAGCCCAACAATATGATGCGCCGCAAGGTCAATCAGAAACTGGTATTAATTGATTTTGGGGCGGTGCGTGAGGTGCGTCAAACTACGACTAATCTGGCGATTGGCACGACTAATATCGGTACGCCTGGGTATAGTCCTGCGGAACAGTCTCAGGGTAAACCCTGTTATGCTAGTGATGTTTATGCCATTGGTTGTATCGTAATTCAGGCTTTAACTGGTCTATCGCCTTGTCCGAATGGTTTTGAGACAGATCCTAATACGGGGGAAATTAAGTGGCGGCATCTGGTACGGGTCAGTGATGGTTTCGCAGTGATTATCGATAAAATGGTGCGCTATGATTGGCGGCAAAGGTATTCTAATGGTGGCGAGGCTTTAGCAGCGGTGCAGGCTTTGGTAGCGGGTAATCAGTTCACTAGCCCTAATCCAGTGCCTCCTACTGTTCTCGATCCACCCCCTATCCCACAAACTCCACCTGTGACAGGTTTTCCTCGGCGTAAGTTGATTATTGGTCTGGGGGTGGCGACTCCTTTGGCGATTGTGGCTTGGGATTGGTGGAAACGCAAATCCTATACTCCTACTGATAGTAGTGCTAATCCTCCCATCCAAACCAAGACTCTAAATGACATCATCACCGTAAATGCCAATGCTCAGGAAGTCAGCCGCACCAGTGCGACAATTCAATACTTTACAGAACCGCTGAACTTGCTTAACGGAGCCGTGCCCCTAGAAATGGCATTGATTCCTAAAGGTAATTTTATGATGGGAATGCCTAGTCAGGAAAGACAAATAGCTCTAGAAAGTGGTTTGAGAAATAAACTAAGCAAAGAGACTTTAGAAAAATGGCTTGATACCGCAACACCTACGCAGAGCATTAACTTTCCCCAAGACTTTTATATAGGTCGTTATGCAGTCACACAGGCGCAGTGGCTGGCGGTGATGGGCAAGTTTACTGATAGCTTTAATAAAAATGCTGAGGCGAAGTTGAAAGGTGATAATCGTCCGATGATTTATGTGAGTTGGCATGAGGCACGGGAGTTTTGCAAAAGATTAACCGCTGCTCTTCCGGCTAATCGTGGTATCTATCGCTTGCCCACCGAAGCCGAATGGGAATATGCTTGTCGCGCTGGCACAACCACAACTACCCCGTTCCATTTTGGCGAAACAATTACCCCTAGCTTGGTGAACTATAACGGTAATTATCCCTATGCCAATGCCCCAAAAGGAGAATATCGCCAACAAACCGTTGATGTGAATAATTTTACGCCCAATGCATGGGGCTTATATCAGATGCATGGCAATGTGTGGGAATGGTGTTTGGATGAATATACTGATAATTACAGTAAAAAACCTAGTAACTTAAAAAATAATGGCAGCGAACCCTATGGCGACATGAATGTAAATGAAAATGATAATCGTTATCATTTGCTGCACGGCGGTTCTTGGGTCCACAATGCGCTCAATTGTCGGTCTACTTATCGGTTCAGGCACTATGCACAGGCTCAGAACCACCACTATGGTTTTCGTGTAGTCTTCGCTTCTCTCTCGTGAGTACTTCATATTACCCTTTACACTTTTGCCCTCTTTCCCTTTGCTCTTCTTACCCCCCTTCGCCGTTCTACCGTGTACACACAAGTCAGATTAAACTAGGATAAAGATATTGTAAGGGTTGTAGATGATGGAAAATCCGATATTAATACATAACGAGGTAACAAACGGGAAAGCCTTTGGTGATCCACGATTGGTAAAAAGGGGAGAGAATTATACGAAAAAATGGTTGAATACCAATCGGTAAATATACGGCAGATCAGTAAACAACGCTTTGAGGCTATTTTCCTTGGTTGGATTTTGCCTCACTCCCGACTTCTGTGTACACCGTAGCTTTTTGGCAGAGGGGCTAGGGGTGAGGGTTTTATAACCTTCTGCGTAACATGACTAAGTAATCTGCCTGTTTTTCAAGGGCAACAGGTTGAGGTAGTAGTTTCGCTTTCTCCTTTGCCTGAGACTAAAAAAACTTTTACGGCGCGTCAATTACTGCATTCTGGGTTAATTGGTGTGTGGGAGAATCGTACTGATATTAAGGATAGTTTGACCTACGCTCGGCAGTTGCGCGATCAATCTCAAGCAAAACGTTATGATCTTTTTGGATAGTGACATTATCATCGATTTCCTGCGAAGGTATTCTCCTGCGATTAGTTGGTTAGAATCTCTAGAGGATAAGAAGCTTGCTTTATATGGATATGTGGCAATGGAACTAATGCAGGGATGTAATAATAAGATTGAATTGCAGCAGATCCGAAAATTGATTGCTAATTTTGAGGTTGTGTGGGCGACAGCGGAAACTTGTAATCAAGCTTTAGAAGTGTTTGCAGAGTGTAACCTTAGTCATGGGCTTGGTTTGATTGATGCTTTGATTGGTCAAACTTCTATTTCTTTAGGTGTGCCGTTACATATAGTCATTTAAGATTATTTTGGCACATTAAAAGCACTTGACGATCCCAAAACCATCTTTACTGGTCAGATTTAGACATTGATATATCTGTGAAATCAATTCGCAATCCAGAACAATTTCCACTCCTTAGCCAAATTGGGTAATTAGCTTATTACAACCAAATCTAAGAGTTAATTTAATAAGTCGCTGAAATACTTATATGATAAGGATTTGACAAAATTAAAAGCTAGCCTGATAGCTAAAAAGCCTTACTCCATAAGGATTTCCAGACTCTTAATATTTGCTTTAGTAATTATCTCTAAAAAATACTAAAAAATAGCATTTACTATTTCTCGTAAATCTACTGTTCTTGGACGACTAAATCTCTTTAGTTCTGGCAGTAACTCTTCTATAATTTCCCATTCTTGATCTCTGGTAGCTTGCTCATCTGCTTTTACCTGTTTTAAATATCCTCTCTCTACTTAGCGAGCTTTTCCCTTTACATCCACTCCCCTTTATACTTTCTTTAGGTATTAGCTCTAAGAAACTTTGACGCACCATGATCCTATGGAATCTTCGATTAAAGTTATCGGTGATTGGACGTTCAATCATCAAATTCCTAAAGCTGCAAAAAGCAACGCCCCAAATGTATGAATCCCCAAGTGTATTAATAAAGGATATTAATAAAAAATAATTTAGCCAGTTCCGGGATTACCCAAAACTGGCTAGTACGATATTCACCCTATATTTACATTATAATATAAAGATTTATCTTACAAATATCTTACAAACGAGAAACCAACTTTTCAAAATCCGCTTGAGTCTGGTGTAATAATTGGCTGCGACTATCCGCAATGTGACGACCATTACTCAGGGCAGGCACTAAATTACGCGCTTGTAAAGCCATGTGTAACTGAAGATGGGCGACATATTCGCTGAGTTCACCGTGTTGCTGATGAATTGTGGTTTCTTGATTGATAGTCACAGGGTTACCTCTTAAATTCACAACGTAGATGGAAAAATGTAAAATGCAATGGGAAGTGTAATTGTAGTCAGCAGCCTTAAGGGGGCAACCGCAAAAGGCATCTTATTGCTGAGATATTAGGAGCAATAGCCCCAGCTATGTATTACGACATAACTTCAGCCTAGTCTATTTTTTGACCCTAATCAGAAGCTTTCGTCACTTTTTGGCCAAGCTTAGACCACCAATAAGGTGACCGGTGCAAGTGATCCATGTCACTCCCTAGTGATACGAAAATATCATATCGTGTTGTAACGAACGTAAGTTTATTAAAAAACTGTAATATTCCGAGAAAATTATTTAAAATATCTTGCAAATCTCATTAAGTAGGACATTTGCTGGGGTTTACTAGTATTTACTGGGGGATACTTACTGGGGGCTTTGGGACAGAAGTTGTAGGGTAGCAACAGATGTGGGAGCTAATTTATGATGGAGCATGGAGGTGAATTTATGATGGGGATGTGTGCTGACAAATTTTGGGGACTAAGCGGATTGAACCGTAAGCAGCCGCACTATACAAGCCGCTATCTATCGAGGATATTAGCCATAATTACGGTGGCGATCACGCCTTTATCTGGCATTGTAACTCAGCCCTCACCAGCCGCAAGTCAAACGACCGCCAGTAATGGTTTGCTGACAGATTTGCCCCAAGATTTGTCTATAGATGTAATGGTGAGGCAAAGTCGTGATTTGGTCAAACAGGGGGAGTTTGGTCGCGCTTGGGAAATTTTGGCGAAGATAGTGGCTCCCCTAGAAGATCAAGTCAAGTTAGCTAATTCTGGTAACGCCGCATCTCTGAATCTGAGCCAAACCTTAGGTGAAGTGTATCTGCTCATGGGTGAAGTGCAAGTCATGTTTGGAAAATATGCTTTGGGACGGCAGTTTTATGGCAAAGCGCAGAACCTCGCTCAGCAAAATCAAGATCCTTGGTTATTGGCTAATGGGATCTATGGTCTAGGTAATAGCTATCGGTTGCAAAATAATTTACCCCAAGCCCAAGACAGCTATGCTCAAGTAGCCGGTTTAATCCAAGCCCATCGGCAATGGGGCAAGCAAGGAGATATTCTGTGGGGTAAGACTTTAATTGGTATGGCGGAAATTGAGCGCCTGCAAGGAAATATTGCCGCTGCTAGAGCAAAATTTACCCAAGCCCTGCAATTAGGTGAAACCCATCGGGAGTGGATTTTAATTGCTGATAGTCGCAATGGCTTGGCGAATATCACCCAAAACAATGGCAACTACATCGCCGCCGAGCAATACTATCAAGCTAATTTGACCCTAGCCCAGCAAAACCAAAATCGCTATCGTCAAGCCATTGCTTTATTGAATTTGGGGCTGAATCATCGTTTTTTGGGGCGCTATGCGATGGCATTAAACCTGTATCAACAGGCAGGGGAGATCTGGAGCCAAACCCAAACACAGGCTCAATTACCATCGGTATGGCTCAATCAAGGGGTGCTATATCGTCATTTAGGACAATTTGAGCGATCCGCCGCCATGTATCAACGCGCTTTGCAAGATAGTCGCAAAATGGGTGATGCGCGGCTTGAATCCTTAGCCTTGAATAATTTGGGTACAGCTTACCGACGCTTAAAGAAATATGACCAAGCCCTAGGACTAATTCAAGAATCCCTAGCCATTAAACGCCGCAACGGTGACCGTAAAGGGGAAGCCAATTCTTTGCAAACTATGGGCTGGATTTATTTTGATATGCAGCAATACGACAAAGCGCGAGATTCGCTCGATCAGGCTTTGGCGCTTAACTTATCCCTTAAAGATACCATTGCTGAATCTGCCACCCGTGCCAAAATTGGTGATATTTATCTTCAGAATGGCACACCGATCATAGCCCACCGCTGGTATGCCAAAGCTATACAACTGCGCCAAGGACAGGTTGATCCCATCCGCCAAGCCAACTTATGGGAAACCATCGCCACATCACAGATTAAGGAGCAGCCCTTACTGGCAATTACCTTTTATAAACAGTCGATCAACTTAACCGAATCAATTCGGCAAGATTTAACCAGCTTAAGTAATGAAGATCGGCAACGTTATGTGACCACTGTGGCGCAAAAATATCGGGTATTAGCGGATTTATTGCTGCAACAAAACCGCAATGTCGAGGCTTTAGAGGTTTTAGATTTGCTGCGGGTGCAAGAGTTACAGGACTTTTTACAAGAATCTATCGGTAATGAACGCACTGCTTTAGGAGTGTCCCTATTACCCCAAGAACAAGCCATTTTAAATGCCTATAGCCAAGATTTACCCCGCTTGGCAAGGATGGAAGCCCCCTTCTGGACGGTGCGCCAATTTAGTCAGCAGCCACAAATTCAGCAATGGCTTCAGGAATTGCAGACCCAAGGTGCTGCCATTAATTTAACTTTGCCCGCATATCGTGATATTCAGCAACGGTTACAAAAACTCAGCGAACCTGCGGCTTTGTTTTATCCCCTAGTCTTAGATGATCGCTTGGAATTAGTGGTGTTTTTTCCCCATCAGCCACCGATCCGGCGTACCGTTGCGGTCAAACGCCCCGAACTCGAACAAGCGATCAAAAACTTTCGCTCTGACCTACTGGATTACACCTCATGGGATGTCAAGGTTAGCAGTCAAAAACTACATCAATGGTTGATTGCCCCTATTGCCACAGATTTAACTCGGGCGCAGGTGCAAACCATTCTCTATGCTCCCGACGGGCAAATGCGTTATATCCCCTTGAGTGCTTTATATAACGGGCGGCAATGGCTGATCGAGCAATACCGGATTAATTATCTGACGGCTTTAAGCTTGATGGACTTAGCGCCGCGCCCCCAGCGTCCGCCTCAGGTTTTAGCAGCGGCTTTTACCGACAACACCAGCCGGATTCAAATTGGTGAAAAAGGTTTTCAGTTTGGGGCATTGCCTGCGGCTAACCAAGAAATTACCAGTGTCCAAAAAGCCTTACCGCAAACCACCACTTTAACTGGGACTAATTTCACCAGAGATAAACTCAGCAATCAAGCTTTGCAACCCTATAACCTGATTCACCTCGCCACCCATGCCAAACTGTTGAGCCAATCACCAGCCGAGTCTTTTATTTTGCTCAACAATAACGAATTTATTAGCCTGAGTGAAGTCAAAAACTGGCAATTACCCCAAGTCGATTTAATGGTTTTCAGTGCTTGCCAAACCGCCCTGGGTGGTGAACTCAGCAATGGCATTGAGATCATTGGTTTTGGCTACCAACTGCAACAGGCTAAGGTACGCTCGGTGATGGCCACCCTATGGGAAATCAGCGATCAAAAAACCAGTGAGCTAATGCAAACTTTCTATCAACAACTTAGCCATCATCAATTCCGTAGTGCCGAATCTCTGCGCCAAGCCCAAATCCAAATGCTCCGCACTGGCAACAAAAGCATCCCTACAATCCATAACCACCCTTATTATTGGGCAGCTTTTGTCTTAATCGGCAATGGGTTATAGAGCATCTTGAGCAAATGAAATACAGACAATTTACGTTAATCAGTCAAACCACAGCAACAAAATATCAGCAACTCAATCAAAATATTAAGCATTAATTAGAGTAATGACTGAGAATAAATCACCAAATAGTGATGTTTTTTAATCGCTATTTACCCTAGTCAAAAACCTATGAATATATGTAACGGAATGATCTTTTAGAAAGTCTATGCGCTAAATTAGATTCAGGTACAAAAAGGTTAGACGGAAGAAAGAAACAAGAGTCAATTCCTCCAATCCACCTAGTAAGAGCAGTTGTATTTCTTAAGAATTGATTTTCTTGTTTTGATAGATTGTTAGCTTATTAAATATTTCGTTTGGGCTGTACCTCCTACCCGCGAAATGCACGGTAGCTTTGATAGCTTCAACAACCAAATACTTTTAATCAGGTCTCCTTAACTTCTTGCCAACATATTTAGTTTGTGTCTTTGATTGTGACTGTTGATTGTTTTTCGGTTCGATCTTAGTGTTTGATGTTTATGTCTGTTTGATCTTAGTTTGATTGATAGCTTAATGTTAGTTTAGACACCTAAGATGTTGCCGCTGGAATGAGACAAACTGTTGTAGGTTGTAAAATAGGTTGTTTTTGGTAAGTCGATCAATGCCTGCTGTAGTCTATAGTAAACCCTTAGTAATTTACAGAGCTTAATTGTATATAAACCCCTCGTGAGTCTGACAGCCTTCTGTCGGACTCCTCGTTTGTTTATGGAGATTTTTTAAGGGGATATATTTCGATTAATCTTAAAATATTATTAGTACAATAATTGACAGTAAATTAATTAGCCAAATCAAGCATTACTAGAAATCAAGTTTAGCCATAACGATGAAAATAGCGATTCATAATGCATTTGCTGGGGAAAAGTTTGCCGAAACAGAACTAAGCCGAAGAATATGTTTAGCGGCTAATAATATTGGTTGGGAAGCAGTTGAAGTTAATTCAGCCGTAGAAATTAATAATGTCGAGCCAGATTTTGTCCTTGTCACCCATTTTAATACGCCTAAATTATCAAGATTTCCCACCTATGGCTGTATGTGGAATCCGCCATGTTTTTTTGATCAATATGCGCAATTCATCAGTAAATATGGGGATGAATATAAGCAACAAAAAATGCCATATCATAATATATTTAGTTATGATGGCTACTTATCTTCATCATCAGTAATTGACCAATGGCTGATTGATCAATTAGGTAAAACAGGGAAAAAGTTTTTTATTGCGCCATTTTTTACGAGTTGTAATCAAACGGCATATCTGCAACCAAACTTACACGATCCCCGCTTAGTTTATGTGGGTAGTAATTGGGATGGCAAAAGATTTAAGCAGTTATTTAAGCGATTAGACGCTCAAGATTTCATGCAGGTTTATGGTAGTAATTGGGATTATCTGAAGCACTCCTATAAGGGAGCTTTGCCCTTTGACGGTGTGAGTGTTTTAAATACTTTAAATCGAGCAGGGGTTGGTTTATGTTTGCATCGTCCAGAGCATAGCGAAGCTGAGACTCCATCGATGCGGATTTTTGAGATTGTAGCTTCTGGGGCAATTGCTATTTGTGGGGAGCATAAATTTATTAGGGAAGCATTCGGCGATTCTGTTTTATATATTGACATAGACGCTAGTGTTATGGAGCAAGTGCAGCAAATTTCTGATCATATGAATTGGATTAAGAATAATCCCCAATTAGCTTTAGAAATGTCGCAGCAAGCTCATAGTATATTCACCCAAAAATACAGTCTCGAAAAGTTGTTATTAGATATATTGCCTCATCATCAAGAACTAATTAAAAACAAGGGATTTATCAAGATTGATCTGCCCCAATTTGATCAGCCACAGGTACAATTTATTGTCAGAGTTGGTGATCGCCCTCTATCAATGCTGAAGCGCTGTTTAGATAGTATTGCGCGTCAAACCTATGGCAATATTGGCGTTATTTTAGTTAAATATCAAGCGATACAGGAATTAACTGAACTGATTAATTCTTATCAAGATATGATTCACATCATAATTATTGAAAGTGAATCTACAGGATTTAGAAGTACGCAAATCAAAGATGGCATTAGGGCTGTTAGTGCTCCATATTTTGGCATTTTAGATGATGATAATATTTTTCATCCCAATCATACTTATACACTCAGATCTTTATTAGAAAAAATGCCTGAAATTGGAGTTGCTTATTCTGGAGCAATAAAGACAACGGAAGATTTTGATAATTCAGAAATCATCAACAAGGAATTAGCTTATTTCCATGATTTTAATCTTAAAAAAATTGCCAGATTTCAAAACTTTATTCCTTCTAATAGCTTTATAGCTAGGTCATCACTAATCACAGATATTTATCAAGCAGATCCGCAATTACAAACAGCAGCGGACTTTTATTTGATTCTAGAATTATGTCGCAAATCAATATTTCTATTTAGTTATGAAGTGACTAGCGAGTTCTACTGGTGCAGTACGCTCAAACATAATGTGAATTTAACTCAATTGGATCATAGTAATCGCCTATGGACATCATTCAAAGATCACAGGTTCTTGTACATAGAAGAATTTGATCTTAACCAAAAGCCAGTCATTAAATACAGCAAATTAGTTGAGTTACGATATAGTAAAACTGAGCAAATATTAGGAGCTAATCAGAGGAAGTTTTCTATTTATCAACTGCCAAAGCAAATTTATCTTAAACTTTCAGGAGGTGGGAAGTTCAATAAAAAACCTAATATTATTGCTAAATGGTTGGTTTCTCTGAAACAATTTTTATTAGAATAAATTGATAAAGTCAAACTATAATATAATATTTTAAATCATATTTCAATATTATCTCTAACTTAATAACTTTAAACCTATGAGTATTAATGAGAATTTGTTTCCTCTAATTACACCATTACCAACTACGGTAGCACGTCCTAAATTTAGTGTAATTATTCCTGTTTACAATCGATTAAATTATTTAGTAGATTGTTTAGAAAGCATTCTATCTCAGGAATTGCCATTAGAAAAAATGCAGATTTTAGCAATTGATGATTGCAGTTCAGTGGATGTTAAATCAGTTGTTGATCAAGTGGGTAAAGGACGGATTGAATATTATCGTAATGATCATAATTTAGGTAATGCAGCAACATTTAATAGAGGCATAAATTTAGCTAAAGGTGAGTGGATTCATATCTTGCATGATGATGATTGGGTGATGCCGAATTTTTATCAGAAAATCCAAGCAGCAATTGCTAAATTTTCCCAGCAAACTAATCAAATAGGGGCAATTTGTTGTCGTTATGTTACCGCTGATGCTAATAAAAATTGGCTAGGTATCTCGCAATTACATCTTGCAGAATCAGGTATTTTACCTAATTGGTTATATCCAGTGGCAACTAATAATCCAATTGCGCCACCATCAGTTGTGATTAAGCGAGCAGTTTATGAACATCTCGGCGGATTTCATTGTGGATTTATTAGCTCCAATAGTGAAGATTGGGATTTATACAAACGGGTTGCTGTTTTTTATGATTGGTGGTTTGAACCAGAAGTACTCGCTTGTTATCGCCAACATAATCAAAGCATTACTAGTCAAGGTAATAAAGCCGGTTTACGCATTGCTGATTTACGCGCTAATATTGAGATGTCCTATGATTATTTACCCTTAGAAATTCGGGATCAAATTACGGCTGCAGCCAGACAGAATTATGCATTAATTGCATTAAAAAGAGGGTTGGAATCATTAGAAATTGGTGAGTTAGATATGAGTTTAGCTCAAATACAAGAAGGATTAAAAATTTCTAGCCAACCATTAGTAGTCAATTTATTATTTAAAGAAGTTTTAACCCATGCTAATGCGGAACCTTTACGCCAAGCAATTGCTGAATTACTGATCGATTTATAGAGTTTTAATAGAGTTGAATAAATTAGAATAATTTGCGTCGAAAAAACTATGCTGAAATCACCAGATTTAGAAAAACTAAACGCTTTAATAACTAGAATCAGTTGTAATTTAACTGGCAATAATTCATTAGATTTCTTATCAGATTCAGATTATCTGGATCTCGATCAGAATTTATCTCAATTATTTGAAATTGATCCATTTGATCAACTATGGCAAAAATGGTTAACCTTGTGCGATTACTATGATTTAGCTGAATATCAGCAACTGCAAAGTTTATGCCTCAAATTATGTGATGGCTATAATCAAATTGCTAATTTAGCCTATCTATCTGACGATTATGAAATATGTTTAGAATGCTATCAATCTGCTTTGATACTGTGCCCTGATAGCTATTCATTTATGATGTCTCAATTGTTTTTTAATCGCGGCATTGTTTTGATTAAATTGGCAGATCTGCCTCAGGCGCTACAAGAATTTGATCAAGCAATTACTCATGATCAAACATTTAAACCAGCTTATTATCAAAGAGAACGGGTTAGATATGAAATTGAACAACAATCAAAGTCTTATCATTTTACCCATGATTGGTTTAGTCGTAATATTCCTTTATTACTAGAAAACCTTGAATCTATCATTGGTTTGCCTCATCTGCACTGCTTAGAAATTGGTAGCTGGGAAGGACGCTCAACCTGTTGGTTTATCGAAAAATTATTCACCCATGAATCGTCCCAAATTACTTGTATTGATACTTTTGAAGGCGAGAGTTATTTGAATTTAGCAGCCAATATTTTAGAAAATGTTGAAGCTAGATTTGATTGGAACATTGCGCAAGTTAATGGCACTCATAAAGTGCAAAAACTGGTGGGCAAATCCCAAGATCTATTAAGAACTTTGCCTATGTCTAGTTACGATTTGATTTACATTGATGGTTGTCATTTAGCCCTTGATGTTCTCACTGATGCGGTTTTAAGTTGGCAATTATTAAAAAGCGGTGGCATCATGGTATTTGATGATTATGATAAGATTTTTCCAGAGCAGCCGGCACAAAATACTAGTATTGCAATTAATGCTTTTATGGCTTGTTTTGCACCAGAACTGAAGCTAATGCATCAATCTCATCAAGTATATCTGCAAAAAATTTGATTAGTGTTAGGAATTACTATAATTTATAATCAAAGAGAATCTTAATTAGCGAATTAAAGTAAACTAACTTAAATTCGCAGGTTATTCCCATCTCGCCAATTAGAAAAAGTCCAAGGCATGACTGAACCGAATTTTCCACAGACTAACTTCCAGCGCTTAGACTTCCTTGATACCATGCGCGGTGCAGCAGTAATTATCGTCTTTTTATTCCATGCTTTAGGCACAGCTTTTCCCTATAGTGAACTTCCTTGGGGGCAATGGTTTCGGCAATGGAACGTTGATTTAGCATTTCTATCCCTATTACCAATTAGCTTTGGTTGGACTGGTGTGGCTATTTTCTTTGTCATTAGTGGTTTTTGCATTCATTTAAGTTTCGCTAAAACTATCGCCAGATTACCGGCCAATAATTCATCTTTAAATACATCTTTTTTAAATGCATCTTTGGAGTCAAATCCAGTTAAACATCATCCTAGAATTTCCTATTCTCTAATTATTCAAGCAGTTAAACAGTTCTATTGGCGCAGATTTTGGCGAATTTATCCGCCCTATGGTGCAGCCTTGCTCTTATTTGCCTTGATTTTCCCGCTCACTCGCCTATCATGGTACACCAGTCAAGATGTCTGGGAATTTATCTCTCACGTTTTCTTATTCCATAACTTCGATGCTGACTTGTTTCTCAAAATCAATCCGTCCTTTTGGAGTATTGCGGTAGAGATGCAACTTTACTTGCTCTATCCTTTACTCTGGATGGGTTCACGACGTTGGGGCTGGGGGAAAATGTTAACTTGGCTCAGCATTATAGAAGTTACTTGTAGGCTTTTTGATGGATTACACCTCAGTATCTGGGATAGTCGCTTAAGTTTACTAATTAGTTGCTCACCTTGGATTCATTTCTTAAGTTGGGGAATTGGGGCATATTTAGCAGAACTATTTTGGCAGCAACGGCTCAATTCTGCCACGTTCCCATTACTCAGAACTCGTTCTATTTGGTGGTTAGGGGCGGCAGTGATTTGTTATGGCATTAAACCTCTATCTGCATTTACATTTCTCCTGTGTGCGTTAGCTACTGCCACCATGATAGCTCATCAATTAGAGCCTCAATCAGATCAATTAAATTCCCATCGATCCCATCACAATGGTTTGTTTAGTCATAGCTTATTTAAGCGCTTTTTTAATCAATCACAACTGCTTAATCGACTAAATCAACACTTAGTTAAATCAGGAATATTCAGTTATAGTATTTATTTATTACATCAACCAATTTTATTATCTGTAGCCCAACTTTTAAAATTATTACCAAGTAATTGGATGCATCCTTGGCTATTATTTATAGGATGTTGTCTATCATGGCAATTAGTGATTTTAATCAGTCAAAAATTTTATGATCTAGTGGAAATACCTAGTATAGCGTGGGGTAAAAAATTAGTGCGATTCCATTAGATTAGGTCAATAAATTAGGTAGATAAATCTTCAGCTAATAAATTACCTGTAGCTAACCCGCAATGACGCTTTATATAACCACTATTAATTGCATAGCTAGCTAAACTAGTGGCATAAAACCTAGCAATTGCCCCATCTAAACTACTAGTTAATACCACATCAACACCATTGCTGATCGCTTGATTAATTGCTGTCAAAGTAGGTAATATACCCCCTAACACCATCGGCTTTAAGACTAAAATATTAGCCGCTTTTTGATCAATAATTTCGCTGATCTGAGAGAGACTAAAACAGGCTTCATCAGCGGCAATCGGTAAAATATTCGCTTGAGTTAATTGTTTTAAATCCTGCAAATTCGCCACCGGTTGCTCCATATATTCAATCTCAATTAACGGCTGTTCTAGATATGAATTAACTTGATTTAAATCATCTAATTCATTTTGTAAATCATCAGCCAGAATTTGTAGATAATGCAGTGATTGTTCAAGTTGCCATGATTGATTCGCATCCAGACGCAAAAGAATTTTTTGATCTAGAGAAATCAACGATTTACTACTTGATTTATTTGATTGATTTATTTGCTCAAAATAATTTCTAATCCCAGCCATTACTGTTTGAAATCTTTCCCGATCCACCGCAAATTCTCGATCATTACGGCTATTAAATTTGATTTTTAAACAGTTATATCCAGAATTTAAAAGCATCATAGTTTGGTCTATTGCCGAGCTAGGATGTACCGCGCCAATTAATCCATTCATTTTAACTACATTATTAATTTGCTCATGATTGATTGGGTGCAAGCCTAAAATTGCTGTTTCTAAACCATGCCGCGCCGCTGGATATTTTTCAAATTCAAACAATAAATTATCTAACATTTGCTGATATTTGTAATCATCAAAAGCTTCCCACCAATGATTCAAACAAGGTAACTTCTGACCCTGTAAATTATGACAGGCGACATTTAGAATTTCGGCACATTGTGACAGTGTTTCTGTACCAAAACTAGGTAAAGGAGCCGCTTCACCATAACTGATTTTACCCGTAATATCTTGGCAACAAATCACAAATCCTTCGCGATGCTGCCAAATTCCTTGAGCTGTGGGCAATGGTTTCCTAAAAGGTAAGCGGTAGGGGGTGAATGTAATGGTTGCAATTTCCATATTAAAGTCACAATATTCAAATTACAATATTTGCCATCCTTGAGTTAAAAAAATGCTCAATCACCAAATTCTTGAAAGAATCAATGATTGAGCAGATTTGATGATTAGCAATGGTAATTGCTTATTAATTCAGATTACTTCTTCGGTGCAGGTGCTGCGGCCCCAGGAGCGGGTGCAGGCGCAGTGGGCACATAGGCTTCAATGGTAAAGTCAGCCCCTAACAAAGGCGGCAAACCATCAACGATACGCTGTTTTTCTTTCTCTGGCACAGGTAAAGACAACTTGAATTTATCCGCAGCAATCGTTTTACGGGACAGCTTTAAATCCTTAACTACTAATAATGGCTTTAACCGCTCAATCTTGCGAATGGTATCGAGAATATCAGAGTATTTGCCATCAAAACTCATCTCAAAAACGCAAACCTTATATTGAGGTGGTAATGGCGGTGCTGCGGCCCCAGGAGCCGGAGCCGGTGCGGGGGCAGGCTTGGGTGCATTCGCCGCAGCCGATGCGCCACCAATCCCCGCCGTACACTCAGGGGTTTTGGGCTGAAACTTACCTAAAGTACCCTGCAATTGATATTCAAAAGGCCCAATTGACACGGAAATTGTCTTAGGCACTTGAATCGACATATCCCGCATCATCGTATCAATATTATCTACGCTTGGTAATAAGCCCACCACAAAGCTATTTTGCCGCTTAGCCTCTTCAATGCGTTGGGCAATATTATTTCTTTTCTTAATATCAGTATTTAAAGTGGTGATCGCTCCTTCCTTTTGCGAAATTTGGTTTTGTTTTTGCGCTAACTCATCCTGTAAAGGCAAAGTGACTAAAACCGTGGCAGCGATAGAAACCCCTACCCCAGCCACAGCGATTAAAATACCGATGATTTTGCCAGTGAAAGTCACTCCAAACAGAGATAAACCGCCACTAGAACCTTCTGCTGTACCCGTCATTGTCATTTTGGTTGTGCTCCTGTGGGTGGTGTAGCATTAGCCCCTGGGTTACCCAGAGTAATAATTTTTTCTTGTTGTAACAAGCGGACTCGTTCAATTAAACCGTCAGCCCCAGATGCTTCTAACTCTTTAAATAAGTCTGCGGCATTTTTGGTAGTCAGATTCGCTTCTATTTGGAAAGTAACTAAGGTAATATTCCGTTCCGGCACAATGGCGGCTACGGCACTTTTTAAAACGATCCGATTTGGGTCTAGATAAGGCGAACTCTTCAGCAATAGCAGATAATCATTTAATTCCTCAAATCCCGCTGACTTACCTTCAAAGCGCACAATTACATCACTAGTACCAGCCGCTGCCGCCGAAGCTTGCGTCAATCCGATAATTTGAATTGTGTCAGGGGTACGCTTGCTAAAATCTTCTAGAAAAGCATAAGTGGGCAGAGTCTTAGTAAATAAATTCACCAATTGATTGGTCTTAGCTTCTACTGCCTTGACCTGATCTTCCTGTTTAATCAAAGACTCTAGTTGTGTTCTTAGACCTGATTCTTGATTGGATAAATCAGTGAGTCGCGTGTCTAAACCCTCACGTTGCAAAAAGAGAAACGCAAAATAACCGCCAGCTACGGCTACGGCAGCAATGGCAGCGGCCGCACCATACAGTAAAAACTGACTGTCAGCTAAACCGCCACCACCGCCAGTAGTGGTAGTGACTTCCGTTTTGCGGTCTGATAAAAAATTAATCTCTAGCGTATACATAGGCTTTGCTATACCTCTCTTAAACCTAAGCCAAGGACAATAGACAATCCCATGCGTTCTTCTACAGCTAATTCACGATCAGCCGTAATGCCTAAAACCACTAAAGGATCAATGACAGTGGTGGCTAATCCTAAACGTTGACTAAAGAATTCATCTAATTGCCCAATACAAGCTCCGGGGCCAGTAATCAAAATCTGCACCACATCAGAGCCTGGGGACTGACTAGTATAATAGTCAATGGAACGCCGCAGTTCATCCGACAGATCGCCAATAATCCGTAAAATTGCCGCATCTCCGGGGGTTGTTCCACCCATCGACCCCGCTAAACCTGCTGTATCAATGCTTTGAATCGGTACACTCATATTACTGAGCAGTTCTAGATCTGTGGTGCGCCGTTGGGGCATATTCATCGCCCGCATCTGGGCATTTTGAATTTGTACCGTGCCAATGGGAAATGTGCGCGAAAACTGGGGTACGCCATCAACGGTTACCGTAATTTCTGTGCCTTCGTACTCAATATCTACAATAGCTACCGACTCTGCCGCCGTGCTAAAGCGGGCCAGTTCATTATGTAGGGAGCGAATTAACGCAAAACTACTGACTTCCACCACATCAACTTGCAGTTGGGCATTTTCAATGGCCAGCAAATAACTATCTGTCACTTCCTTAGGCGTGGCCACCATCAAAATTTCAGTGCGCTCAATCCCATCTTCGTCTAGGGCTGTGCCTAACTTCTGATAGTCCACATCAGCATCTTCCCGGGGGAAAGGCAGATACAAACTAGCCTCTTGGTTAAGAATCATTTCCCGCAACTCATTTTCAGGAATTTCGGCGGGTAGGCGAATCAATCGGCTCACTGTCTCCCGTCCGGGAATAGCTGTGGCCACTTTTTTAACCTTGATCTTTTTCTCAACTAGAAGACCCCGAATGACTTCGCCTAATATGACGTGATCAATGATCCGCCCTTCTTCGACAGTGCCTTCAGGAATCTCTGCTGAGCCAAAGCTAACCAATTTGTAACCGGACTGGCCTTTGCGGCGCAATTGGACTAAGTTCACCCGCTCTGAGGTGATCTCAATGCCAATTCCTTTTTTGGAGCCGCCGCCAAATTTAAAGCCAAACATAGTGATGCTGGTGGAGGTTTGCGCAGGGTGAATTCAATGGTGGGATTATAGACTGATCCGGTTCTTTGTCAATACTTTTATTTTGACTTTTATTGTGGCTCAGGAGCTAAACATGGGGTGGGGCTAGATATGAGCAGTGAAATTGGTAACTCTGCCGAGGCGTTAAATACCTCAATTTAGGGGATGGGCGGCAAAATAGCTAATACTTGTTGGGCCACATCTTGGGGGGTATCGCATTGCATCAGGGCCCTGACGATGGCTAAACGTTCTGCCCCAGCATCGATCACATCGGCCGCATTTTGGGCGTTAATACCACCGATGGCAAAGAAGGGGATACGCTGTTCTGGGGCAAGTTGGGCCATATATTCTTGCACATACCGGATGTAGGCAAATCCAGCGGCGGCTTTACCAGGTTTAGTGGGGGTGGCATACACCGGACCTGCCCCAACATAATCCACATGGGCGGCGAGGGCTTGACTCAGTTCTGTGGGGTTGGTGGTGGACTGCCCCACAAGGGCATCGGCTCCGAGTAATTGCCGCACCACTGGAACTGGTAAATCAGTTTGGCCCACATGAACCCCATCGGCTCCAACGGCTAAAGCTAAATCCACCCGATCATTAACCAGAAATAAAGCACCATAGCGATGACATAGTTCACATAGGGCTTGGGCTTGGGATAAACGTAAACTGTCGTCGCCATCTTTCTGACGATATTGCACAATTTGCGTCCCCCCTTGCAAAGCTTTTTCTACTTTATCTAGCAAGGATGGTACAAACATAGTGACTAGATATAGCCGCGCTTGATGCAGTTGCTCCAAACGTTTTTGGCGCAGATGGCTAGGCGCAGGTTGGGGGTGACGGCTGGGATCTGGTAACTGATGCTCTAGGGTATAGACTTCATACCGTACTGCTTTCATCGCTTCAGCCAAAGCCGGATCAATCAGCTTGCCATATTCTTCCAATACTCTGAGGGCTTCTTGCACCCGACAAAAGTTAGCTTGTAGCACTGCTTGAATGTCTCTGCGGCTGACTTCTTGGGGATGGGATAGACTTGTGCCCACATCATTGGGGGTATTGCGGGCGGCGCGAAATTCGGGGCGATGCCATTGGGCAATGGTTTGGCGTAAATTTTTGCACTTCTCGGCCAGCAACAGATCTTCTAAGCCAAACCGACACCATTCTTCGATGACCCGAATGCCCTCTCTGGCTCGGTCTAAGTTAGCGTCAAGGATCCGGTGAATGGTGGTTTCAGGCATAGCAGTTCTAGTTATACAGTGCTGATGGTAATGGTGGCAGTTAATTTAAGGGCGGTAATCACTTAATCAGAGAGTAATTAAGCCGTCAATTAGCCCTAAAGTACAGTACATTCTATCTGCATCAGATATGTCACTAGAAATTATGCCCCTGGGGATTAACAGGCAAGATGTCCCCTTTACCGAGGTGTGATAGATGTGCTATACCCCACCAGCCTACCAACTACTATAATTAATCGCTAGTTAGCCAACAAAAGCCACCAAAAATCTTGGCAGATTACGCCATATAGTCTATTTTATTAAAGATTTAGACAGCTTGACGGGGCTAATTGATGCTTTTTGCCATTTTTTAGCAGTTTATGCCCTATAAAATCTTAGTTTAGTCTGTATCTGTTGGCATTAAGTATATTTGCTGCCCTAAAAGTAAAATCTTTCGCTACAATTGCTCAAGTATCTCGCCCTATTACTAACAGCATTACTAACAGCACTTTTAGATCCTCTTTACCATTGCGTAGATTTGATTGGCTTTTCTTCTTTAACTCTGATTGATTTAGCTAATGTTGCTGCCCCATAGATTTAGTTACAGCTTGATCGGCAACATTATGGCAATTTTGCGTCAATACCAATGCTCATCACCACTACCAACCCACAATCATGATCGGTTTGCCACTATTACGGATGCAAGCATCAACCAAGTTAAACCCAAAGGTTTCTTGGGGTGATCAACTTAGTTATCAACGCCCTACCAGATTCCTGATGTCATGCATTGCTGGGGGCATGATCAGTGCAGTATGCGGTGGTGGTCATGGTTGGGCCCAAAATATACCAAACCCAAATATGCCAAATACTACCCCAAATGGAGCGAATGTCCGAGGGGTCATAGGTAGTAACAACGCTGTGACTTGGTATGTTAGCCCCGTAAATGGGAATGATCAAACGGGGGATGGTAGCCCTAGTAAACCGCTGGCCACTTTAACCTATGCTCTACGGCTCGCCCAAGCTCAGGGGGGTGGCACGATTCAGTTAGGGGCAGGAACCTACGATACTAATTCTGGCGAACGGTTTCCGCTGGTGGTCGGAGCCAAGACTATTGTGCGCGGCAATGAAGCCACTAAAGGGCAAGAAGTGCAAATTATCGGCAGCGGTGAGTTTAACGCAACTGCGGTCAGTAGCAATAATTTAACGGTACTCGTACCTAAAGGTGCTGATGGGGTAGAAATTCGCGGGGTAACGGTGATTAATCCTAGCCCCAGAGGTTATGGGGTGTGGGTGGATGGCTCTAGTCCGGCCATTTTGTCAAGTACTTTTACGGGTAGTCAAATCGCGGGCATGATTTTAGTCGGCGACTCTATGGCGATCTTGTCAAACAACATTTTTTTACGCAATGGTAACGCCGGTTTAATTGTCGATGGATCGGCTAAACCGACAATTCGCAGTAATGTATTTCAACAAACGGGCTTTGGTTTAGATGTGCGGCAATTTGCCCAGCCTCAAGTCAATGAAAATCTGTTTTATAACAATCAAGACGGCATAATTATCCAAGCCGATTCCCGTCCTACTTTGCGCGGTAATCTGATTGAAAATAATCAGCACAATGGCATTATTCTCAATGCTAATGCTGCTTTAGATTTTGGCAACGCTAATGAGAGAGGTGGTAATATCTTGCGTAACAACGGTGAACTAGATGTAGTCAACGCGAGTCGGATGCCGGTGGTGAGTAATGGCAATCAATTTAATCCACGGCGGTCTAGGGGGCAGTTGCGCTTATTAGATCAGTCCAATGGATTGGCTGTAGCGCCATCTCGCAGTGGCAGTAATGGTTTAAATACTTCCTTAAGTGTGCAGCCGTTAAGCTTCAATCCGGCAAATAGCAATGGTATGGTTCAGAATATCGCCACTCAAAACGCCAATCAAAACACTAATCAAAACGTTAATGCAACGGGTAATAGGAACCCTACACCCAGCGCATTTCCCAGTGTGATTGATCAGCAAACCTTGCTCAACGCTGACACAGCCTTTGGTCGCAATAGCAGAACCACCGTTAATAACAATAGCCTCTTCAATGGCAGAAATAACCTAGAAAATACTGCTATAGGTGACTTAGCGATTATTAATCCGAATCCGTTGGGTAATCCTTTAATTGTGCAAGTCAATACTGGCAGCAGCATCGCCATGAATGTGCCATTATCTAGCGCCAATATTACCCCTGACTTACAGCCTGTGGTGACCCGACCACCAGCGGGGCAGCCTGTGAATCAGCCCATTGTGACCGCACCACCAGTTTATGTGACCAAAAGCAACCGAGCCAATCAATCATTTAACTCGCCGAAATATCGTGTTATCGTGCCTGACAGTAGCCCGAATACAATTTCTCTGGTGAAGCGATTAATTCCCAATGCTTTTGCTTCGCAACTCAATGGCAGGATGGTGATTCAGGTGGGAGCCTATGCCGATCGGCGGGTAGCTGATGCCCAAGTGCAACGCCTAGCCAAGGAAGGATTAGTCGCTCAGGTGCAAAGCATTCGTTAAGCAACCATTGTAAAATGATCCAGTTATCCACATCTTCCCTCGATCTTCTGCAAAATGGAGGGAAGATGTGGATAATTTTTGATGTTGATTCAGGGAGTATGAAGGGAACTGTTTCAGGGATTCGGTTTTGACCGCAATCGCTAATCAATTTCT
Organism: Pseudanabaena sp. ELA607; assembly: GCA_037130765.1. GTDB lineage: Bacteria > Cyanobacteriota > Cyanobacteriia > Pseudanabaenales > Pseudanabaenaceae > JBAXSK01. Next base: position 25,596 of record JBAXSK010000027.1, read on the forward strand.
ACCGCCCGCAGCATCCCAATTCCCAAGTCCTCAGGATGACACATGGTGATCTCATAGTAACCCAGAATTTGCGATAATTTAGGATTACTGCGGGTCGCTCCCGTCACGCCCATAGCAATGATCAAGCAACAACTTCCTTTTAGGGCTTTGACCTGTTTTTGCCATTTTTGGCGCATTTTGTAAAGTTCGGGAATATCATCATACAGTTCTGAAGTAGCCACAAAAATCTCTTCGTTATCGGCAATCAGCAACCCTAAACTACAAGGATCGCCTATATCATCAACCGCCGGGTTAAAACAAAAAGACTTAATGCCATTGACAGATTCAATCACTTTAATGGTTGCCAAGGCTTTGACTTTGGAAGTTTGCACCAAAAAAGTAGGCATCCCAGTACCGGTTTGCGGTGGGGCCACTGGGGCAGTTTTTTGATGCTTCACCGTCGCTTTGATCTGAGCAATATCCTCCCAAGGTGTAATTTTGAAGATGCCCAAAGCACCGTCAGGAATCAAATCAGAACGCAACGTATGGAATGCTCCACCCTCAATGCTATCGTCTTCATCATGGTAAGACTCTAACAAATGGGTCAACTCAGGCAAAGACTTCACCTTAACGTTAAACTTTTGTGATTCTAGGCTGATTTTATAGGTTTCGGTCAGAGCCGCCGTGCTATCTTCATCAAGCTGCGGCGCATGAACTTCTAAAAAGTTATTCAATGCCCGCAATGCCGCAATTAGAGTTAACGCTTCTTCTTCGTAGAGGAAAGATCGTCCTCCTTCTAAAGGATGTAATGTGCCAAAAATTGGTGTTATATTTGCAGTAGTAACGTCTTTCTTAGCTTTATTTTTAAATGATGCTGGCAGATCATCTTCAACGGTTTCAAATAAATTAAACAGACAGTCTTGATTCAGAAAAGTTTGATCTAAAGCTTGCTCAGAGACGGAATCCACAATCCGCTGGCGAAAGTTAATCAAGGACTGTTCAGAACGATAGAAGATCACGCCTCGTTCCATTCCCAATCTGCCCATGACAATGGCATATAAAGCCTCCGTTCCCCAATGATTTAATTCTACTCCAATCACTTGATGATCCCAGAGATATTGCCAAGGCTCTAGGGCAAATAGTCGTAGGGACTCTTTGGATAATAAAGCTTCTTGGGCGGGAGGCACGGATGGGGGTGGCCCCACAAAGCTCTTGGTGAAATAGGCGTAAACTTCATCTAATAAAGGCAAATGCTCGACATATTCCACAGCAATGTCTAAGCCTTGCAATGCACCACGCAAATAGAACTGTAGTTGCCGATCACGCACTAAGATTTTTTTGGGTAATCCGGCTTCGGCGGGCGGTTGGGGGCGTTCAATAGCTTGCAACAAAGACCGCACTACCATTTCATGGCTATGGCCAGTTTCCATCACCTCCATAGTCCGCACCATGCCCATCAAATTATCTACCCACATCACACAATAGGGCGCATCTTGATCCACTGCGGTTTCCCGATGTATGGGCACTACCTTAGGGGCACTTTGGGAATTAGTCGCAGCAATTGACGGTAATGGTCGGGCATCCCCCTCCCAAACTGCATTAGTTTTTTTTAAGCGTTGCAGACGACGCAACGTGCTAGGGGGTAAATTAGTCATGGATGCACGAGTTAAGGGGTATAAACCAAAT
>JBAXSK010000270.1:0-5196 GCA_037130765.1 Pseudanabaena sp. ELA607
TATCCGATAATGCCCGCTGTAATGCGCTTGTCTTAGGTCAAAAAATGGATCATTATCAAGGGTTATTGAAGGCACTGCGAAACAATTTAAGTCGTGATTTAAATCACAATTAAAACCACTCTGAAAAATTATCAAGACTATTTATGATTGAGCAAATCCAGCCACTAATTTTGACCTATAACGAAGCACCTAATATTGCCCGTACTTTAGCTAATTTATCATGGGCTAAACGCATTGTGGTGGTGGATAGTTTTAGTAATGATCAAACCTTAGAAATATTAGCTCAATATCCCCAAATAGCTTTATATCAGCGGAAATTTGATGATTTTGCTAGTCAATGTAATTACGGTTTAAGCCAAATTACTGCGCCGTGGGTTTTATCGATCGATGCCGATTATGTCTTATCCGATGAGTTAATTAATGAGTTATATTACCTTGTCGAAAATGACTTATTAACGGCAAATATTTCATCTCAAGCTAACGCGAAATCTGATCCTAAATCTGACTCAAAATATGATGGCTATTGGGTAGATTTACATTATTGCGTCATGGGTAAATCTTTGCGTAGTACCATTTTGCCACCGCGACAGGTGTTATATCGTCGCACCCAGGGCAAGTATATCCAAGATGGCCACGCCCATCGCCTCCAGCTTGACGGCACAGCGGGACGGCTCAAAGGCTGCATCTACCATGATGATCGCAAGGATTTAGCCCGCTGGTTATGGGCCCAACAACGCTATACCAAAATCGAAGCCGAGAAATTATGCACCACCCCAGCCAACCAACTGAAATTAGTTGATCGGCTCCGCACCTATAAAGTCATTACGCCACTGTTGATTTTCTTTTATTGCCTGATCTGGAAAGGCGGCATCTGGGATGGTTGGGCTGGTTGGTATTATGCTTGGCAAAGAATGCTGGCGGAAATTCTCATCGCTTTATATTTAATTGAACGGGAATGGTCTGAAGATTAGTTATTGATTGATAATAGTGCTTAATATTACTCAATACATGGCTCAACATTAGGTTACATTGGTTCGCCAAAATCCTGAAAAGCTTTGTTGTTTATTATTTTTTACTACTTTTTATTTTTTACCAGCTATTGCCCATGTCCCCTTTGTCACCGTCGCCTCAGTCCACTGCTCAACAAGAGCAAGTTGCTGCTGCTCCAGCCACGGCTGATCCTGTTCTGACTCAGCCACTCCCTGCCCCTGCTCCAAAGGATCTGCGCAAATGGTTTGCCACTGTCGGCATTGGCATTGGCGTATTTATTTTTGCGCTGGATGTATATATCGTCAATTTGGCGCTGCCAGTGATGGTGACGGTGTTAGAGACTAACTTTGCCACAATTCAGTGGGTGGTCTTGAGTTACCTGTTAGCGATCGCGATTTCTGTCTTGACCATTGCCAAACTAGGGGACTTATTTAGCAAAAAGCAGCTTTACATTGGGGGACTGCTGTTATTTACTGTCAGTTCTTTGCTGTGTGGGCTAGCACCTAATGTGGGTTGGCTGATCGGGGGCAGATTTTTGCAAGGCATTGGCGCGGCTTTTTTGTCTGGTTTAGGCACAGCAATTTTAGTCGAAGTTTTCCCCAAGGAACAACGAGGCTTAGGTTTGGGGATTCGGGCAGCAATTTATGGCTTTGGTATTACCGCTGGGCCGACGGTGGGGGGCTTTTTATTGGCTTTAGGGGGCTGGCAATTAATTTTCTTGATCAATGTGCCCATTGGGATCATTGGCTGTTTGATCGTGGCGTGGTTAGTGCCGCCGTCTCGCATTAATGCCGTACCGAGCAAATTTGATGGACTAGGCACGGTGGTATTAACCCTGACTTTGGCCTGTTTTACCTTGGCTATCACCCTGTGGCAACAGCAAACCCAAGGATTAGTCACGCTGCCAGCGGCGACCGTGCCCGGACTATTAGTGACGGCATTCATTGGTTTAGTCAGCTTCATCGCGACCCAAATTGTGGTGCCTTTCCCGCTGATTGACTTGCAAATGTTTCGCGCTTTGCCGTTTACCTTGGGGTTAGTACTGCGGTTTATCGGTAATTTTGTGATTGCTGGGGTGTTATTAGTTTTGCCGTTTTTCTTGGAAGTAGGCCAAAAATATAGTGCGGATAAAGCAGGTTTGCTGTTGGCAGTATCCCCTTTAATAATTGTCTTAACTGCACCACTAGCAGGGATTTTAGCGGATCGATTTGGGGCCGGTTTTGTCAGCTTGATTGGTTTAGGTTTGATGGCTGGCGGTTGTGGTTTGATGACTTGTTTTACTATCGAAGCGACACCAACGGAATTTATGCTGGCGGTGATTCCCTACGGTTTAGGGGTGGGGATGTTTCAATCCCCTAACAACAGCGTAATCATGGGGGCAGTGGCGGCTAATCGTTTGGGTTTAGCTTCAGGGTTGCTCTCTTTAGCACGAATCTTGGGCCAAGCTGTGGGCGTGCCTTTGATTGCGGCTTTATTGGCTAGCATGACCTTAACTCATAGTGTGGGCAATATACCCAGGGATGTGGTCGAGGCGAATCCAGCGGCGTTGTTGTTTGGGGTGCGGTATTCCTTTAGCGCGGTGGCAATTTTGTTGGGTGTAACTTTATTAGTGGCCACACCAATCACTTGGTGGCATAGTCGCAAGCAAGATATTTAGATTTGTCAATATGGCAACGTGATCAAATATGGTTGGTTTTTCTAGAAAAGTTGCTGCAAAATAAACTATTTCTGCTACCCTTTCTGCTAGCCGTCAGCCAGAGGTAGAAAATGGAACAAGCCCCCCATGATCATTTTGCCAACCCACCCCATTCCTTAAATGGTTTGGATGACCTTGAGCCAAACCAAGGGGCCAATAAAAATCTCGGTCAAGGTTTTGGTAAAAATTGGACTAATGGTAGCTCTGTAGGCATCCCGCTAGAAATTGATCCTCTGGCATTACATCCGGCTCAATCTAAATCTCAAACTGCGGCGGGGAGTTTAGTTTTACCCATCACGAAAGCGGGCAATAAGGCAGAGGCTGAGCCAGATTTGCCGGATCGTACCGTTAGTCAATGGCGCATCATCCAAGAAGCGCAGCCAAATATTAAGGCTAGTCAGTCACCGCAAACCTCACCCCAAACCCAAACCATTAACACCACTGCGACCCCAGATGACATAGCCCAAAATCATGGCTCTGCAAGCTTGGATATGAGCTTAAATGATGAGCTAGTATTTGGTTCGGGGAATTTAGAAGAAATTTTTACCGATCTTTTCCTTGATGCATCCGTTGACTATGTACTGCAACACACCAATCAACATCTAGATGCTCTGCCGGAGAGTATAAGGTTAGCGCCTCAGCGTCATGATTCAGAACCATCCATAACCCAAGATTTAGCGCCAGCTTTAGCCAGTCCACCTGTTGCAAATTCAGCTTTATCCCAAATCCTGTCCGAGACTACTTCCCACCACCGAGATGCATCTATGGTTAACTACGAACAACTTGCCAACCACCTGCAACAACAGCTATATAACCAGCAGATTCAACACCAAGAACAGGTGCAAGTTTTGCAAGCCAGCCTGCAAGAATTGCTCAACCAGCGGGATGATCTCGAAGCGCAGCTAAAACGCCACATTGCCACCCACCAAGCCCTCCAGCAGTCCCTCAGGATTTCAGAAAAAGATCGCACTTTCGCCCAACAGCAAGTGCAAAATCTCAGCCAAGAAGTAAAAACCCTACAAGATCAATTCCAGAAGCAGTTTGGTCATACCCAAGATTATGAAGCGAATGTGGGCCATTGGAAAGAACAGGCAGTGCGCCATCAACATCATGCCCTGCAACTGAGCGCGGCTTTGGATCGGTTGTTGTCGAGTCAAGATGCCAAACTACGTCATGAAACTACTGCGGAATTGATCCCACCACAAATCACAGGTAATCCTCAATCCCCTAGCCCCACTCAAGAGCCAGTTGCTCAGCCCACCGTAGCTGTGACTAATTCCGCTGCAACGGTTACGGCAAATCCTGCCAGGGCGCAAACAGAATCCCCGTTACCTTTGCCCTTAGATAATGTGCCGCATCGCCCGACCGATAACGTTACGCCATTGTCCCATAGCTTACCTAGTCAAGGGCCACGTCAAGTGATGCCCCATAATACTCACCCAAATACTCAAAATACTGGGGTCCATTCGGCTCATAATACAGCACCGGCTAGCGATACGCCTCACCCCGCAGCAGCGACTCCAGCAGCGCCCCCCAAGCGCCGTGTCGTTGAATTGCCCGCTTTCCTCAATCGATATTAATAGCTTCAGCCCATAGGAGCTTTAGGGATGATCTTGTTTAATCAAAAGATGCTTTTGCGGTGTGTTTAGAGCCATCTCTGTGTTAGTTTCAGCAATAATCCGGTTGCCGTCAAAGTAGACTTGCCAATAATGATCATTACCGCAAAATAACCTGATGGTTAAAATTAGTCCCATGTCATTAAATTCCATGATCTCCACTTGGGGTTGGGGATTTGCCAACACATTGGGAACATTCGCCAAGCGTTCTAATAAGACCCGTTTTACTTCAGGGACATTGGTACTGTGATCTAGTTGAGCGCTCAGTTCTACCCGACGATAGGCATTAACAGAGTAATTTTTAATATCTTCCGAAAATACGCGGTTATTCCCCACAATGGTGCGAATGTTATCAGGGGTATTAATTGTGGTGACAAATAGACCAATTTCTTGCACAGTGCCAGTAATGCCGCCAATGGAAACAAATTCCCCCACTTGAAAGGGCCGCAAAATAATCAAGAAAGCACCAGCAGCAAAATTAGCTAACAGCCCACTCCAAGCTGCGCCAATGGCAACTCCTGCCGCTGCCAATAAAGCCGCAAATGAAGTGGTTTCAATCCCAAATAAACCTAGCAAGGCAATCACTAGGATGATATTTAGCAGTACGTCTAGGCTGGAAATCAGGTATGTGATTAATGTCGGGTCAATTTTTTGGACTCGCATCGCTTTAGAGGTTAAGGCGACGCTAATGCTAATTAACTTGCGCCCCACAAACCAGAGAATAATTGCGCCGACGACTTTTAAAAGCACACCAGACAATAAATTCAGATTTGCTGTCAGAATGTTAGTAATTACCGCTGGGTCCATAGTCTATATTTTTGCAACCTAATTGTTTACGTTAGTTTTAATGATTTTATAGTCATTTAAAATTATTTTGGCACATTAAAAGCACTT
>JBAXSK010000271.1:0-5194 GCA_037130765.1 Pseudanabaena sp. ELA607
GGAAGCCCGTACTCTATTTTTTGTTTACAAAAAAATGAGTGTCGGGTATGTCACCTGCCGATTGTTACCGAAATTATCGTGTTAACAATCCTGATAGCAATTTGATAGGGTGTGTTTAACGTTTTGTAACTATATCTCTGTCTCAGGATAGACCTAACGGATAAAATTTAGCTAAGATAGAAGTATTGCATAAAGTCATGGTATACCATCAGCTTTCCTATCGCTATCACCATAGGGTAAGCATGGGTAAACACCCCTTCAGTTTTTAGATGCGTTCCTTAGAACGTTTGCCACAATGACGATTATTTCTCCTAGCACCGTACCCAGCATCATTGAGCCAAATCATCCTGAATCAACCACCGCCAACACTTTACCCGCAGTCTATGGCGTAGTGGAATCTTGGCGATTTGGTAAATCCTTAGGCATTGACCCCATTGGCAGCATTTCCACTTGTTCTTTTGACTGTGTTTACTGTCAACTAGGGGAAATCGAACATAAAACCCATGAACGCCAGCTATTCGTGCCCACCAGTCAAATTTTAGCCGAATTAGCTCCTTTTGCGCCTTGGGATGTAGACACCATCACCCTCAGTGGCAGCGGCGAGCCAACCCTAGCCGAAAACCTCAAAGAGATTATTACCGCAATCCAGCAGTTAACTCACAAGCCGGTTGGGGTGTTAACCAATGGCTCATTGTTGGGTGAAGAAGCGGTGCGGGATGGACTATGCGCCGCAGATTGGGTAGCAGTCAAAGTGGATGCAATGGATGAAGAGCGGCTTTACGCTTTAAATCGCCCTTCTTTCCTGCTGGATTTGTTTTGTTTTTGGAAAGATTTAACGAAATTTAGAGCGGAATACCAAGGCAAACTAGTGTTTCAAACCATGTTACTTTTGCCGTGGAATGCCGTCGAAGAAGCCCGCTATCTAGAAACCATTTATAAAATCAAGCCCGATCTAGTACAACTCAATACACCGAGTCGCCCCAAACCTTTACGGCGCAACATTGCTGGTCGTGGGAATGATCAACCCGAAGGCAAAATGGTTAAGCGAGTTTCTGAGGAATATTTAACGGAATTTGCCGCTCGCATTGAAAGTAATACCCATGTCCCCGTACAGTTACGCAATGGGGATAGCGGCGTGAAGTTTATTTGAGTCAGAGATGATTGAAGGGATTTAGGGCAAGCACGGGGGACTAACAATTAACATTACGGATAATCCGCGATTTTAAAGTAACGTCAGTTTGATGATTTAGCTGACCCTCACCCTAACCCTCTCCCGTCTTGGGAGAGGGAATAAGAAAAATTCCTCCGCTGCGCCTTCTCACAAATTGGGAGAAGGGTTTGGGGGATGAGGGCTAGTTTTTAACATCGAACTCAGGTTAAAGTAAGCGCTTTTAACGTGATTTACTCTCTTGGCAAAATTCACGCCAATCTTGATCCACTTGCTGAGCATATTTTTGGGCATATTCCATTACCTCAATTTTCCATTTGGATTTAGCCGCAAAATCAATTAACTCATCCGCAATTGCTGCGCCTTGTCTGCCGCTACTGCGTAAATGAGACCATGCCACCACTTGCCCCAAAGCTTTCATCAATGCCATAGCTTCAGCCAAATCATCATCCCACTTCTTAATTTTCAGACAATCCGTTGGGCTTTTAGTCGATTGGAGTTCGCGCAATATAAAAGAATCTGTACCAATCGTCACGGCTTGCAAGAAAGCAATCGGTATCGCTTGGGCCCGCTGCTGGATCTGGACAATGCGTTCGGCTTCATTGTGCCAGAAACTATGCCCATTCTTATGCACCCCAGCCAGATATGGTGCGAGGGCAGAAGGTAATGCTCGCTTTAAATCTAAGAGATAATTACCATCAGGAGAACCATTGCCTTCAATCAGCACCACATAGCGCTCAACCCCTAAACTGCCTGTCCCCGCCACCCGCTGCGCCACATCTAGCAATTTAAAAAACTGAGGGTTAGCCTGTTGCGCCGCAAAAGATTCCATAAAATCGGCGATCTTCTGTTTTTGTGGTGCAGAAATTTTGAGAGCCTTTGGTTTTTTAGCGTCAATTTGATCGCCAATTTGATCAATTTTAATGGAGCGCTTTGTTGCACCATCCTTGAAGTGAGTCCGGTTATCGAGAATATCTTGGCGTTTGACATTCTTTTTACGGCAGAGCAAGTCAGCAATTACCTCAGGAGCGGTATCTTCACCCATCCACAAAGTTTTGCCCTGAGCTAGGGTCGTGACATAGGCATCAAGCAGTTGTTCCGCGAGTTTGGTCGCATTTTCTGGCACAACTTTAAAGGTGGCTGAAGCAACAAAAATGCTAGTCAATACCCGCGCTATTTCCCAAGTCAGCGGTGCGATTACTGCCTCATCAAAATCATTGATGTCAAAGTAAACATGACGGTTATCAGCTTTGAAATTACCAAAATTTTCAATGTGTAAATCGCCACAAATCCAAGCTAAGGGCGCTTTGGCAAACCAAGATTTTTCGGTGAGATATTTGTCCAAATCTTCATAAAAAAGATGGCACGTACCGCGAAAAAAGACAAAAGGATTATTTTCTGTATTGTCCTTTGTATGACATGTATTATCCTTTGTATGACGCATCAAGTCATACTTCATCTTTAATAACTCAGGAATGGGTTGACGAGGGGCAGTGCGATTAAAGTTGTCAATGCGTTCATAAATATTTGTTTTTGCCATAGTGCTCATTGCTGTTAATCAAAGGAATTAATCTGAGGTTTTGATCTAAAATTTTTTGTGGATCTTGCAGTTTTCTAAATGAGATTAAGCCAGTTTGTGGGCTTTCTTATTTTAGTTTTAGAATTTTAATCCCAGGGAAATTATAGCACCAAAAATGTCTCGTTCTTAATCAAGATAACTATATCTAATTAATCATATCTAATTAATTATAGTTGATCAACCCTGTTTTTTTATATTTACTTCTTTATACAAATAACTCACCAAATCTTTAAATAAATTGTGGTAATTCAAACCATCAGAAGTAACATGATTACTCCCTTGCTCTTCCGGTGGTAATTGCTCCTGTAACTCGGATTGTGTTGTATTCAACAACCCCACTAAAGGTAAATCATGATAGTCTACCCCGTTAATCTTCATCTTACCTAAATTATGCAACAGATGCCAATAATCATGATTGGTTGTAGAAAAATCAATTAATAATAGATTAGGACGCATCACTGATAATAGACTCAGCGCCTCTTGCCCGTCAGACACCCTAATTCCATGACAATTATCAGCTTCAAATAAAGGATTTAGATGTTCTTCTACTTCCTCATGATGGGACAATACTAAAACCGTACATAAATCCGTCATAGTTTTTCCTTGAGCCAACAAATAACTAGCGCGGTAATGACCTAACATACGATGCACGGCTGCGCTGTTGGTAGGTAAGATTAACCATTCATTAATATTCGTTAAATAACCGACTTCGCGCTGATGATCAATTGCGAGGGAAAATAAAGGAACATCTCCCAGTTTAGGATTTTGATCAATATTCTGTAATAGCTGATATATTGCTGTTGTTAAAGGATAAATATTAATTACAATTACCTGAGGCTCGGTTTCTAAGATTAATTGATAGGCATCATCTAGACTATAAGCAGAATATAAAAATGCCTTAGTTGCCGACAAATGTTCCGCAAATATCTGATGGGTTACAGGATTAACATCAATAAATAAAATTCTAATATTGCGCTCTAATATTTCGCTATGGAATGCATTGCTGTCATAACCATTGATTGCGTTTTGAGTCATGGCTAAATCTGCCATCAAATGATGATGGTCATTAATTATATTGCTTAAAGCTTGACTACTAAAGGCTTTACTACTAAAAGGACTAAGATTCTGGGGCACAAAACGGTGATGCCGCCTTTCTAATTTGGCAGGCAAACAAATCGTAAATACAGAACCAATTCCTAATTCACTACTCAGACTAATGCGACCACCCATCATATTGCACAGCCGTTGACTAATCGCTAAACCTAACCCTGTACCGCCATATTGTCTCGTAGTAGAACCATCCGCCTGCATAAAAGGTTGGAATAAAGATTGCTGGACTTCCGGCGCAATGCCAATCCCTGTATCACTCACTTCAAAGAAATAGAAGTTACCGTGAATATCAAATTCCTGCCATACTCGTAATTTAATAATCCCTGCTTGGGTGAATTTACAAGCATTCCCCAATAAGTTAAACAGAGTCTGCCGTAAGCGAATTACATCAGCATACATGGAACCAATATTTTCCGGACATTCCACAATAATCTGATTTTTATTTTTCGTCAGTAAAGGATGAATGGTATTGACGATTTCCGCAATCACATCACGGACGTTAAAATGCTCTGGTTTGAGTTCCATTTTACCCGATTCAATTTTTGACAGATCTAAGATATCATTGATTAATTCGAGCAAGTGTCGTCCGGCTTGATGGATTTTCTGAAGATCTTGCGCTAAAGTAGTCAAACCCAGTTCATGGGCATCTTCTTGCAACATCTCGCTATAACCAAGAATCGCATTCAAAGGAGTGCGTAATTCATGGCTCATATTCGCCACAAAAGTACTCTTAGCGCGACTGGCTTCGAGGGCTTGATCCCGTGCTAGGGCAATTTCGCGATTCATTAAATGAATTTCTTCTTCATCTCGTTTGCGCTGCATTAAACTGCCCAATTGAGTGGCAATCGCGCTAATCACCCCCACTAAATTTTGGTCAGCATCCTTGGGCTTAGTCATGAAAAATACCATCACCGCCATTACATCCCCTTTATCCACAATGGGAATTCCTAAAGCTGCTCGCAAACCAATTTCTAAGCTAGGAAACTTACGCGGAAAAGATAATTCTGTTTCATTATAGATGTCCCAAAGCCATTCTGGTTTTTGACTATGCCAAACCCGTCCGGGAAAACCCACCCCCTTAGGAAACGTGATTCTTTCGCTAATTTCACGAAACTGGTGGCTATGGGTCAGACTGCTGTACCACGCGGGGCTACAGGCTAATAATTCACTACCAGATACGGGAACCCATACTTCGCCTAACTTCCAATCGGTAAATTTACAGATCTCCTCTAAGACTATTTCTAGGGCTGAACGGAAGTTCTGTGACATACTGATAGCCATAGTCAACTTCTGTAAAAGTTGCGATTCGTTCTCAGCCTGTTTCCGAGCGGTAATAT
>JBAXSK010000272.1:0-5194 GCA_037130765.1 Pseudanabaena sp. ELA607
TCCCGTTCTGGGAGAAGGGGTTGGGGGATGAGGGCAATTTGGGTTTTGCGTAAGTTCTATTAATTATGGGTTTAATTATAGGTGGGGCAATTAGAGCGCCATCGATTAAATCTATGATCCTTGGTTATTCCAATGGCGGGCTAATTGCTTCGCTTTCAAACTTGATTCGATTAGTTCTAAAACCCGAGTCATCCCGGTGGTATTGATGATTTCATAGGTTTTACCAGCGCGGCGACAGGCTTCAATGGCTCGCTCGGTCAAAGAGTGGCTGGCATATCCGGTGACAATGATAATCAAATCTGATGAAGGAATTTGAGTTTCCCCTTGGGTGGCTAGTTGTAAGCCATCTTGCTCGGTATACCAGACTAAATTTACGTTAGAGTCGCGCAAACGATTTTTGACAGCGGTTTGGAGGCGATCATGACCACCAAAGACTAATACTTTGCCGCCGAGTTCGGTGTAGAGGCTGGGGCGTTTTTCGGACTTGCGGTGACGGGTAGAAGGCTGTACATCTGGAGAGCGATCCACCCGAGCGCGGTTTTCCAGAGCCTTGTTATAGATAAATGTTAAAGTCTGTTCATGGGTTCCCCGTAATCTGGCCACTGGGCCTTCTTCGCTATGGGCATTGATCTGATTGATCAGCGCTTCGACTACTTCATCAAGACAGCCAATGGCTTTGAGGTCGGTGATGTGGCTGCGAATGGCAATCGATGCATCGGTGGCACTATAAAAATCTCGTTGCTCTTCGATCATATCCAACAGGTCAGCTTTTAATTCCTGTCGCCACAAACTCAGTTGTTCTGCTTCCCGTTGATCCCATAACCTTTCTTCACTGAGAATTAATTGGCGATCTGCTTCTCTGGCTGCCATCAATGGGGCGCTTTCGAGTTGTTCACGAATTTCGGCTCTTTTTTGCTCTAGTTGGGCTTTTGTGGGATTGACATTGTTAGGATCAAGGAGGGCTTCTTTTTCCAACTGCTCCAGCATTTGCTCTATCTTCTTGAGCATGGGCTGAAGGCGACCTTCAATCTGGGAGAGGATTTCATGTATTTGTCGTTCCTTTTGTTTTTGAAGTCGCTTTTGCTCTAGTTCCACCTTCGCCACGGAAAGCAATTCATTGACCGAAGCTTCAAGATCGTCTAATTCAGAAATATGCATATTTTTAGATTAATTACATTACAAAATTTAGATTTAACGTCACCATAGCCCAGAATTAAGCTACAGAATTTCAGATATGGATCTGCTCTGTATGATTTGGATGGACTAATTGATCAATATAGTTGCTTTAAAACTGCCTTAGGGACAGCTTTAGGGGCATATTTAGGCAATAGACCATTAAAATCACCCTGAGTAATATTTACTGATAATTAACAGATTATAGGCACTGCTTCGTTGCGATGAATCAGGTTTGCACCACTGTTGCCATCACAGGCGCTCAATATTTAATGTAGCGCTGCTGTGATAGCCTCTACAAATACCTTAGATAGCAGGTTAACTGATTTACGGTAGGTGATGACTCACAAATCACATTAAATCAATGCCCCAGAGCGATGGTATTGCTAACTACATCAACCATTATGCCTTTTGTAGCCAAGGATCAATCGCTGTTTTATGTAAATTGCGCCTAGATTAGCTAATTTCATGGCACGGCAGCCTTAGTCTATGGATTTACTACCTGTTGTAAGCCGGTTATAGGTGCTTAAGTATCTGATAACACGCGCCACATCTTTTCCTGTAAGGCATAGGCTTCTACCTCAAGGGCATTTTTGGCATATACCTGATTAGCTTGACGGTAAGCCATAAAATAACGATAACCAAATTCAGCTAAGCCCCCTAACTGTTCGCATTGGCGGCTATGCACCATCTCGTGGGCTAAGATTAGCACCTGTCGCCGATTTTCCGGCTGATAGGGATCTTTTAGATAAATTTTATTGCAATAGGTTTGGGCAATGGAGCTAACTTTGCTAAAGGAAATCGCCATATTGCCAAATACCCAGCGCTCCATCATTTGCGCTTGATAGATGATCTGTACTTTATCAATCAGTTCAGGAAAATAGCGTCTGAGATAGCGTTTCTGAAAAGCATCTAAAGATTGTGATGGTCCATTGCGGGACTGCATGGTGCGAGAAGCCGCGACATAAGCCACCGATCCGGCCTGTCCCCAAGCTTGGTCGAGCAATTGTGAATTGGCTCTACCCGACCAAATGCCACCGCCGTCAGCCATCCCAAGGATCGTGACCAGAGTGGCAATAAATAAAAACCATGCCAAAGCACGGCGGATTATTTTGGTCAACATAACGCTAATCCCATTTCACCAGTTACATTGCACCAATCACGGGGCAGCGCCGGGCAATTCGTTAGAAATAATCACTACTGTGATATTATCCCGTCCACCATGTTCTTTAGCGGCATCAATCAGAGCGCGGGCGGCTTGGGAACAAGAACGAGTTTGTTTCATTTTGGTGGCGATCATGCTATCGGTGAGTTCTTCGGTCAAGCCGTCACTGCACATCAAGAGACGATCTTCGGGGTGGAGTTCAATTTTCTGGACGTGGATGGGGCGCAAATCTTCCCGACCTAAGCACTGCAATAGCATATGTCGCCAAGGATGTACCCGCGATTCTTCGGCAGTGACAATGCCATTTTGCACCGCTTTAGCAATCCAAGTGTGATCTTCGCTAATCTGCTGGATCTCGTGACCTCTGAGGCGATACAGACGCGAGTCACCAATATGACAAAACCAAAATTGCTCATCGCGCACCATCACAATCACCACGGTCGTGCCCATATCTGAGCGGGCGGGGTGTTCTCTTTGATCCTGCAAAATCGCGGCGTTGGCTTTGTCGATGGCATTTTGCAAAAGTACTGGCGCTGTGATGTCGTTAGCCCAGTCTGCTTCTAAATATTCGCGAATTGATTCAGTGGCAATGCGGCTAGCTTCTTCGCCACCAGCATGACCGCCCATGCCGTCTGCCACTACAAAAAACCGACCTTCAGCGTCTGTATGCCAATAGTCTTGATTGGCGGAACGAACGCATCCGGTGTCACTATCTCCAGCAAATAATCGCTTCATGTTTTACTGATCACGTATCTACTTATTTTGCCATTGGCAATTCATTCTGGACAAGGGGGCTGTGATGCGTCTTTGATAGTAGTTGAGTACCACACAAAGCATCGATCAACCTGTTGTATTTAGTTATTATATTTAGCTGTCCGAAATATTCTTGATTAGTCTCTCGGATAATTTCCACCCAGCAAACACCAAAGAACTGTCTCACGCAGCTAAGCAAGGGGGGAATTCTAGCCTGAGCCGTTAAAGCTGATCGCTCAAGACCAGTGCAGGATCAGTCCAAGATCAGTAATTTACGCTAAATCGGTGGGTTAAATATTCAAATTAAGCAAATTGTAAGTAAAGTTAAATAATTTGTGGTAGTTTTCGCAGCAACTTTAGAACATTTTTTCATTGCGTTCGAGTTTTGTTAATAAGCCAATCAGGCTAACCAATAGCCCTACGGTAACAATACCCATGCCAGCGGCGACCCACAGCCAACCGTTAACTAATAAAATTGTGGCACAAATACTAAATGCGGCGGCTAATAGGCTATAGATGCCGCCAATTGCCACGTTACTGATGCGGCGCAATAGGCGATCGCTTTCTTGGGAACGCACCCGCAGCCGAATGTCACCGCGTTCGAGTTTGCCGATGGTTTCTTCGAGGCGTTTGGGCAAACTGAGGGCGGAACTACTCACCTCGGCGGCTTGGCGACCCAGTTCACCAAAAATTGCCGTCGATAGACTGCCGGATTCTTTGCTGCTACCGTTTTCCATAAGTTTAGTTGCGAAAGGTTTGGCGATTTCCATAAAGTTAAATTTGGGATCTAGTCCTTTGCCTAAGCCTTCTAGGGTGGACAAGGCCCGCATCACAAAGGTGAATGTAGCCGGAAAACGGAAGGGTTGATCATAGGCAATTTCGTAGAGGTCATCGCTAATGGCGGCGACGGAACCTTTACCTTCCATCGATTTACCGACGAAGTTATCGAGCATATATTGCACGGAACGACGGATCGGACCAATGTCGCCGGTGACTTCTAGCGCACCTAAATCAATCAGGGCTTGAATCACAACATCGGCATCTTTTTTGGCAATCCCGAAAAATGTATTAAGAAGTTTGGCGCGGGTGATGGTTTGGATTTGTCCCATCATGCCAAAGTCATAAAAAATCAAGGAACCTGATCCGGTTACGGCTAAATTACCCGGATGGGGATCAGCATGGAAAAAACCGTGATTAAGCAGTTGTTCGAGGTAGGCTTCGGCTCCGAGGCGGGCCACTTGTTGGCGGTCAATGCCAGCGGCTTCGAGGGCGGCATAGTTGCTGATTTTAATCCCTGGTAAATATTCTAAGGTCAAAACTTTTTGGGAGGCATACCGCCAGTACACCCGTGGCACGGCAATGGCAGCGTGATCGCGAAAGTTGCGGCGAAATGTGTCAGCGTTGCGTCCTTCAAGCAAGTAATCGGCTTCTTGATAGAGAATTTTGCTACATTCTTGGTAAATACCGAGCCAGTCCCGTCCCCGCCCGTATTTGGGATGATTTTGATAATAGGCGGCAATTTTGCCTAAAATCCCTAAGTCAATGGCAAATAATTTTAATAATCCGGGCCGTTGCACTTTGACAACCACTTCCTGACCGTTATGCAGTTGGGCTTTATGCACTTGCCCTAAGCTAGCCGCAGCCAATGGCACGGGATCAAAGGCAGCATACATTTCGGCTAAGGGTTTACCTAGATCGGTTTCGACGATCCGCTTGGCGCGTTCGTAGCTAAATGCCGGTACTTTATCCTGTAATTTTGATAGTTCTTCGACGGATTCCGTAGGCAGGACATCGGCGCGGGTGGAAAGCAGTTGCCCCACCTTAATAAAAGTCGGTCCTAGCTGGAGCATGGCTTCCCGTAGCCAGATGGCCCGTTGTCGGGTGCGCTTTTTGACCTTGGCTTCGGTTTTGCCGCCGATGTAGCTCCATTTACGGCTGTCGAGCCAGACCATTGCTACAAAAGTCAACACCGTGCGCCAAATATCTAGGCTGCGGGCGAGTTCAGAGTAATTGTCACGGCTCCAGCGATATTGTGGCTCAGGGGAAGAAACAGTCACAACTTAATTCACGATCCTTTGGGTTACGCAACAATCCTTTACATTT
>JBAXSK010000273.1:0-5190 GCA_037130765.1 Pseudanabaena sp. ELA607
GAATTCTCCAACAAACGGCTTAGCAGTATTCTCCCAATCTGAGTCTGTAGCAATTACACGCAATTCAAGGTCTGAAATGTCATAGACATAAATTTCAGATTTTTTATCATATATGTCTATGTTTTTGAAAGCACTTTCTAAACGCGCTTTGTACTGAAGAACTTGCTCTTTTTTGCTAAACGTAATTCCATGCGTTCTTTTCATGATTTTATTCATATGTATATGCTTCTCTATTGTAACAGAATCCCCTTGGAGACTCATTCATGAACTATTAAACTGATCCGCCTTTTAACAGGGCAATTAACGCACTCGATGGTTTAGGAGGATTAACCATCATTTCCACAAACTTTTGCGCGTCATTTTCAGACAGCACTAATACTTGATTGTCATAAGAGGGTTTCTCAAGGCTTTGAGCCTGTATCGACTCTCTAGCAAGCCTAGAATTCCCAAAACTACGCATGAGACGTTTCCGCACCGAAAGACTCAATGCAGACCTAAAAACTTTGCGATTTACCTGTAAAGGAATCTGAGACTTCATTATTTTGTCCTGTTTTAACTCGCTCTAATGCTTTTGTAGTAACACAATTTTTACACACATAACTGCTAAATAGGTAGATAAAAACAAATTAGGCGATCGCCTTTACTGCACTTATTCAAATAACGATCTAATTAAAATCTCATAAGTTAAATGTTTGTTTAACATCATTTAAGGCGATCGCAGTTTTACTTTAAGCGAATAGCCATCACCCATTGAGGTAAAAGTTATAATCATAAATAATCTCGCCAGCAATCGCAGCATAACAACTCTATGAATGCAATTTCTTATATTGATGCACAGAACAACTTAGCCGCAATGATCGATAAAGTATGTGATCGCCACGATCCTGTGATCATTACACGTCATCAACAGCCATCAGCAGTGCTGCTATCTCTCGAAGATTACGAATCCCTTACAGAGACAGCTTACCTTTTAAAGAGTCGTAATAATGCTAAACGGATTTTTGAGGCAATCTCTGAATTAGAATCTGGCGGCGGTACTGTACGGGAGCTAATCGAGTGAAGATAATTTTCTCAGAACGGGCTTGGGAAGACTATCTTTACTGGCAACAAACCGATAAAAAAATGCTCAATCGAGTTAATAATTTGATCAAAGACATCCAACGCCATGCTTACAGTGGCATAGGCAAACACGAACCACTAAAACATGGCTTATCAGGATATTGGTCTAGGCGCATTGACGATGAGCATAGAATTATTTACAAAATTGAAGATGATGCACTTTTGCTAGTTCAAATTCGTTATCACTATTAAAACCCAAGCAACTATTCACATAGCGATCACTCATCTCATTATTATCAATCTTCCCAAAAATCAATATTCAAAATATCGTCAATATCATAGCTAAATTCCCATTTATCAGGAAAGCGTACAGACTTGTAACCTGCTTCCGATCTAACGATAAATAAAGCATCTTCAAATGATTGCTGAAACAATTCGCGACTATTCACATAATTTTTTAAACTAGGTGACTGTCTGAGAATATCCCTAATTTTAATGCGTGTTCTAACAATTGTGGTTTGCCATCCCGCATAGTCATACTCACTCTTAACATAACAGCGTTTTAGAAGATGTTCGATTAGTGTAGTTAGCCTGCTTTTTAACTCTCGCCGATCTCGTCCTGACAAGCCTTCTAACTCCTCTACAAGATTTTCAATATCGAGATTTTGCAAATCACCCGCTTTTAACTGCGCGATCACTGTTTCCAGCCAAAGATTTAGATCGCAATCATATAGCGATGTTTGTGGTGCAATGGTTTGAGTCATTTTGGGTTACTCCTGCGATTGCTGATTCTAGTTTATTTTACAATTACTTTCCCGCAAGAGTTCCTAAACCCTTGAATCAATTCTCAGCAAATCCTAAGCAATTCATAAACCATAAGCCCGAATCACCGCTTGAGTGCCCTGTTCTTGAGCCGCACCATGATCTAGCTCTTTCGCCAAAGCAAACAACTGCGCCACCAACTTAAATGCCGGTAAATCATCTAACTTGTTGCCTAAAACCTCTTGGGCAATATTGAGATCCTTCGTCATGTGCTTTAAAGCAAAACCTGGGGCAAAATCTGCGGCAATAATTTTAGGACCCAAATTACTCAACTGCCACGAACCAGCCGCCCCCCCTTGACACACATCCACCACTAATTGCGGATTAACCCCCTGCACCCGCGCAAACTCCAAAGCTTCACAAACTCCCGCCAAAGTCACCGCACACAATACCTGATTGCATAATTTTACTGCCTGACCACACCCCACCGCCCCGCAGTGGATCGCCGACTTACCCATCGCCATCAAATAAGGATAAACCGCCGCAAAATCCGCCTCACTGCCACCCACCATAATAGTTAGAGTGCCGGCCCGTGCGCCAATATCCCCACCAGACACCGGCGCATCCATAAACCTTAAACCGCGCCCTTGGGCAGCCAAATAAGCCGCAATAGTTTGGGCTGCCGTCGCGCCAATCGTACTAAAATCCACAATTAGAGCGCCATCCGGCACAGACAAAGCCACCTGCTGCACCACCTCCATCACATCATCCCCCTTAGACACACAGGTAAATATCACCGCTGCATCTGCCACGGCTTCAGCAATGGTATTTACCACCCTAGCCCCGCCCGCAGCGGCAATATTAGCACCATTAGTATTTGGGGTACGATTCCACGCTTCCACCGTAAAACCATACCCTAAACCTTGAGCATCCTGTCCATTAGTGGCATTTTGTCCGGCTTTAGCGAGATTGGCGGCCATAGCTGCCCCCATTGTGCCCAGTCCAAGGAAAGCAAGTTGTGACATGATAGCCGCTTTAACTAAAAATTACAGTAACTAAGTATAGTAATAAAATTATAGTGACACAGCCTGTTGCATTTACTATGTAGCACACAATGAACAGGCAAGATAACTGTCCCACAAATATTTTATGATTAAAACCTGTGCTACATCACACAAAAATAACAGCAATCTGAGTTAATTAGCGCTTGCGAGAGCTAATCAGTTTTTGTTGTTCTGGGGTGAGTACGGCAAAAGCTTTTCTACCTGCTTCCCGCCGCGCACTGGCTAGTTGAGCTTGTTGATCTTTATTGAGCTTCAACGTGCGCAAGATGTCCCGAAATTTTTTCTTAGACTTCAACCCAGCATCAAAACTTTTTCTCTGTTCATCATTGAGGATAGTTCGCACTTGCTTGGTGTAATCTTGGGCGATGCCCCGCAGTTTTTGCTTTTGTTCAGGGGTGAGTTTAAGACGAGGATTTACCGAAACTGCTTCCAAATCAGGCTCGCTGTTATTAGCATGGGCTGGGGTCACGTAACTGAGAGCGCTTAAAAATGTCACGCCAGAGATTACCGCAGCTAAGGTGGCCGCCGCATAGCGCAAGACAGGACTAGATTGATTGTTAGGCATAGATTTTGAATTAATTTAGCGAATTAGAGATTTGTTTTAGAGATGAACTTAGTAGCCAAAATTAGCCAGTTAACCATTGAGTAAATACCTTGTGGGGCATCAACTGGACAATAGATGCTTACTGTGGTTACTAACTCAAGGGGGAATAATTTCAACAGTTTATAATTTTTAACATATTCATTTTGTGCAGCGCTGTATCAAGGCAACTAGACATGGGTATACATTTGATCAGCTTGGGAATTTAGCCTTAGTAATGGCGGTGTTTTAACAAAGGGCTAAAACATAATCAATTTGTCTAACCCATTGCTATTATTCCCACTAGATCGGGACTTAAGCTCAAGGGAGCATAGAATTGGCCTCAAAATGCCGCAGCAAGTCTTGCCCATCACCCTAAACTAGGGATCACTATTTACACTGTAGTTGTTCCCCACCCCATAATTTTAGACCCGTAACTCATGTTACGCAGAAGGTTATCAGACCCTCACCCCTAGCCCCTCTCTCCCAAAAAGGGAGAGGGGAACAAGAAAAAAGCTTAAAAATGACTCTTGCTCCCCTTCTCCCAGAGCGGGAGAAGGGGCTGGGGGATGAGGGCACATTTTCTATCTGCGTAAGGTGAACCGTAAGTTAGACCCGTAATGTGAGATACCCAACTCCAATAGTCTCTCAAGTCAACTCAACACAATAACGACTTGGAAGCCACGCCAAAAAGTAGCCTCAAAAAAATCATCCCCTCAAACCAAGAAATTTATACATTTTTGATCTATTTCAATGACAAAATCCGAGTAGAATTGTAGATCCTTGCTTTCACGCCGCACGTCGGTCGAAAGCCGTTGTCCACTTCAAAACGTCCAAAAGGATATGCAACGCCTCTACGAAACCATGTACATTTTGCGTTCTGATGTTAACGATCATGACGCAGATCAAGCCATCGCCAAATACAAGACCTTCCTGCAAGATCAAGGTGCTGAAGATATTACTATCCAACACCGTGGTAAGCGCCGTCTTGCTTATGAAATCAAAAAACACCGCGAAGGCATCTACATCCAAATGAACTATGCTGGCAACCCCGGCTTGGTAGAGGATTTAGAGCGTTCGATGCGTTTGAGCGAAGAAGTGATCCGTTATCTAACCGTTCGCCTCGAACCCGAAGAACTAGAATCGAGCTTAACTACCCTGCCTCCTGAACCATTTGAACAACCAACCCCTGCACCTAAACCCCCAACCGCAGCCCCTGTTTTAGCTTCTGCCGCCGCTGCCGTTGCTCCAGTAGTTTTGGTTGACGACATCCCTGAAGCGACAGCCGAAGATTAAAGTAGCTCAGTAAATGAATTATAGAGCATCTTTGTCCCATAAGATATTCACAAATACCTCTGGCTATGATGCGTTTCTAAGTTTGCCTGACCTTCTCTACTGCTGAAGTACTTTCTGAAATATTTTGTGACCTAAGTACATACATCTAGTTATTTATAGATTTGCCAACTCAGGCTCACCGATAAAGCTAGCGAACAACCTCGTTGACAAAATCTAACTCATAAAATTAAATTTTATAATCTCCAATTCCCTAGAGTTGGAGATTTTTTATGACAGGAGTTACGCAGAATTCACCAAGATGCTTACTGTTAGCCCCTTCTCTCGTTCTGAAAGAAGGGGCTAATGATGATATTTACTTCGCGTCAGTCTTATTCTACTCACCTTACGCAGATAGAAGATCTGCCCTCATCCCCCAGCCCCTTCTCCCAG
>JBAXSK010000274.1:0-5148 GCA_037130765.1 Pseudanabaena sp. ELA607
GGAGGGGTAATTGATGAGATTTGCAAATTTCTGTAGTTGTGTGTACACGGTAGCCTTAAAAAGGGGGGGAGGGGGATCAAACTCTTACAAGGAGGCTAGAAGGGATCAAATAATGCCAATGCCAAGAGGTTATCTTAACGAGCCGTAGCTTCTAAATCCTGCATTTCCGGTAAACGTGATTCTGCCAGCCGCCCTAGCCAATAGTCAAGAAATGGTGCATTAGCAGCTTGGTGGGCAGGATCAAGGCTATCGAGGGGATAGGGCGCTAAACCCCGTAAAGCAGCAGTGGTGACGCAAAACATGGACTTTTGGAAAGAGACGCAGATTTTCACCCGCACATCTTTCATGCCTCTGGTGGTATTCATGTAATAGTCTAGTAAATATGGCGGCAAAAAGTGGCGCATATCTTGCATTAATAGGGTAGGCGGAATTCCTGCCCCACCCACAGGCAAGGGATCGGCATACAATACCCCATAATTGAAATTCTCTAAATTCTGAGAAATTGGCGTATCTTGGGCATTGTAAGACACCGTACCTCGGAAGGGAAAAGACCGGAAAAACACCGCTTCAACATAAGGCACAGCCGTATCCATCAGGAATGACAGATTAGCGGATTCAGGCACAATGGCATAGCTCTTACCGCCGATGGTGACGCTGTAGGTAAATGGCACTGCCGATGCATCTACTAAACCTTTTTGGATATGTAACACCACATCGCGGATCGTTTGGATTTCACCGCGATCATAGCGATCACTCAAGTCCAAAAACAACGGAGCCATAAACGACCAGAAAAAGCCCAAGGCGCTGTAATAAGCCATCTGGCGGGTTTGCTCTAACAAAAATTCAGGGAACAGCCGATGCAGTGTTGCCATCAGGGGGTTGTATTTCACTTTTGCCTGAATCGCATCATTGGCAAGCTGTTTAAAAGTATCACTGTCGAGATAAGCATCTAAACCGCCGCCACCGTGCCACATCATGGCTTTCATGCAATATTCGGCAAATTCGTAATTAATTCGATCATGCCAGAGATGTTTTGCCAGTTGTGGCAAAGATACCCCATCACGAAAAAACTTAAAAAACGGCAATAACACCAAAAACTGGGTTTTTGAGGTATAGGTCAGAGTGCGCCAATAGTTATCCAACACCACCCCATAGCTTTTGAGAATACCAACTACCTCCATGACATTTTGGGGTGAATCTGGTAGCAGCGCCCCACCAGCCATTAGTCTGGGGCGAATCGCAGCAACATCTTCAGCCGTAACGCTGGTTTCATAGAAAACTTTAGGATGGGTGGTAGGATTCATGGGCAATGTGTGTTGGGTATAACGGCTAAATAGTGACGCTTAAAATGAAACTTAAATAAATGACGCTTAAATCTTAAATAAATCACGGTTAAATAGATATGGATATTGTACCGTGTTGGGATTTACTGCCCTCAAGAATTCATGGTCAAAATTCACTATATTGCTGTAACCCATAATTTATCAATTCATTGATCAAACTTTATTGATCGAACTATCGATAAACTTCTAGATGATATTGCCTAAACTAGGCTGATTCATGATCCCAGCAACAGGCTATTCTAATTAGGCTAGGTTTGACATACAGGATTCTTCTATTTATCAATCTTCCTATGACTACACCACCATTGACCACGGCTCAACAAGTTTGTCACGCCCAAGTAATTGATTTTTTAGCCCAAATTCATCATGCCCATATTGATCATCAGGGTTCTGAGATCCTCAAAACCAAACAGCCCCATCAAATTAATTTAACTGATACCGCAGGGGCGATAATTAACTTAGAGATTAGCTCTGCTGCTGAGGTAGAAACATCACCATTAGCTAAATGGCAATTACATATAGAGATTGGGATTTGGTTAGAACACAAGGCTATAATTCACCTTTGGAGTTGGCTAACTGACACTGAAGTGCGCGAAGAACAAGTTTTGCTGTATTTATTACGCAAAAATGAGAAGTTCCAATTTGGCGGCTTTAGTATGGATGACAATGGCTGCATTAGATTTCAAGCATCATTGTTGGGTGAAACCTGTCAGATCAATGAATTTGCTTTGGCCTTGGGGGAAGTCATTAATGCCGTGGATCTTTATCTGCTGGAAATCCATCGTCAGTTACAGCATATTCCAGCTATATAAGGTGCGGACTAAGTAGCTAAAATACCTACTTAACTCTATCAAGATTTTGACTTATCAAAAATTCATGATATTTGTCTAATCCAGCTTGGTAACCCGATCAATTTCTCGTCGTGCTAGCCGCTTATGCAAAACTTTTCTGGTTCCTTGGGATCGCAACAACGATCTGGGCTGCATATCGCCGAGATCATTGCCACCGCCACTACCGAATGTCTCGCCCAATGCCCTGTGCCAGCGGATTTAGATTTTCCCGCGATGCCGCCCTTTGGCAGTTGGGTTAAAGCGCCTCAAGATGAAGCTGGCTCCAAAATGGTGTATGGGGTGGTTTATCACGGCATGACTGGTTCCATTGACTCCGCCCATCGCCCCACAGCTTTAGGCATGAGTTTGGCAGAACTGCGCTCTGAGCAACCACAAATTTTTGCCATGCTCAAAACTGAAATTAAAATTGTTTGGCTGGGGTTTGTGCAAGGCCAGATAGACAATGGCGGCAGTGTTTACCAGCATTTGCCCAGCCAGCCGCCGCAAATTCACCAAGCGGTTTATGCTTGCACTCCCCAAGAAGTGATTGCTTTTACCAAAGAGTTACATTTTTTGCGAACTCTAGTGCAGATGACCCATGCCCCCACCGATGAACTCATTGCCGCGATTTTTCGGGATGGCTATCAGTTACGGCAATGTGATCGTCCTTGGTTGGTAAGGGCGGGACGTAAATTAGGCATTTTATTAAAGGAAGATTATGATCGGTTGGGAGCGATTTTGTCCCAAGTGCATCCTTAAGTCTGAAGATATGGAAGAGATATTTAGGGGAAATATTTGATTTTCTCAATTCCCAAAATCCCTTCAAAAGCGTTTCAAAGGGGGCAGCACATTATCCCAATCAATGGACGGCATACTGTCAAAAGCCTCACGGATTGCTTTTTCCCAAAGATGGCGCACTTTAACGAGATAAGCATCACCTCGGGAGAGTTGCAAACGATGTTTAATCACAAAAGTATCCCGCTCATAGGCAATTAAATTAATGGGTGGCCCGACGGAAATATTGGATTTCATGGTCGAATCAATAGACAACAAAGCGCATTTAGTGGCATCTTCTACAGAAGTACTAAAGTTCACAATCCGATCTAAAATTGGTTTGCCATATTTAGTTTCACCAATTTGTAAAAACGGTGTTTCTGGGGTGGCTTGAATAAAATTACCTTGGCTATAAATCATAAAAGAAGCTGGTTCTTCACCGACAATTTGCCCCGCTAAAAGCAGCGTACATTGATGATCAATGCCATCCCGTTGCAGATATGCCCGATGCTCGTCTTGGATTTCGCGCAACTTCAGTCCAACATATTTAGCCACATCATATAACGTGGGTAAGTTATGCAAATTAACTCGATCTTCTTGGCGTAAATCTTGATTAATTAAATTTAAAACGCCCTGAGTTACTGATAGATTGCCAGAAGTACAAAGCAAGATAACTCGCTCATTGGGAAGGGTAAAATCAAATAATTTTTGATAGGTAGAAACATAATCTACGCCAGCATTAGTCCGTGAGTCGGCGGCAATCACTAATCCTGATTCGGTAATAATACTTAAACAATAGGTCACGGAATAATTCTCAAAATAACGGCAAAGAAAATCAATTAGATCAGATTATAGTCATTTGAAATTATTTTGGCACATTAAAAGCACTTGACCACCCCCCGCCTACGGCGTACCCCTCCACGGGAGGGGAATTTTAATCTTTTCTGTAATTCCCCTCCTTACAGCTTGAGAAAATGGTGATGGCTGTTAAAGGTTTTAGAGCGTTAATTCCCTTGAGAAACAGGAAATAATTTAGCTCTGTCTGATTTTTAAGATGGCTAGCAATTTCACGCACATCATTTCAGATAAGCCGCCCATTGGGACAATACCGCCGGAGTGCCGTACCAAGTGCCTGATCTAGGGGAATGATAAACCCCATCAATGGTGAGATTAGTAGCCCCTTGCAAATGTGCTGCTGTAATGGGGGTGATACCATCACCGCTGGCTTGCCCCGTGCCAATGGTTAACTCATAGCTGCTATAGGCTAGCCATTGGGATAAATTCAGCCAGTTTTTTGCGCCGGTGACTGCATTACCTGCTACACACACATAATCTACGTCATCATAAAAAGCTTCGGGATAGGTATCGTTCACAAAGCCCAGATTTTTGACCGTCCAAGGTTCGAGGCTGCGTTGTGGCGTGCCCAGACATACCAACTGCGCCACATGAGATCGCCCCTGCCATACCTGACCGTAATAGGGCTGATCCCCCAGATAGATGCGGGCAATCCAACCACCGGCGGAATGGGCAATGATATTCACCCGCTCTGTGCCAAATTGTTGTTTTGCTTGTTTGACGGTAGCATCCAGCTTAACTAAAATTGGTGCAATGGAACGACCACCCACCGTAGGCAGCCATTCCCACCATTGCAATGGCACGACTAGAGCCTCTTTACCTTGGGCGCGGATTTGGGCGGCAATGGGTAGATAATCCTGAGCGCCAGCCAGATAACCCGCCAGAATCACATTGGGATAGGAATGGGGCATGGGATATGGGATAGATGATCTCTGCAATTTTACCAAATTGTGGAGCGGTGCTATGTATTAGGAACTTCAAGGAGCTAGAAATATGAAAATTAGATGTTTATGAAAATTAGATGCTTTGGAGATGCTGACACTCTTTACATCGTCTTTTGAACACGCTAAGGAAAGGGGCGGTATTGCAGAGGTTGATGATCAACAGATTGCGGCATAGAATTGCATGGTAATTGCCTATTCATTTCATGGGTAAAATCCCTTGATTGTTTGCTGATAGGTTTATGAGTATGACGATTAGATCTAGAAAATATCTAAATATTGAAAATTATAGACTTGCAAGTTGTAGATCGGCGATAACTGGCAGTTGAAAAATATTAGTAGTTTGCAGCCGTTTGGAGAAGAAAAGAATCGCTAAGTTTTCAATAGTGCCAGTTGTGGGATTCA
>JBAXSK010000275.1:0-5123 GCA_037130765.1 Pseudanabaena sp. ELA607
CCCTTGAGATTTACCGCCCCGACGGTCAGAAGTTTCTCACCACCCTTGAACTAAGCCAGAAGTTTGAGCAAGAGCGTCAACGGGCTGAACAAGCAAGCCAACTCGCTGAACAAGAGCATCAACGCGCCGAAAGACTATTAGCTCAGCTATTAGCTTTAGGTGTTACGCCTGATTAACAGTGCCACCACAGAAAATAATAGGTAGCGGTTGTGTTCCCATGCCAGCCCTACCTATTTTCTAAGACCCACAGATTTTAGAACCATCAAAAACCCCTTGCTCAATGTAAAACAAAGGGTTCTCAAATTTATCATCACAATCAAACTAAACCATTGCAATCATGGCTTACACACGACCCCGCAGAATCTGTGCCATTTCATTCGGCTTCGGTGAATTCTCAATCGCGGTTTCTTCCGTAATGCGCCCCTGCTCATAAAGCTTATAAAGAGATTGGTTCATATTACACATCCCTTCATAGGTACATTTCGGAATAATCGACTCGATTTCATCCACTTCACCGCGCTTAATGAAGTCTTTGACCGCATCGGTATTAATCATGATTTCATGAACTGCTGCCCGTTTGCCATCGGTAGTTCGCACCAAAGACTGGGCAATAACCGCCACCAAACATTCCGAAACTTGAATCCGCATCGGTGGTTGCTGATCCGGTTCATACAAATTCAGAATCCGCTCAATAGTTTTAACGGCGCTGTTAGTGTGCAAAGTGCCAAATACTAAGTGACCAGTTTGGGCAGCTTTAAGAGCCGTATTCACGGTTTCTTTGTCGCGCATTTCCCCAATTAGCACAATATCTGGATCTTCCCGCAAAGCCGCTTTAAGCGCATTATCGAACTTCAGGGTATGAATCCCGACTTCCCGTTGTTTAATCAGTGCTTTCTTGCTTTGGTGCACAAATTCAATAGGATCTTCAATGGAAATCAAATGCTTCTGCATTTCCGTATTGATAAAATCCACCATTGCCGCCAAAGTGGTTGATTTACCAGAACCCGTCGGCCCCGTCACCAAAATCAAACCCTTGTGGGTGTAGCAAAGTTCGCGAAATACTTCCGGTAAACCCAATTGATCCACTGACAAAATTTTCAGCGGGATCAACCGCAAAACCATCGCATTACCCTTGAGGGAGTCAAAGATATTAATCCGACAACGGGCAAAATCATATTGAGTTGCACCGTCAAATTCCATCGTATCTTTAAACTGCTGAATTTGCTTCTCATCCATGATTTCCCGCAGCCATGCGTCAAAAGTTGCCTGATCTGTGATCGGATATTGTTCCTGAGTCACAATCAAGCCTCGACTGCGGAACCGCACTGGCTCATTGGCTCCAGCGTGAATATCGGAACAACCCTGCTCGAAGGCATCTTTGACCACTTGATATAAAGTAGGTTGACCCGCCGACCGCTGTAATGCTGCTGGCACACCCACCGCAGGCACATTCGGCGGCGGACCTGGACGAATCGGCGGACGGGGATTTGGTGGCGGCGGCACATTAGTTACTTGAGTGTCTTCGGGGATGGGCACGCGCATTACCCCTTGAGCCGCACCCGGAGGCGGTGGTGTACCCGGTCGGGGCGGTGGCGCTCCATTGGGGCGAGGCTGAGCTTGGGGATTACCTTGGGGCATTCCTTGGGGCGGGCGTTGGGCCACTCCCTGCTGACCTTGCATGGCTTGAGGAGGCATTTGCGGCGGTACTTGAGGCGGAACCCTTTGCTGTTGGAGGGGTGGTTGCTGTGGCAGGGGCGGTTGTTGGGCTGGGCGAGGCTGTGGTGGCACACCGGCTCCACTAGCTGGCCGAGGTTGAGGAGGCATCCCAGATTGCGTCATACGATTTCCTCGCGATAAATACGCTACTCTCTAGACAATCTAGAAGATTATTTGACATTATTCCCCATCTTTAAAGAGTTTCTCACCCAAAAGAAATAAGGATTCTTCATTTTGATCATACCGGCCAACAGGCTAAAGCCTTTATTACGTTTAAAGATTGTAGTAAAAGCTTGAAACTTTTCTGCTCGAATTTACCCCCAACCCAGCCAGCCTAAAAACGTCTGCCATAGCAACCATAAATTTAAGCCGACAATAATAGTACTAACGGTAATAGCTAGAACCTTGAGCCAGCGGGGATTGACAAACTCACCCATTAAACGGCGATCATTGGTAAACATGACTAAGGGAATCACCGCAAATGAAAGTTGTAAACTCAATATCACTTGACTAAATACCAAGAGTTTGCCAGTATTTTGCTCACCAAAAATTATAATCACGATCAGGGCTGGCACAACTGCAATCAGACGGGTGGCCAAGCGACGCAACCACGGCGGCAATCGTAATTCGAGAAATCCTTCCATGACAATTTGTCCGGCTAAGGTTGCCGTCAGGGTGGAACTTTGCCCTGATGCGAGTAAAGCAAAAGCAAAGATGGTACTGGCGGCACTCACACCTAACAACGGCGACAGTAATTTATAAGCATCTTGAATATCAGCCACATCATGATTGCCAGAAGTATGAAATGTGGCGGCTGCTACGATTAAAATTGCCGCATTAATAAATAAAGCCAGCCATAGGGCCACTGTCGAGTCAATGGTACTAAATTTAATTGCTTCCCATTTTTTAGCCGGAGTTGGCTCCCATGCGCGGGTCTGCACGATTGCCGAATGCAGATAAAGGTTATGGGGCATCACCGTCGCGCCTAAAATCCCCACCGCGATGTAAAGCATTTCATGATTTTGCAAAATGGTATGGTCAGGCAGAAAACCCAGCAGAATCCCCCCCATGTCAGGGCGAGCAAAAAAGATTTGCGCCGTAAAACATCCCGCAATGGTAGCTACCAGCATAATCACTAGGGCTTCAATATAGCGAAATCCTTTTTGTTGCAGCAATAACAGCATGATCACATCCAGCGCCATGATGCAGACCCCCCAAGCTAAGGGCAGCCCAAATAACAGTTGCAAGGCGATGGCGCTGCCCAATAATTCCGCTAGGTCACAGGCGGCGATCGCAATCTCACACAGCACCCAAAGCATGAAATTTACTCGACGGCTAAAATAGCTGCGGCAGGCTTGGGCTAAATCTTGTCCCGTGGCCACACCTAAACGAATACAAAGAGATTGCAGCAAAATCGCCATCAGGTTAGACAGCAAAATCACACTCAGCAATGTGTAACCAAATTTAGAGCCGCCCGCAATATCTGTCGCCCAATTACCAGGGTCCATATAACCCACAGACACCAAATAGCCGGGCCCAGCATAGGCGAGCATTTTACGCCAGAAACCTTTGCCAGCGGGAATAGCAATGGTGCGATGCACTTCTGGCAAACTGGGTTGATGTTCAGAGACATTCATCCGCTTCGACCTTTCATTATCGTTTCACAATTTAATCTACTATGATTATTCACGGAAAGAATTAGCTTTGCAAAAAGTAATATTTATGATTTTATTTTTCTCGATCAAGATTTTAATCAGATTTTTTAAGGTTAAAGATATTTTTATAGGACTCTGTTATCAAGCTTGAGCTTCATAAACCTTTAATTCACAGCAACTTCTTGCCTATACTCATAGATTAGACTCTGCACCTTAGCCCCTAATCAGAAATTTATCACCCCAATCATGCTGGAAATCTTGCAATCAACCATTGATGGCGTTGCTGTCGGTAGCATTATCGCCCTTGGTGCTGTTGGCTTAACCCTCACCTATGGCATCTTGCGCCTTGCTAACTTTGCCCATGGCGATTTGCTGACCCTCGGTGCGTATGTGGCATTTTTAGCTAATACCGCATTTAAATGGGATATTTGGTTATCTATGGGCTTTGGCGCAATCATTTCCGTGGCATTTGTCCTGCTATCAGAAACCATCATCTGGGAGCCATTACGCAAAAAGAAGGTTACTCCCACTACCATGATGATCGTTTCCATTGGCTTGGCCCTATTGGTGCGTAATGCGATTATTTTGATTTGGGACGCGAAACCGAAAAAATACGCTATTCCTACCTTTGAAGCCCTAAACTTTTTTGGACTATTAATTACACGCAATAAATTAATTGTCATTGCCATTGCCATCGTTGCCGTGATTGGGTTGTACCTGCTGCTCCAAAAGACGAAAATCGGTAAAGCCATGCGGGCTGTGGCAGACAATCCCGAACTAGCCAAGGTCACCGGAATTAACGTTCACATGGTGATTCTATCCACCTGGATCATTGCCGGAGTGCTGACCGCCTTGGGTGGCACAATGTACGGCTTAATCACCAACGTGCGCCCTAACATGGGTTGGATTCTGATTTTGCCCATGTTTGCTGCCGTAATTTTGGGTGGTATTGGTAACCCCTACGGTGCAATTTTTGGTGCATTGATCATTGGTATTACCCAAGAATTAGTGACGGGTTCGAGTTGTCCGGCATTACTGGGTGAATTTGGTAAATACTGCATCGGCACAGACTATAAATTAGGTGTGGGTTTAGTAATTATGATTCTCGTGTTGTTGTTTCGCCCCCAAGGTCTATTTAAAGGTACGGCATTCAAGTAAACGCAGCTTCTAGCCAAAATGTGCCGTTTCAGCATCTATCAGCATCTCATTGCAAGAAACCCCCATGAACCACAATCAACTCCTAGATCAACAAATTAGCGAATTGTTACACGCTGCGCCCCAAGATCCTGCCACGGCCAGCGCGGTGCATCTGGTGGCGACAGTTTTAAAAACTATTGCCCAACAGCTAAACCATGCCTATTTCTTTTTAGTCACTGATAGCGCTAGTAACTGGTTACTGACTACCCTGAGTAATCGCCATGCCCCAGACATCGAGAAAAACGTGATCTATGCCTATGCTGACTATACCGCCGCCAATGTGGATCGGTTGGAAATGAACAGCCCTGATTTAGATTGTCAGGAGTATGGTGTCTTAGAAATTCTGCTGCGTGTTTTGAATATGAGAGAAGTCGATAGCGTGATCTTCTTTGAGGGCATGAATAGTCAAAGTGGTATAGAAGTAGAACGCCGTGATTTAGAGAAACTGTGCGAGAAACAGATTAGCCGAGCGCGGTTTAGTCACCAGCAACTTAAAGGCATCTATCAAAGGCAACGCAACAGCCAATCTAAGGGACAGTCTAAGTCCCAAAATCA
>JBAXSK010000276.1:0-5096 GCA_037130765.1 Pseudanabaena sp. ELA607
ATATACCTAAAGCAAATGTGGCGCAAGAATAAACTGCAAGAATGAACTGTGAGAGTTAACTAATACATACCCCATGATTTAGTAGCGATTGTGATAGTGGCGATGATCACAGGATAATTTATCGAAGGGTAATGACAATAAGATAAATTATGGGGCATGACTGTGGAGCTATACTATGGCTAATGACAAACCAGCGATAGACGGATCAGCCAAAACCGATTCCCCATCGGCCAACACTAAATCAGTTGATCCATCGGCTACTCCGGCTCCAGTAAAGCCGGTAGATCAACCAGCACCTGTGGCAGATCAGGGCAGCGGTACAAAACCAGTTAATCAGGCTGATAAAAAAGATCAAAATCAAGATAAAAATAAAGTATATCGGCTACCTTCTCTCCCATCATTACCACCATTACCGAAATTAGTCTTACCTAAATTACAATTCCCGCAATGGCGGCTTGGCTTAGCACCGCTTTTTCTGATGTTTATGGCGGTAGGTTATGTGGTGGTGAGTCGGCAATTTATCTTATTGATGTACAAAAAACGGGTTTTAGCCCTGAGTGGCATCACTATTTTACTGATTTTGCCCTTAGTAACGGCTTGTGCGGAATATAGCTTAATGCGCTGGGGTTATTTGATCAGTGGGGTGTTGATTATTGGCGGTTTGATCATCATTGTCAAAAGTCCTGCCAGTTGGATCTTAATCGCGTTGGTTAGCTGGTTAGGGCTGTTAGGCATGGTGATCAGTGGCGAAATTCTCACCAGTCAAAAGATCAAAATTTGGTTGGTGGTAATGTTACAAACTTTGATTGCCCTAGCTGCTACGGGGTTGGGTTGGTTTCTGGTATGGGCGATGAGTTAAGCAGGGATGGCGGTGCTTCTAGGGCAATGTTCCCGAGCCGTCCTTTACGGAAGTCGTGCAAAATTTGGCGGGCAACGCGATCCTGATCCCCTTGATAAGTGCCAGTTTGGGCGAGTTGGTGAATGTAGTCAATGCCTGTAGGCGCTAGGCTGGCATCAAAGTTATAGCGTTCTTGATAGGGGATGCCTTTGTCATTAAATAGATCTAACATTGCGGCAGCCACTAAAACGGAATCATAGGAAGCCTGACCAATATCGTCACAGATCGCTAAACGCAATGCTGCTTCTTGATCATTGAGCAATGGCGGAATTACCCCAGGGGTATCGAGCAATTCGATTTTTTCGGAGATCCTGACCCAGCGCAGTTGTCGCGTTACCCCCGGACGATTGGCACTAGCCACCACTCGTTTGTTTAGAAGTCGATTGATCAAAGCCGATTTACCCACATTAGGGAAGCCAATCACCACAGCCCGCACTGGACGGGGCAACATCCCGCGCCCCTTGCGTCGTTGGTTAATGTGTTCACCAGCAATTTGGGCAGCTTTCATCACTTCACTGATGCCTTTGCCAGACTGGGCATCGGTAAAATAAGCCGCTTGATCATGATCTCTGAACCAATTTTGCCACCGCGCCCGCCATGACTCAGGAATCATATCCACTCGATTGCAAATCACTAGATGGGCTTTGCCATTAGTCCAAGTAGGCATTTTCGGGTGTTGACTCGAAAGAATAATGCGGGCATCTCTGACCTCCAACACTACATCAACTAATTTGAGTTGCTCAAGTAATTTTTTTTCTGCTTTGGCAATGTGGCCCGGATACCACTGAATTAACGGAGCCATAGTTTCTCGTGAGGGGTCAAAGGGATTTCAAGACTGGCACAAACCCAAAACCAGCCAATTTAGTATATACTCTTAGGGTGTTATTAAGAAATATTAAGCAGCCTAATTAATCCCTAACTAATCTCCATCAACATCAAATCTCTACCAGTTTTGACAGGCATCAGGTTAAACAACTTAATCAATCAACTTTGTTTAAGGCTTTCAAAAATCTCTATTTTTGAGCAACTTCTAAACTAAACAAATTGTGGTTAATTGCTGATGTATGACCTTTAATTTGAGACTCTGATCTCAGGATACTATTTGATTGCATTTTAATCATATAACTATTAATTATATAATTTAACAAACTAACCCTCTATAAAATCTCTGACCAAATAATCTGAAGTTCGATTATTTATTAATTTTATAACCAGTCAAAATTTTTATTAAAATTTTTATTAAAATCAAGCCTAAAAATAACCATAAAAAATACTATGCTCCAAATCAACTATCAAAATTCTTACAATTTGCTGATTCAACAGATTCGCCAAGTTTGGCAGCATTTTTGTGGGCAATGTACGTCAATTATCGTGACATTTAGTTTGATTTTATTGACTGCATTCAGTCCTAATTTAACTGCTCCTGCCTATGCCTATGATGCGCCGGAACTTTTGCCACCAGATTATTCCAATGTGATTGATTTGGGGCGCTTTTTGGCAGATAACCAAGAAGCCGAATTAGATAAACAACTCACCGAATTTGAATCTCGCACCGGTTGGAAATTGCGGGTTTTAACCCAAGTAGATCGCACCCCTGGTAGAGCGGTCAAAGACTTTTGGGGTTTAAATGATCACAGCATTATGCTAGTAGCAGATGCCCGAGGCAGAAATTTATTAAATTTTAGTGTTGGTGATGATGTTTATAATTTGCTGCCGCGCACTTTTTGGATTGAATTGCAGTCGCGTTATGGCAATCAATTTTATGTGCGAGATCAGGGTCATGATCAATCAATTTTGGCAGCAATTGATGCGATTGAAACTTGTTTAGAACAGGATGGCTGTCGGGTTGTGCCGGGACTGCCTCAAGAGCAATGGATTTTAACTTTACTGACTTCTTTAGTGGGTGGTTTTGTGTTTGGTTTTGCCGGACATCCGCGTAAAGAAGGGGAGATTTTTGCTTGGAAATGGGCTTTGGTATTTACGCCCTTGTGGGGTATGTTATTTATTTCTTTTGGCATTGGCCCGGTAGTGAGCCGCACCGCTGAGTGGTTACCAATTGTGCGCAATGTGGCAGGTTTTATTGGTGGCGCGGTGATTGCCTATCTCATTCCTTCACCTAATCCGAATCGTCCCGAAGCTTAAGTTAAATCTTTTTAAGCCATTATCAGTCAACTTGAGAACTATAAAAGGATTCACAAACTTAGTTTCCTTTTATAGTTTTTTTGTGGGTGAAGGACAAATTTTGGAAAGGATTTAGTTAAGATTAATTGCAGGCTAAATCATGTGGATTATTATTTCTTCATTGATTAGTATATTTTTATGGTGTTTAGCCAAAATCCATAATGTAAGCAGTAATCTTTGATCTATTGAGTTCTGTTTTATGGGTTATGAGTACCAATACTTTGCCTCGATTTGATTGGAGTGATTCCCTAAAAGTTGGTGTACCAATGATTGACACCCAACATCGGGAACTTTTTGCGGCAGTAAATGACTTAGCTGATGCCATTGAAGCGGGTCAGGGCGGGAATAAGGTCAAGAAATTGCTGACATTCTTGCAATTTTATGCGGAATGGCATTTTGATAACGAAGAACAATGTGCTGCTCAACACGTTTGTCCCATTGCGTCCCAAAATAAAGCAGCCCACACCCAGTTTCTGCAAGCAGTCAAAGAATTACGACAACGCTATCGGGAAACTGAAGGAACGGAAGAAATTGCTATTTTAATTCATAAAACTTTGGGAGATTGGCTAATCAATCACATCCTCAAAATTGATACAGAAATTGGCAAATGCATCCAAGAGGCGAAACAAAAATAAAGACTTATTGGTAATCTATTTTGATTATTTTTATTGCAGCCCATTTTGTAGTAATAAGATATACCATAATTAGGCAAGATACAGATTTTACAAGGGGTTGTGATTAACATCTGTGTTCCATCAAATCAGAAAGCGCCCCATTCTATTTCAGAATAACTATTAACATCCTAACTATTAACATCCTAATTTTAATTGTATTCCAATTCATATACCTATGACAGAAACCAACTATAGCTTAGATTATGGCTCTGATAAAAATGGGCTAATTTGGGGTTATCTCTTCATACCCAATCAACCAGCGCAGATCATTAAGGGAGAAGAAGTGCGTAATTTCCTCAATCAGCCCCAACATGAAGGCGAATTTATTTGGCTACATTCAGCTTTATCCAATGCGTCTACCATACCTTGGCTCAAGGAAAACTTAGTTTTGCCAGAATCATTTTTTGATTCATTAGGGAGCGAAATTAGCCCCAGCCGCATTGAACAAGAAGATGACGTATTAGTGGCAGTAATCCATGATGTTTTATTTGGTTCAACATTTGACGCAGCGGCGGTAGGTACTGCCAGTCTGGTCATTCAGCGCCATGTGCTAGTCAGTGCAAGACTCCGCCCCTTACGCTCCCTTGAAGAGTTACGAAATGCCGTGCGTGGGGGGCATATTTTCCATTCAACGGTGGAGTTGCTCGCTCATCTATTAAGAGATCAGGCAATTGTTTTGGGTGATATTTTACGGCGTTCTACGATTCGTGTCGATCATATTGAAGACCGTTTATTAGCCAATTTAAGTTCTACTTCGCCAAAAGAACTAAGTTCCTTACGTCGCGCCTTGGTTCGTTTACAAAGACTTTTAGCTCCTGAACCAGCCGCTTTTTTTCGATTACTAAACCGTCCACCAGATTGGATTACATCGGACGATTTAAAAGATTTACAACATGCAGCAGAAGAATTTTCGGTAAGCATCGGTGATTCTACGGCCTTAGCAGAACGAGTGAAATTAATTCAGGAGGAATTAGCTGCCACCATCAACCAACAAACAAATCAGACTTTGTTTGTTTTAACCTTAGTGACTGTTATTGCTTTACCGATTAATATTGTAGCTGGTTTATTTGGGATGAATGTAGGTGGAGTACCGCTGGCCAATGATCCCAATGGATTTACCTTGGTAGTAGGTGTTTTAGTGCTGTTTAGTTTGGTAGTAGTCTATTTAGTTTTTGGACGAAATAGAAACTAGATGATTGACGACTAAAAACATTAAGAGCAAATCATTTTGCTTTTAGATAGTCCACCTCAATTTTTTCCGGTAGTTAAGACTATTTTGTAGGGCAAATTTTAGATGGCAGATCCGTGACTCGAACACGGGACCTACGGATTATGAGACCGTC
>JBAXSK010000277.1:0-5081 GCA_037130765.1 Pseudanabaena sp. ELA607
TGGCTCTAGGTCAAAATAAGCCAAAGCCGCCGCAGTTAAACCATCGGTTAACAAATTTATCGCCTCAGACGCAGTGTATTGGGGCAATAGTTCCAACAGCCCCGCCACCGGAACCGCTGCGCCAAATATTTCGGTTAATAAATCATGATCCGGCTGTAACACAATCGAGCCATGCTGTAACACCACAGTCTCGGCTTGTCCAGAACTAGGCAAGATCTGGCGGTATACTTGGGCGCTACCGATGACTTTGCGCCCATCACCTAGCACCAAATCTGCCGTCGTTGCCGTCGAGAAACAACTGTCATGATGGCGATAAGCCCGCCCCGCCGTACCAAAATTTAACCCAATACCCAAGGGAGCCAAACCAGCAATTAAAAAGCCACAGAGCCATTCATAAACCTGTCGTCGGGATTGCTGTCGCCAAAACGCTGGCAACCGCATCACCAAAGCATAGGTCAAGTCCGTCCCATGCAATACGGCCCGCCCACCACTGGGACGATGCACCACATCTAAACCCCGTCGCAAACATAATTCCGACCAATGGGAGGGGCACTTTTGCTGATGATAGCCTAAAGACAAAGCGTGGGGCTGCCAGCTATAAAACCGTAAGCAACCCATTACATTGGCTTCTAGATCTAGGTTTGAGTCCGGTGCAGCATCACAAAATCGGGTCAACAGCCAGCGATCTAACGCCATTTGCTGCTGACCCGTCGCGCTTAGATAGGGCCAAATTTCTAGCTGCTGCTTAGCCATACACCAACTCTAAGCTAAAGCGGCAAATTTACCATTGGCTAAATTAAGCCCCACCAAATTGTTCTTGTAAAATCTCATCGTTGTTGTCTGCTACCGCTGCTACGATGCCAATAATGCGGGCAATTTCTGCCGGGGATAAGTCTTCTACAGAACGCGAAGACACTAGCATCACTTGATCCCCCTGAAGGGCAAACCGCGCTTCAAAAGTTTCGGTCACATTTTTGGTCAGCAATAAGCGAAATAATTCCGCCTCATTTTTGAAAGGAGCCGTCAGCACCGTAGACAACACTGTAAAGGTATCACTCGGTTCCGTACCCGTAATATTGACGATGACATCAACACTACCGTAACGGAATTTCCATGTATCACCAGTTTGGTTGACCAATGCCGTATGGTCACTGTCCATGCCAGCGATTACAGTTTGGATCGACTCTAGCAAATCATATTCAGTAAGACTGTCCATAGTGTTATTGTCAGAGTCAGTGGTGGTCAAAGTTTCAGCAGTCATAGCTATTAATCAGTGGCGATTAGTTAGATTGATGCAATACAAAAACGAAAATTAAGCAAATAATTAACCAGCAAGGAAAAACACTATTGACCCAACCGATGGATCTAGTGATCTCATTGTGTCTGCATACCAAAAAATTTTATACCAAAAATCCCCTCAGTCCCATAAAGGGTTTATGGAAATTAGCTTGACTCGATGCAGGGGATACAACAAGTTATCTGATTAATCATTTTAACGCGAATTTGGCAAACTAAAAAACAGTAGGGGATAGAGCAAGTCAGCTTTTGAAGAGAAAAGTCAAAGCAGATTTAGTCTGTCGATAATGTAGTCGATAAGTATAAGTAACTAATCTAGCTAAAAAACTTTAGTGTACCAAAACGGGAATAGCTTACCAAGTCTGGTAATGCTCTT
This sequence comes from Pseudanabaena sp. ELA607, assembly GCA_037130765.1. Taxonomy (GTDB): domain Bacteria; phylum Cyanobacteriota; class Cyanobacteriia; order Pseudanabaenales; family Pseudanabaenaceae; genus JBAXSK01. The sequence continues at coordinate 1,673 of JBAXSK010000277.1, forward strand.
CACCAAAATGGTAATAGGTGACACGGTTAGAGTATGGAATTCACTGAGGTTTTATAACCTTTTCTTTTGCTTTGGTCTACCACATCAAACCCACTTTAAATTACCCCTGTTTGCAGATTCCACAAACTAGCATAAATCCCGTCCATAGCCACAAGCTGATCATGGGTTCCCATTTCAACTACTTTACCATGTTCCATCACATAAATGCTCTGGGCATTGCGAATTGTTGATAAGCGATGGGCAATGGCGATAGTGGTGCGGTTTTGAGTAATTCGATCTAAGGATTTCTGAATTGCTGCTTCGGTTTCATTATCCACTGCTGAAGTAGCTTCATCAAGAATTAAAATCGGCGGATTCCGTAACACCGCACGGGCAATGGCAATGCGCTGTCTTTGTCCCCCCGACAGCTTTTGCCCCCGTTCCCCCACAATCGTATCGTAACCGTTGGGTAACTGCTCAATAAAATCATGGGCTTCAGCAATTTGAGCGGCTTCTATAATTTGCTCTACCGTCGCATCAAAGGAACCATAGGCAATATTCTCTAAAACTGAACCATGAAATAAAAATACATCCTGACTCACCCAGCCCATGCAAGATCGCAAAGCAGGCAGGGTCAAATCACGAATCTCCACACCGTCAAGCAGAATCTGTCCCGAGTCGATTTCATATAAGCGCAATAATAATTTAACTAAAGTACTTTTGCCCGAACCGGTAGCGCCGACTATGGCTGTGGTTTGATGGGGAGCGATTTCTAAACTAAGATTTTCCACTATTGGGAATCCCGCACGATAGCTGAAAGTCACCCGCTCTAATTTAATTGCGCCTTTAATTTGAGGGTGAGGTGGCAGAATTTGGGAACCGGAATGGATCGTAATTGGTGTATCTAATAAATCAAGAATTCGATTAGTCGAAGCCATTGCCCTTTGATATTGATCCAAGGTTTCGCCTAATCTTGTCAAGGGCCAAAGTAATCGCTGAATGAGATAGATCATCACCGAATAATTGCCTACAGAGAGCCGTTGTGCCTGCACCTCTAAGCCGCCATAGTAGAGAATTGAGATAAAGCCAATGAAAATGAGAATCCGAATTAACGGCACAAAACCGGCACTGTAGAGAATGGCTTGGCGATTGCTTTGGCGATAACGATTACTTTCTATTTCAATGCGTTGCCGTTCATAATCTTCGGTCACAAAGGCTTTAATGGTTGTAATACCGCCGATATTATTCGCTAATTGTCCATTGAGTAACCCGACTTTTTCCCTGACTGCGGCATAGCGTGGCGCAAGAAACTTCTGAAACCAAATGGAACCCCATAAAATAAATGGCATCGGCGCAAGGGCTAACCATGCCACATTGGGCGTAATCAGAAAAAATGTGCCGCCAATCAGCAATATGGTGACTGTTACCTGAATTACTTCATTAGCCCCATGATCGAGAAACCGTTCCAATTGATTGACATCATCGCTTAAAATCGACATCAAACCGCCCGAACTCCGCTCTTCAAAAAAAGCCAATTCTAAGCCCTGTAAATGTTGGTAGGCATCAAGGCGTAAATCATGCTGAATGGTTTGGGCTAGATTGCGCCACTGAATTGCATAGGCATATTCAAAAATTGACTCTAAAGCCCAAATCATGGCACTAATTACGGATAGAACTAATAACTGAGCCGCTAAACCCGTTACGCCTAAAGGATTCGCCCAAGGGTTAGGTTTTTGCAAAACTAGATCAATTGCCGCCCCAATCAGCACCGGTGGCGCTAGATCAAAAAACTTATTGAGAATAGAGTAAGTAGTCGCTTGCCAAATTTGCGGGCGATAATGCCGAGCGTATTGCCATAGGCGTAATAAAGGACTGGTTTGCAGCATGGATAATTAGATTTAGAGGGATTTAAGAATCTTGAGGGAATGTACGGGAAGAGATGATACTTCTCAAATATGAGAACTCTAAAATATGAGAACTACATTGAATTTGACTAATTGAGCAGATTTTTGGAGATTATGGATCATCAGCTTTTTAATTTCAGCTTTGCTAAGGCTGACTATTGCTTACTATATGATGATCACAATGATGATTATAGTTTTAGCTATAGAGCTATTTCAGCCATTAATCACAATCAGCAACTACCATAACCATTACTGCAACCACAAATTAAAGCTATGAGTTTGATTTTGACCTGTTTAGGTAAAGGTGGCGTAGGTAAGACCACCACAGCCATTGCGATGGCGCGGGGTTTTGCCCGCCACGGTAAGCGCGTCTTGCTCGTGGGGCAACAGGCTGGGGATAGTTTGGCCCATCGTTTAGGCGCTGATCTCGGCTGTGATGCCCAACCAGTTACAGATCATCTCTGGGCCGCCCAACTCAATGCCACCACCCTGCTAGAACGTTATTGGGAACGCATGAAAACCGTCGAATCCCAATATTTACGCACACCATTTTTCAAGGAAGTTTATGGGCAAGAATTAGGCATTTTGCCGGGCATGGATGCGGCTTTAGGCGTGAGTTTTTTGCGCGAGCGTGACGCTGAAGGTAAATATGATGTGATTATTTATGATGGCATGGGGGATTTAGAAATTTTGCGGATGCTCGGTATGCCAGAAATTTTAGGCTGGTATTTGCGACGATTTAAGCAAGTATTGACTGGCTCGGCTTTAGGACAAGCCATATCCCCTTTCATTGAGCCGATTTTACGCAGCATTTTGCAGGTATCTAGTACCGATGACATCACCCAACAAGCGGGACAAATGGGCAATGTCTTAGTGCGGGGGCAGCAGGCGGTGAATGATCCCAATCGGGTTGCTGCTTATCTAGTGACCAACGACGATCCCTATGCCATCCGTACCGCTAAATATCTTTGGGGTAGTGCCCAACAGGTGGGGCTAACTGTGGGCGGTGTGATCGCCCGGGAATCTTGCCTGAGTCGCATTTCTAGCGGCGAGTTTGCCCCTTTGTCGATGCAGGGCATAGCCGAAGGAGCCACCGAGATTTTGCTGGAGCCAGCCCTAGATGCCAGTCGTGTGCCTGCGCCGATCCAAATTGATGTCAAACAAAGCACGGTGAAGTTATTTCTGCCCACCTTCAACAAAAAACAAGTCAAGTTGATTCAACTGGGGCCTGAAGTTACCGTTGAGGCTGGGGATCAACGGCGGAACATTTATCTACCTCCAGAATTAGCGGGCAAACAAGCCACCGGTGCTAAATTCCAAGATATGTATTTATTGGTTTCCTTTGGTTAGGGTGAATCGTATTTTTGGCATTCTGCGGGGGGAGCAAGCCAGCAAGATTATTGGACTATCAATCACTATTTATGAATATTTAGGAATTGTATTCAATTAAGATCTGACCCAATACAGATTTTATAGTGATTTAAAATTATTTTGGCACATTAAAAAAACTTGACCACCCCCCGCCT
>JBAXSK010000278.1:0-4943 GCA_037130765.1 Pseudanabaena sp. ELA607
CTCAATTCAGCCCCAGACCAAGCTAATTCCAGCACGTCAGAGGTCAGAGAATTAATTATTAATGCCGAAGCTTTAGCCGCCTTGAAGCAAAGGCTACAAGAAACTATGACCATTGCTATTGATGGGGGCATTAAAAATGGGGTATTTCATGTTACCTCAGCCGAAGGAGATACCCTGATGGTGGCGGCGAATTTAATCCAAAAAGAGCAGATTTTTCCCGACTATAAATTAAAGTTCTATCGCTTAGGAATGGGAGCCGGAACAAATACCAGTGCTGTCACTTTTATTAAGCAGGAATCTGTATCAGCAGTAATGGATGAAGCAAGACCGTGATGCCTAATTAATCATCAAAAATGCCCCCTTAAAGGAATTAACCTAAGGAGGCATTTTTTCATGGTTTCTTTTTCTAACTATTTTCTAACTTATCTCTAAATCATTTGAAGGAATAAGAAGAAAGATCCCAATACCTGAATCTACAGAGCTAAAGAAGAACCCACCTTGTCAGGAGTATAGTCGGGCAAACTCACCTTCACCGGCTGAACGTGCCAAATCTCATCACAATATTCTTTAATGGTGCGATCTGAAGAAAACTTCCCTGACCGTGCCACATTCAGAATCGACATAGTGAGCCAACGTTCCTGATCTTCATAGGCTTTACCAACTTCCTCTTGACAGTCCATATAAGCTTGGAAATCTGCCAATAGCATATATTCATCATGGTACAGCAGAGAATCGATCAAAGGCTTGAATAGATTGGTATCGCCATCGGAGAAATAACCCCCAGCAATTCGATCTAAAACCAACTTCAATTCAGGATTAGATTCATAATAGCTGTAAGCATTATAGCCATTGGCTTTCGTGGCTTTAACTTCTTCGGTGGTTAAACCAAATAAGAAGAAGTTATCATCGCCCACTTCTTCGCGAATTTCGATATTCGCGCCATCAAGTGTACCAATGGTGACCGCGCCATTCATGACAAATTTCATATTGCCTGTACCAGAAGCCTCTTTCCCAGCGGTGGAAATCTGTTCTGATAAGTCGGCGGCGGGATAAATCATCTGGCCTAAAGAAGCGCTGAAGTTAGGCAAGAACATCACTTTCAAGCGATTATGCACATCAGGATCGCGATTAACCACATCGGCAACGGAATTGATTAATTTAATAATCAACTTCGCCATGAAATACCCGGGAGCCGCTTTACCGCCGAAGATAAACGTGCGGGGCACTACCACCGTATGAGGATTATTTTTAATCCGCAAATACAGCGCCACTACGTGCAACACCGCCAACAATTGCCGCTTGTATTCATGAATCCGCTTCACCTGAATGTCAAACATCGAATCAGGATCGACTTCTACGGCATACTTGCTGATGTATTCGGCAAGGCGCTGTTTGTTGCCTCTTTTGATCGCGTGCCATTTTTGCCGGAATTCCGGTTCATCGATGAATTGCTCTAACTTCTGTAATTCATCCAAATGGGTCAGCCAAGTAGTGCCAATTTTCTCGGTAATCAGGGCGCACAAGGTGGGGTTACTGAGCAACATCCAACGGCGAGGGGTGACTCCATTGGTTTTATTGCAGAAGCGCTCGGGATAGATTTTATAGAAATCATGGAGCAAGTCTTTTTGGACTAATTCCGAGTGCAAAGCTGCGACACCATTAATGGCATGGCTACCCACCGTGGCTAAATGAGCCATGCGTACTTGCTTTTCGCGACCTTCTTCGATCAAGGACAAACGATTGGCCATCGCTTCATCGTCAGGATACCAAGTGTGGACATCCTTCAAGAAACGATGATTGATTTCGTAAATAATCTCTAAATGGCGGGGCAATAAACTGCCAAATAATGCCACTGACCACTTCTCTAAGGCTTCAGGCAATAGGGTGTGATTGGTATAGGCAAAAGCCCGCTGGGTAATGCGCCAAGCATCATTCCAGTCAAAGTTATACTCGTCAACCAACAGGCGCATCAATTCCGCAATGCTCACCGCTGGATGGGTGTCATTGAGTTGGATCGCGGCTTTATCGGCAAAATTATCGAGGCTCTTATTCCGTTGCAAATGACGGCGAATCATATCCTGTAACGAACAAGAGACAAAGAAGAACTGTTGCTCTAAGCGCAGTTGCCGCCCTTGGGGGGTGTTGTCATTAGGATACAACACTTTAGAAATAGTTTCCGATTTGATTTTGCTCGAAACTGCGCCATCATAGTCACCGGAGTTAAACGCTTGGAAGTTGAAATCATCCCCTGCTTCTGATTTCCAGAGGCGTAAGGTGTTGACGGTGTTGGTGTTATAACCGGGCACTGGCGTGTCGTAGGGAATGCCCACCACGGTATTGCTAGGAATCCAACGCACATGGGCCCGACCGCGATCATCGTGATAGACCTCAGTGTGACCGCCATATTTGACTTCAATGGATTCGTCTTGGCGCTGCACTTCCCAAGGATTGCCCCCGCGCAACCATTTATCGGGAATTTCCACCTGCCAGCCGTTGTCAATTCCTTGATTGAAAATGCCGAACTCGTAGCGAATCCCATAGCCAATGGCAGGAATTTCGAGGGTGGCCAAGGAGTCCAAGAAACAAGCCGCCAAGCGCCCCAAGCCACCATTACCCAAGCCGGGATCTAGCTCTTGTTCTAAGATATCCTCCAGATTTAAACCCGTGGTGGCCACGGCTTGGCGCACATTTTCGTATAAATTAAGATTAATCAGACTATTACCTAAATGTCGCCCCATCAAAAATTCAGCGGAGAGATAATAAACCGTCTTGACGTTTTGATCCTGATAGGTTTTGAGGGTTTTGAGCCAGCGCAGTAAGAGGCGATCGCGGGTGGTATAAGCCAACGCCATGTAATAATCAGTATCCGTGGCAATCTCATCGTACTTGCCCTGAATATAAAACAGGTTGTCAGCAAAAGCCCGTCTGAGAGTCTCTACACTCAAACCAGTCCGGTCATCTTCCACCTTGATATTAGGCAATACGTTTGTTTCCATAGGGTCTATCCTGAAGTTTGCAGAAAATTCCGAGTAAATTTCCGTGAAAATTTATTGAGTTGTGCAGCGACATTAGCCAGAAATTTGCCCCCAAAATCAACCTAAAAGCTACGTCAAAAACTCAGGGATAGGTTTTGACGTAAATTCTCATGGTGGTTCTAATGCCAGTTTTAACCAAAAACATTAAGGTTAATGAATTAATACTGACAGAAAATAGGCAGGAATTATTTCTGGAACTATTATCGAATCTATTGATGTGTGCCGAGCTAATTTGCTAATGGATTTTGTCTGGCAATGCTGACATATCCGAAACAGAACTAGGGTTAATGGTTCAATTCCGCGCTGAGAATTATTGTGGCCAATAATTGAGAGGAATTGAAGGTGGCGGGGATTGCGCCATTGAGCTTAACGTTAACCCAAGGTCAGGATATTATTGAAAGTTGACCGATTAATTTTAAGATCGCTTCAGATTCCTTGAGATTAAGGTGCAAAATTCCTGAAGTCCATGGCCGAAATTAAATCTTAAGTACTATCCAAGCACTGTATAAAATTATGCAAAACCGTTCTCAGCCGCCTTGGTTCTCTTGGTTTGGGCAATTTATGGCTGTGGTGGGAATTTTAAGCCTCGTGGCTGCCATAGTTGTGGGGATCATGACATGGTTACGCAGTGAGGCGCTCTCGTCTAAGGTGAGCAGTGCTGATCAAAATCCATCTAGCCTGAGTCGAGCAAAGTTTAGCAATGCTCCGGTTAAGGATAAAAATCCAGCTAGTAAATCTAGCAATAATATTAATACTGAGTTTTTGCCTGTAGATTTAAAATTAGTTAATCAATATATTTTACCAAAACAAAGCTTTGCTGGGATTAAGGTGGGGGGCTGGTCAGGGCTGAGTTATGATCCCCGTGAGAATTTGTTTTATGTGATCAGTGATGACCGCAGTGACTTGGCTCCGGCGCGGTTTTATACTTTTAAAGCGGATTTTGAAGGGGCAAATGAGGGCGCAAATCAACCCCAACTCAGCCAGATCCAAATTAAAAGCGCTACGGCATTACAGCAACCGGATGGCACGAGCTATCCCCCGCAAACGATCGATCCCGAAGCGATCGCCCTATCTCCCAAAGGAACGGTTTATGTTTCTAGTGAAGGGATCACCCATGATTTAATTCCCCCTTTTATTAATGAATATGAGCGGGGTAGCGGGAAGTTTTTTAGTGCTTTGCCCATCCCGAAGCGCTATTTACCTGCCATTGGGGATGATTCGGCTAAGGCTCCCGTTACTACCGCAAATATCGGGGTAAGGGACAATCTGGGTTTTGAAGCGATGACGGTGGTGGGTGATGCCCCAAGCGATCCCTATCGAATTTTTGCCATTACAGAAAATGCCTTGGCGCAAGATTATCAAGAGCGCTCATTAATCTCTAAGGTGAAAAATATCGCTCAACAGGAGCCATCTCCGAGCAGTTTTTTACATTATGTGGAAAATAATGTGGTAAGAGTGCCGCCGCTGTTGGTAGCAGAGCATTTGTATCCCGTGGAAGCGCCACCGGTGGGCGGAGTTAATGGTGTTGTAGAAATGCTTGCCTTAGATCGGGCAGGACATTTCTTGACTTTGGAGCGATCTTTTAGTCCTTTGGGTTTTGGGGCAAAAATTTGGCAGATCAACACCACCGCTGCCACTGACACGAGCCGAATTGCCAGTTTCAAAGGAGACATTAGCAATATTCGCCCGATCAGCAAGCAGTTAGTTTTAGATCTGAGTACCTTGGGGATCAAACTGGATAACCTAGAGGGCATGACCTTTGGTCCTAAGCTGGCGGATGGTTCCCGTAGTTTGCTGTTAGTGAGTGATGATAATTTTAGTGATCAGCAATTTACGCAGTTTTTGTTATTCAAATTAACGTCAGTTCGATGATTGAGTAGACCCTCACCCCTAGCCCCTCTCCCAAGG
>JBAXSK010000279.1:0-4940 GCA_037130765.1 Pseudanabaena sp. ELA607
TTGCTTTAGATGGATTAGTCAACATAATCTAAAAGAACCACTGAAATATTACATCATGTTTTTTAGATTCTTAAATTTATTTGAATTGCATTGACATTTATGATAATTTTAACTGAGTTTAACCAAGAGTGAATCATGATACCCTATGGCATTCTTTTAATAATAATTAGCATTATTCTATTCTTTATGCAAAGCCGGTTAAAGAGTAAATTAAAAAGCTATCTTACGGCAAAATCAGCCACAGTAGAAGAATTGCAATATCTTATTCGCGATAATGATTTGAGCACAGTTAGTGATGGTAATTTACGGGAATATGTCAAGGTGCGCGGTACTATTATGACAAATTCTCCTTTAGTTTCTGAGGTAAGAAAGAAAGAGTGTGTGTATTATTCCACACGGATGATTCAGGAAATTCAACGCAAGGAAACTAAGCGAAATCATGAGGGGCAAAGCTATAATTCATTTCGCACAGTTCGTGAGACTGTATCAGATAACACCCAATCAGTACCATTTATTCTTGCCGATCCATCAGGAGAAATTGTAGTAAATCCTGAAGGTGCAGATATTGAGACTATTCAAGTATTCAATAAGTTTATCCAGCCTTCTTTGGGGGATCTAGTCAAATCTGGATTTAAAGAACTATTGTGGTCAATGTGGACAGCTATTGAGGAAGGAATTTCATCAATGCTTGGTGTGCGAAATCACGCTGTATTTGAGAAAGTGATCGGTCATCGCCACATTGAAACTATTTTGCCCTGCAATCGAGAGGTTTTAGTAATTGGGACGGCGGTGGTTAAAGATGGCAAAGTTACCCTAGGTCTATCGGACGCATCGGACAATAAATTTGTAATTTCTCTGAAGACGGAAAAGCGATTTAAGCTGATGGAAAATTCTGCTAAATGCTTTTTTTACGCTACTATTGGCGGCTTATCGATTGGTCTGATTTTATTGATTTTAGGGCTAGTTATCTAAATTATAAACATAACCAATTTGGTCTATTACCAAAATCCTGAACACTCTGTTTGGAATAACTATAAAAATTAAATCCCGCATCTACTGAATTATTCTAATTTTAAATGATGTTACATAGGACCTCTCCAAGTTAGAGGTGGCAGGCAAAGCCTGAAGAAATGGTGCTATTTATTGCCTTCAAGCCGTGCTATTCTTACTTTGATTAACTATAGTTGACTCAAATTAAATTGCTAAAAGTATACAAAAAGAATATTTTGAAATCGGCAAGATTGATTTATGCTTAGAGATAGAAATGGGGTGATGGATATTCTCAAAGCAATCGCAGAAATTATGCTTTCAATAACGGAGACAGCCTAAATCAATTATCTGCCAATCTCAGCCCAAACAGATGTTTTTGGTTATGCACATCCTATCCAATCAAGAGAATATAACAATTAGCACATATGCAATAAAGTTTATATGCCAAGGGGATAGATGCCCAGATCACTGATTCTTTGTATGCTTATTTAAAGCTAAAAGATAACTTACTACCCCAATTTTTAAACCCATGACCAGCGAAATTATTCATCCCCCCACATCTGCTATTAGTAGTTATGATGCTGCTACCATTGAACGTGCTGCCATAGCCTTGCGTTGCGCTCCTTTTACCGTCAAATTATTTGCCGAGATGTCCCAGCGTGGCATTAACCTGAGGGCAATTGTGGGGCATGAAGGGCTGAAAAACCAATATTTAACTAAGTTTTGTAATCTGCTAATCACAGAAAATTCCTTATTGTGGTTAATTCAGGTGGGCATATTGCGGCGGGAAGTAGACGGGCAGGGCATCACTGACAGCTTTCGATTAACCCCGATGGGGCATATTTTGCTTGAAACCGTTGCCGACCAAACCTATTTCCCCCTAGCTACGCCCTGTGATCGGGTGCGTAACGTTTGGCAGCAAATTCAACCGGCGCGGTTTCTCTAAGACTTGGTGAGATATAAAGCACATCATCCAGCAATAATCTATAGACTAAATCCGTAATTGTTGCCATGAAACCAAACTAAAATAGATTCACTCTGTTACATCGTAAATTAAAGCATCATTTTCCTATGGCTGTACCTGTAGAACAACTCATCACTCCAGACATTCTCAAACCTGCCCGCTATCTTGGTAATGAGTTTGGGGCAGTCCATAAGCCTTGGGATGATGCGGTGGTGCATTGGGCTTTGACCTATCCCGAAATTTACGAGGTTGGGGCTTCTAATTTAGGGCACGTCATTCTCTATAGCATTCTCAATAGCCAAGAGGGGCAATTATGTGATCGCTCCTATTTACCCGCCCCAGATTTAGCCGCTAAATTACGTCAAACCGCCACCCCCTTGTTTGCCGTTGAATCCAAGCGCTCTTTGACAGAATTTGACATCCTTGGTTTTAGCCTCAGCTACGAATTAGGCGCAACCAATATCCTCGAAATGCTCGACCTATCCGGCATTCCCTTAAAATGGCACGAACGCCGCGATCTATCCCTAGCGGAATGTCCGCTGATTTTTGCCGGTGGTCAAACCGCCACTTCTAATCCTGAACCCTATGCCGATTTTTTTGATTTCTTTGCCCTTGGTGATGGGGAAGAAGTTTTGCCGGAAATCGGTGCAGTGATTAAGTCTGGGAAACTCGCCAACAAAACTCGCCACGAGATTCTGCTGGATTTAGCCAATCAAGTGGATGGGGTTTATGTGCCAGAGTTCTATGACATGGACGAACACACTGGAGCCGTGACCCCTAATCGCCATGACGTGCCACCGCGAATTTTGCGCCGCGTCGCCACTCCCATGCCCGAACATAGCATCGGTTTAGTGCCCCTAGTGGAAACCGTGCATGATCGCCTGACTATTGAGATTCGGCGCGGTTGTACCCGGGGTTGTCGGTTCTGTCAGCCGGGAATGCTCACCCGTCCTGCCCGAGATGTCGAACCAGAGCGAGTCGTAAACACCGTCGAAAAAGCTTTACGGGAATCGGGTTATAACGAATTTTCACTTTTATCTCTTTCTTGTTCCGATTACCTAGCCTTGCCTTCAGTGGGAATGCAGATTAAGAATCGCTTCAAAGATGAGTATGTTGAATTATCCTTGCCTAGCCAACGCATTGATCGGTTCGATGAAAACATTGCCACCATGTTACGCAGCGGCAACGGACGGCAACAGGGTTTGACCTTTGCCCCTGAAGCTGGAACCCAGCGACTGCGGGACGTAATTAACAAAGGCTTAACCGATGAGGAACTGCTCCAAGGCATTAAAACGGTGCGAGATCAAGGCTGGGATAAAGTCAAACTCTATTTCATGATTGGCTTGCCCACAGAAACCGATGAAGATGTTTTAGGCATCGCCAAGACCGTAGACTGGTTACAGAAGGAATCTTATCGCCAGAGCCGTAAACCGATGAGTTTTACGCTAACGATTTCTAATTTTACGCCTAAGCCCCATACGCCCTTCCAATGGCATACGGTTTCTACGGAAGATTTTATCGCAAAACAGAAGTTACTCCGCCAAGCTCTGCGCCCAATGCGTAATGTCAAAGCGAACTTTACCGATGTGCGGGTTTCGGCGATGGAAGATTTTGTCGGTCGTGGGGATCGGCGTTTGGGAGTCGTGATGCAGCGAGCATGGGAACTCGGTGCAGGTATGGATTCATGGTTTGAGAGTGTCGAAAAAGCTTTCGGGGCATGGACTCAAGCCATTAATGAATCTGGCTTAGCATGGGAGATGCCTAACCTCAAAATCTCTGATCCGCTCCCTTGGGATCACATGGACACTGGCATTGATAAACAATGGCTTGTCGAAGATTGGGAACGCGCCCTTGCGGCTAAAGTGATTCCTGACTGTTCCTTTGGCGGGTGTTCAGCTTGTGGAGTGTGCGGGCCGAGCTTTGGACATAATGTGGTAATTCCCCCGCCAGAAATTCCCGTTTATGGTGGGCACGAATTAGCCGAACAGGTCAAAGTGCAACGGCTACGGATCAAGTTTGGTAAATTGGGAGAAATGCGGTTAATTTCCCATTTGGATTTACATCGGGTGCTGCAACGTGCCGCCCGCCGTGCTAATTTGCCGATTGCTTTTAGTGCGGGTTTTAATCCCATGCCGCGCATTGCCATCGCTAAGGCTTTACCTTTGGGCTACACCAGTACAGGTGAATATGCTGACTTTGAACTGACAGCCACCCTCGCCCCAGAAGAATTTCAGCAGCGCTTACAAGCCCAACTCGATCCCGACCTGCCCATTTATCTCGTGGAAGAAGTACCCTTAAAGTCTTCATCCACAGATGCCCTTTTAGAAGTCGCTGAATATACCCTCACCCTTGGCTTTGTCGAACCCAAAGAACGTACTGGTGGCGAAGTATTTCATCTCATGGAAGATGTGGTTAATGAAGTACTATTACGTCCTAGCATTACAATGGAGAAAACTACCAAATCAGGCAAACAAGAGACTCTAGAATTACGTTCCCGACTCTATGCCTTGATGGTAGTTCAGCCAAATCCTGAAGCGGTAAAAGTGCATTACATCGGCAGTTGTACTACACCAAGCAACCTAAAACCAGAGCAGGTGGTCTATATGCTGAATCAATGTGTGATGGATGATGGTGATCGGCTGCAATTACTGCAAGTGCATCGGGATGTGATGCGTTAAAATCCGGCTTAATTGTCAATCTCAGTAGATCAAAGGGAGATTTACTGAGATTTTGCGGCAATGAGATTTGGATTGACACTCCTCAGCGTGAAGGCGTGAGGATTCTTGGACTCAAAGAATGCCTGTAGGACTTGTCCTAGCATGGTCTTACTCAGTGATACCTAGTCTTGCAACTAGCTTCTCAAGCGTGAATTTCCGTATGCCCTGCGGTATTCCAAGTATTGTAGTATGGGGTTTTAGACCCAATTTTTTGATAAGTTTAGTAGTAAGTGCTTTAGCACTCTAGATTTCCTTAGCACTAAAGTGCT
>JBAXSK010000028.1:0-27009 GCA_037130765.1 Pseudanabaena sp. ELA607
TTAGCTGAGAAGCCCACCCTATACTCGTCCGCGAGTTAGGGCTGGGAGTCGTCACTATCTAAGGGCTTTAGCCTGATTGCGGTTGGGTCTAATTATCTTTTTTGGCAGCACTAGGATTGTTTCTTTCTGGGGTAGCTTGCAAAATCTGCACCGCTGGCACAGGATCATTAGAAAAAGCCCCCGGAGTTCTCAGCACCGAGCTTTGGGGCGTAGCATTATAGTTATTAGGCAAAATGCTGGATGTGGGGGCATAGTAGCTGGAGTCCCCTTTGAGTTCTATATTGCCCCTTGCCGTACCAGAATTAACATTAAATTCGTTTTGGTTAGTCGGCGTAATAGGTTTACCTTGGGCGGGACGCAGACGAGCCGCATCGCCACGGCGTGGTTTAGGCAATTGATCGGCGGTGGTTTGGGCAAAGGCTAGAGGCAGATGCATAGCCATAATACCGATAAAAATGCCACTGATTGCAGCCACTGTATGAGGCAGATTTCGCCCCTGATAGGCATAATGGTGGGTCTGGCTGCCGTGGTGTTTCGGGTTAAACTTTAGGTTAAACATAGTCCCCGCCTCCTCATCTTAAAGAAAGATAATCAATACAATTAGAGCAAGTGGATCAGCAAATCGACTAATAAGCTATGCCAGACTAAGTTAGTTTGGTTAGCTGCTTCTATGATAACTAATTTAACGGAATTTTTGGGGTTTGACTAGAATCGACTAATATTATTTTAGCTAAAAATTTTAATTAGAATCTCACCTTACGCAGATAGAAAATCTGCCCTCATCCCCCAGCCCCTTCTCCCGCTCTGGGAGAAGGGGAGCAAGAGCCATTTTTAGCTTTTTCCTTGTTCCCCTCTGCCTTTTTGGGAGAGGGGCTAGGGGTGAGGGTCTGATAACCTTCTCCGTAGCATGAGTTAGAAATTGAATATCTTTGATCTATTCTATAGAACTGATTTGATATCTTAGGAGTATTTAGCAAAGCGCTTAAGCAAAAGCCTGATAAAGGAAAGCTTGAGCCTAGCATTAGCATTGAATAAAATTCTGTCAAAGTTTTTAACCAGACTTTTACATCTTTCCACCCAAGCATTACTCCTTTCCACAACCCAACGCAGCGTAACAACCACGAAACCAGAGATTCCTTGAGCTTGCTTCTGCTGCTTAGACATTTTCGGGACAACCTTAAATCGAATCTTAATCATAATCTGAGGCTAAATCCGCTCTAACTCCTTAGTTAAATATGCAGGATTATATCCCTGATCAACCATTACTGTAATCTTGGGAATGTTGACAGGCTTAGCTTTGAAGTAATCGATATTTTCCTCAAACATTTCAATGCTTCAGTTGGTAGAATATCCCGTTTAATATTTCCTGCTTTGTCCATAACGGTGGTCTTGTCTTTTTTTTCTGCGGTAATAGAGGTTTGATAATCTCCCACTCCTTGTCACTTAAGTCACTTGTGGAGCAAATTTCTTAACCCTTTTTAAGCTATTATTTTACGCTATTATAAGATATTAAATCGGTTCTATACCCTGCACAAGTCCATGCTTGTTGCCACTGTATTGCCTTTGTGCCATCTCAATCTTTTTAGCATGACGTTTGTCCAATACCGTGTCGTCAAACAGCACGTACATATACTTTGCTTCGTCTGTCACAATTGTTGGCTTTACGTTTTCCCACAGCAATTTCGGGGTTAATTTCTCGTTTTTTAGGTATCAGTTGATCTGGTCGTGGCTGTACCCTTCCATATGGTCTGCTAGGTTCGTGATTGTGTAGTTTATCTGACTACTTAGCAGGTACTGGCAATAATCTAACGTGGTAAACTTTTCTGCCATTCCTTTTCCTCAAATCTTTCTTCCTTTTTACATCATTTTTCCTTTGCGTAAGTCCTAATGGTAATACAGGTTATGATAAACCATAGAAGTTCTATGCTCAGTTTAAATAATCTTGTTAGTTCAGGTTTTAGTCAATGCCCCGTGGCTGGAAGAATGCCTCACCTATACTGTACCAGAGAATCTTACGGTACAGATTGGCGATATATTGAGTGTTCCCCTCAAAGGCTCAACCGTTGGGGCGATTGCGATTAGTTTCACTGATGTTGATTCTCTGCCACCGCATCTCAATATCGCTGATATTAAACCCATTAATGGCATTGTTAATACTGGCTTACTCCATCCCGAATATTGGCAACTATTAGAGAAAGTTGCTGATTATTACCGTACCCCTCTGTTGCAAGTGGTCAAAACAGCATTACCACCCAAATTATTAGAACGTTCCCATTATCGAGTACGGGTGATCAAATCGGAACTATTGCCTGATGCAGATGTAGTCAACTTAGAGCTAATGACTGAATTAACCGCCATGCCTGCTGCGGCACAAAGGGTTTGGGCATATCTCGGAACAATTAAAAATGCTGCCACCCCGCAGGGCATTAGTCATAAAGCCTTACAACAGAAATTAGGTTCTACTAGCACCGCAGGTTTAAAAGTATTACGAGAATTAGGCTGGATTGAAAGCTTTTTGGAAGTGCCGCGCCGCCCGCAACCAAAACTAGTGGATGTGATCACTTTAGTCAATGACGAAACAGAGCGAGAATTAGTTGAATTAACCGCAAAGCAAAAAGAAGTTATCACCATTTTAAGGCAAATGGGTGGTGAAATGCTCAAAAGTGAATTGCTTAAACTCGCGCAAACTAGTACTTCAGTAATTCAGAAATTAAGTGCCCAGAATTGTCTGGTAATTAGTCAAAGAGAGATGCTCAGATTTGGCGATAAAGAGCATATTATTAAATCGGATCAGCCCAAAAACCTGACTCCTGAACAATTTCAAGCCTTAACTCATATTCAATCAGTCACGAATACCGCCACCACTATTCTCTTGCATGGTGTGACGGGTTCCGGTAAAACTGAAGTTTATTTACAAGCGATTGCGCCAATTCTTGATGCTGGAAAATCGGCTTTGGTCATTGTACCTGAGATTGGTCTGACACCACAATTAACCGATCGGTTCCGCGCTCGTTTTGGTGATAGCAAGGTCAATGTTTATCATAGCCAGTTATCCGATGGCGAAAGATTCGACACATGGCGGTGGATGCTAAGTCCAGAAGCGCAAATCGTGATTGGTACTCGTTCGGCAGTTTTTGCGCCATTAACTAATTTAGGAATTATCATCATCGATGAAGAACATGATAGCAGTCTCAAACAAGATCAGCCCCAACCCTGTTACCATGCACGTACCATCGCCCAATGGCGTTCCCAAATAGCGCAAGTTCCTTTAGTGCTAGGTTCTGCTACT
Organism: Pseudanabaena sp. ELA607; assembly: GCA_037130765.1. Taxonomy (GTDB): domain Bacteria; phylum Cyanobacteriota; class Cyanobacteriia; order Pseudanabaenales; family Pseudanabaenaceae; genus JBAXSK01. The sequence goes on from JBAXSK010000028.1 coordinate 3,290, forward strand.
CCTTCTGCTGAATCATTTTATGGCGTGGAGCAAAATTACATTGATTATTTATCCCTACCCGAACGAGTGCATCAGCAGCCATTACCACCAATTGAAGTAGTGGATATGCGTCTAGAAATCAATCGGGGGAATCGTTCTATGTTTAGCTTGACTTTGCAACAGGCAATTAGCGAACTCATGACGCAAAAACAGCAAGGAATTCTGTTTATGCATCGTCGCGGTCATAGTACATTCGTTTCTTGCCGAAGTTGTGGCTATGTGATGTATTGTCCCCATTGTGATGTGTCCCTTGCCTATCATTTGCATAGTTCCCATCATGGTTATGTGAGTTCCCAGAATAAGCCAGAAACTGCGCCCCATTTACGTTGTCACTATTGCAACTATGGGCAAATCCAACCGCGTCAATGCCCTGAATGTGGTTCGCCTTATTTTAAACAATTTGGCAGCGGCACGCAAAAAGTCCAAGAAGAATTAAGTAAATTATTTCCTGAATTACGGGTAATTCGTTTTGATAGCGATACCACTAGCAATAAAGATCAGCATCGCCATTTAATTGAGAAGTTCCGTTCCGGTGGTGCAGATTTATTAATTGGCACGCAGATGTTAACCAAAGGTTTGGATATTCCCCAAGTTACCTTAGTGGGCATCGTGTCAGCGGATGGTCTGCTCCATTTTGCCGACTATCGCGCTAATGAAAGAGCCTTACAAACCTTACTGCAAGTGGCGGGACGTTGTGGCAGAGGCACAGAATATGGCAAAGTAATTCTGCAAACCTATACCCCTGAGCATTCTGTAATTACGGCGGTACAACGCTATGAATTGATCGAGTTTATGGCAGAAGAATTAGCTATGCGCGAAGCCATGACCTATCCTCCCTATGGGGCAATGGCACTAATTCACTTAAGTAGTTTAAATCAGGAATTAACTGCCACTAAAGCCCATGATTTAGCGAATTATCTGCGGCAAAATTTAGATGATGCCGTATGGCAAGTTTTAGGTGCAGTACCGGCAACCATTCCTAAAGTGGCGGATCGTTATCGTTGGCAGATTTTACTTAAGTTCCCTTTGTCCTGCTATGACCAGTTACCCACCTTAACTAAACTCAAGGAATTGATTAATCATACTCAAGTTCGCATTGGCATTAACGTTGATCCGGTCACGCTGTGGTAGAGCAGATTAGCTGATAATTCTGATCAAAGAACGGGCAAGATGCCCGTTCCACAGGAATTTGATTTTTGTGGGTCAGACATCTTGTCTGGCATGGCGCTCGTTACACAGTGATTTGATTTTTGTGGGTCGGACATCTTGTCTGACATGGCTTTCAAATACTTTCTCGAACTAATCAGGATACTAGCCAATCAGGGTGAAAAGTTTTGATCCCCAATTTGCTCCCAAATTTGAGGATCATTTATTTCGTTTTAACTTTCCCAAAGCTTGGCTAAAACCGCTTCGGGAGGAATTGCCGCGATGGACTGACCGGCGGGAGGTTGGATAAATTTAATCCGACTTGGTTCATTTGGTAATAATTTAGCGGGATCGGTAGGCCCAAACAACGCCACTAAATTAACTCCCACAGCTACCCCTAAATGCATCGGCGCACTATCGGTACACAGAAAAACATTGGCGGCGGCAATCATCGCGGCTAACTTGCCAATATCCGGTGGAGCCACGACCCGCAGATCTGGTAATTGAGCCATTAAACTCTGCACAAATGCCCCATCTTCGGGCCCCCGCACGACGACGATGGGTAAATTAGGCAGCTTAGCGCGGACTTCTTGCAAGACCTTCACCCATGATTCAGGGGGATAAATCTTCACCATGCCCTGCTTGACTGACAACTGACTTGCGCCACCGTGGAGCAAAATATAGCCGCTTTCTTTGACCTGAAGCCGTTGCTGCTCATTATTGGCCCAGTTGAGATCGCTTTTTGCCAAGGCTAGCTTTACCGGTGGGCAGGGGTTGGTAATGCCAAAACCACGCACCAAATCATGGTACATCGTGGCCGCATATTGGTCAGGTTGCAGCGGAATCACATCGGTCAAAAACAAATTGCCCTGACCATCATAGGAAACACGTTTATTAATGCCGGTCAGCCACAGCAAAAAACGCACCGACAGCCTACGCCCTAAGGAAAGCACCGCATCGTATTCCCGATCTCGGATAATCCCCAAGAGATTACTGAAATCAGCTAAACTATTGCGATCCTTAAAATCAAATTTAATTACATTACTTTCGCTTATCGAAGGACAGACACGATAAGCACCCACCGAACGCGGCTCAACTATCACGTTGATTTCTGCTTGGGGATATTTTTGTCGTAACGCGGCGAGGGTGGGGAAAAACAAGATTTGGTCGCCCACACCACCAGGAACCAATGCCAGCAAGCGCTTCATCGCTGTTTCTACCCTATAAATTCTAGGACAAGATCGTAAGCAATCATACCTTATCCTTGGTCACACAATGGCACTTTGCTTACTTTCTGGGCTATTTCGATCAAAAGTTGTGACGCAGTGCCATTCCTCCTCCGATTGATCAAGAATTACTGATGCAGTGCCACCAATGCCAAAGGCAATAAACCCACCGCCAACCATGCCAAAGAGGGCAATGATATGTGGGGCAATGACTCCATTGGCTCTAGCAGATGATTAATCCTCATTTCTAGCCGATCTTCTGGGGTATTAAAGCCCAAATCGCTGTCTAAGGCTGCGGCAAAGGTTGGCTCTAAGCCACAATGATCCTGCACCAAAGCCACTAACGCTTCGGCTAATAACAGCCCGTCTGTATGCTCCATAGCCCAACGGTCGGCCCGTAATTCGCGTAATAAGAGTAACTCCTGCCATAGGGCTTCGGTGTGGGGCAACCAAGGGGCAATATGTCGCCCACAGCCCAGCCAGAAAAACCAAAATGTATCCCGATAGTAAACATGGGCTTGCTCGTGGTACAGCACGGCGGCTAAATGTTGCGGTGAGAGGGTATCGATTAACCGCCGACTTAAGACTAGCTGAGAATCCCAAAAGCCAATCTGAGCCGCAAACAGCCCTGGTATTTCCAGCACCTTAGCCCGATGCCATAGGGGTAATCCTGCGCCGGAATTGTCTGCCTCGTTTATATCCCTAAAATCATCATCATTACCAAGACTGGCATCATCAAAACTCGCTAAATGTTGCACCGATTTAGCTCCTTGCCAACCCAGATGGGCCATGCGCCCCAAACTATAGAGCCAGAACCCCCAACCCAAGTAATAACCCAACCAACCTACGTGCCAGCCGACCATCTGCCCTTGGGTTCCCATGACTACCACAGCGGTGGCCATTGACAGCAGCACTAAAACGGGTAACAAAAATTGGGCTAAGGTTAAATGCCAGCGCCATTGCCAAGGTAATTGAGCCACGATCAGCCGCCACTTTGGGGGACAGAATCGCGATGCCGTTAGGGAGGGCAGCCATTGACCCACAACTCGGATCATTACGGCGATGACTAAAGCCAATAACATAATGCTGGTATGCATCGCTTATTCCCCATCGTCAGACCGGTCAGGGGACGTATGGCTTAGCTCGTTTCTGGCTTGACGCATAGCTTTAAGCCGATTGGCAATAGCTTCGATCTTGTCTACGCTAGAGCGATCTAAATCTGCGGCAAAGGCAGCGACTACATCCGCATCTCCCACCGCCAAAAAACGCTGGAGTTGTTGATAGGCTTCGAGGGAATGGGCTGCCTCTTTGGTGATCAGAGCTTCCCAAAATAACAACCGTCCCCCAGCGGGATCTTTGCGACAGGCCACCCAACCTTTTTGTTCCAGGCGACGTAAGACGGTCATCACTGAGGGATAGGTGAGATCGCGGTCGGGGTCGGTGAGGATTTGGTCGTGAATCTCTTTAGCCGAAGGGATCCCCAATTGCCAAATCAGAGCCACGATTTCCGACTCTAAGGGGCCAAGGTTGAGTTGTTTAGGACGGTATTTAGGTAAGGAATTCATGGGGGCGCAGGGTTGACCAAATTAAGGCAAAAATTTCAACAAAAATTAATTAAATCAATCAATCAAAAAACTCTAAAAACTAAAAAATCACCCAGAAAGTTATTCGGCATCAAGGATGGCAATTAAAGCATCGGCTTGCACCACCGCCAAACGGGCCCGTTGATATTCATCTTCAAAACGCAGATTACTACTGACCAAACCCTGCATCATCATTGCCGCAAAATATTCACGCTTGGTCAGACCTTCAATGATGCTTTCACTGTCTTTGTTATAGCTGATGGGAAAAGCGCTATCAGTGCGTCTAGTGGGCATAATGATCGGTTCTCCTGGACTAGAAAAGTTGCTACTGGAATATTATCGTGAATATTACTGAGAGATTTGATCTTAGAGATTTATTGCAATGATTATTTTAATGTCTATGGGGGCTTAGTTAACCCAGCATCTATGAAGATTTAATTGGTTTCTACGGGAATAAAACCGCGAGGACAAGTCATTTTATTTTTTTTGGCATCAAATTCTGGTGAAGGGAGCGCCGCTTTTAGGGTGTCTGTGGATTCGCAAATTAATTTAAATGGCTGTAGCTGATTCAGTTTAGGATCAAGCGCAAGATAGGCAATACCCAGATAGCTCCGTAATTTCGGTTGTTTGGGCATGGCTTGTTGCAGGGCGATTCCCAGATTAGTTTTACCACTTTTCTCTAAATCAGCGGCAGTGATCGTTTTAATCGTTGGTTCAATGGTGGTGGTATAAGTGTAATACTCTGTTTCTGGTTCCACTTTAACGGCTAAATCTGACCAGTTGCCCCAAGTATCTTTTTCGGTGATGTATGCCATCTGAGCGATAGTTAAGATATTGATATTATTTTTAGCATCTTGTTGCGCACCACGATGGCGGTTCCGAGTCGATAAATTGCTCACTTGGGCAGATTTGGGAATTGCGCTTGCTTCAGAAATGCGATTTAATCGCCCTAAATCGAGATAGTCTTGGGGATTTTCGGGATTTTGGATGAATAATTTGCTATCACTGGTCACCACCGCGCTAATGGGCAGGGCAAAACCACCAAAACTACCATCAGTTAAGCGCCAAGTGCCAGCGACTTCATTTTTTTTGGGCATAAAGCTATTAAATGCACCATAAGCCACAAATCCTAAAGCGATAGTAGATCCCACTCCCATCAAGAATGAGCGGCGTAAAGCACTTTTCTCTTTAGCTAGTTTGGCTTTTTCTAGTTGTTCTTGTCCGGGGCGTGGCAAGTTTATTTTAGGATGATTTTGATTGGCTTTTGGTTTAGGAGGCATAATGTCAATTTCTCATGCTGCTGATAGTAAGGTGATAGTAAATTGTGTTAAAAGTCTCTGCCAATGTTTTCTTACATTATCTCAAGGACATTTACACCTAACATAACCTTTACTCGTAGGTTGCTGCTGCTGGCTGCTATTTTACTTTGTAGTACTCTTTCCATAAATAGACGACGCTAAATACTGGCACAGCAGATTCAAGAAACACAATAGTTTCGACCCAAAACCTCAGGATCGGAAATGTTCGTTATCGAAGATTTCTCAGGTTGAGCTAATTGGGGTAGTTCTCGTAAGCCACTGCCTAAAAAGTCTTTATCTAAACAAGGAGAAAGACGATGCTCAATTCTGCTGGAACTAGCAATTAACTGGCGGGCTAATTCACAAAAATGGCGAATCGGCGGAATTTGCAGCCGATCCGTTGTGGTCACTAACACAATGGATCGCACCATCCGAGGGTAGACTGGTCGTACCACTAATTTAGGATCGTCGCATAGGGTATCAAGAAATGTTTTCGGCAACAAAGCCACCATTTGCCCTTGGCTAACGACACCGCGAAAAGCCTCTAAAGCATTTAATTCCACAATGTCATTAAGTCGTAACTTAAGTTGCTGAAATTGCGCCGTAACGAGCCGCTGTAAACCATAACCATCCTTAAATACCGCTTGGGGAATATTATCGAGATCTTGCCAAGATATTTGCTCATATTCGGCTAAGGGATGATTAGCACTCAGTAAAAGCTCTACCCCTTCGTCATAGAGATGATCCACCACCATTTCTTGGCTACTACTCAGAAAACTATTGCGCATCACAATCGCAATATCCACTAGCCCATCCCGCAATACTTTGAGGGCGCGATCGCTGCCTAAAGTGGTCACCCGTAACTGCACTTGGGGATAATCTTGGGTAAACTGCTGCAACACTGGCGGCAACTGATAGGCACACACCGAGGGAACCCCCGCCACACAAAGCTCCGTTTGTTTGCCCGACTGGAGATCACTAATTTCTGCCGTTGCCGTGAGCCAACTTTGGCAAATTTTACGGGCATGGGGTAAGAGTTTAGCCCCAGCAAGGGTCAGTTTAGCTGGGGTTCCCCGATGAAATAACTCCCCCCCCACCATCATTTCTAAAGCTTGGATTTGGCGACTGACCGTAGACTGATTTAAATTACAAACTTTCGCCGCCTGCTGGAAACTCCCAGTATCAGCAATAGCCAAAAAAGCTTGTAGTTGTTCTAAACGCATGGTTAATTAGAAAATAGGGACTGTAATTAAACGCTTGACGAATTAATTACTAGGGCATCAATTCGCAAAATTTAGCTAGGTTTGGCTAGATTTAAAGCAGATCTAGATTTAAAGCAGATATTTTTAAAAAAGTAGATCCTTAAATTGGGCTGATGGTTTGGCTCCATAGCCCGCAAGTATTGCCGGAAATTCCACTGTTAATGATTTGGGCATACCATGACCAATAGCTCCCTCAGTAATGCGATCAAACACAAAGCCAAGGAAATCGGTTTTAGCAAAGTAGGCATTACCGCCGCAGTTTCAGGATCAGAAACCCAACACCTGCAAACATGGCTTGATAATGGCTATATGGCAGACATGGCATGGATGGCCAACCCCAAACGCCAAGATATTAGTCAAGTAATGCCAGATGTGCGATCTGTAATTTGTGTCGCACTTAACTACTACACGCCCCATCAGCATATTCATGATCCTGAAATCGGTAAAATTTCCCGCTATGGTTGGGGGCGGGACTATCACAAGGTATTGAGCAAAAAATTAAAACACCTCACCCAATGGCTCCATAGTCAACCCGTACCCGAGGGCATTGCGGCGATTATCAGTCGGTATTATGTCGATACTGGCCCCATTGCCGAAAAAGCTTTGGCTCAGCGAGCAGGCATCGGTTGGATCGGCAAACACAGCAACATCATCAGTCGCGAATTTGGCTCATGGCTGTTTTTAGGCGAAATCCTGACCAACCTAGAGCTAGACTATGACACGCCCCATGCCGACCACTGCGGTACTTGCACCCGCTGCCTCACCGCCTGCCCCACCCAAGCCATCGTCAAACCCTTTGTGGTTGATGCCAATCGCTGTTTGGCCTATCACACCATCGAAAATCGCGCTCCCACCTTACCCCCAGAAATTACCGCCCACCAAGAAAATTGGGTCGCTGGCTGTGACATTTGCCAAGATGTCTGCCCTTGGAATCAACGCTTTGCCCAAGAAACCGCCGTAGCAGACTTTCAGCCCTTCCCTGAAAATATTGCCCCTAGCCTCGCGGATCTAGCACAAATGGACGAAGCTACCTGGGATCAACGCTTTACCGGTTCAGCCCTGCGACGGATTAAACCCCACCAATGGCGACGCAATGCCTCAAACAGCCCCAGTTCATAGTAACCTTGAGCAACTATGTCATTAAGTCATAACAAATCAAGGTGAATTTAGGGATCAAGATTACAATGATCCCGCAGGATAGCGTTGGATTACTGAACAACCTATAAAAAAGCAGTTATACTATCAAAAAGCCTATTATTACCAGTGATTAGCGGCAACAGCCCCATGAGCAACCCAACTCCCTACGAAAGACTTGGAGTCAGTGAGGATGCCTCTTTTGAGGAGGTGCGTGATGCCCGTGACCGGATGTTTCGAGCCAACGAAGGCGACGAGCCAGCCCAAGAGAAAATCGAAGCTGCCTACGACGCGATTTTGATGGATCGACTACGGGCCCGCAAAGAGGGCAAAATTACCGTCCCTGACCGCATTCGTTTTCCCGAAAGGCTATCTTCCGCATTACCGACTAATACACCAACGCCCCCTAACCGCCGCTCCCTTAATTGGTTAGGTTGGCTCAATGGCTTAGTGGTACTCGATCAGCCATCGCTACAAGAGATCGGTATCTCTGGCGGTATTTTTACCGGTTTAATTGCTTTGAGTGGTTTTGTGCCCACCGCTGCGACCACTTGGTTAGCCGTAGGGGTTTTAGCCAGCGTGGTGTGGATTGGTCGCAAAGAAAACCGCTTTGGGCGAGGTATGCTCTTATCTTTCGTTGGCGTGGTTGTTGGCGTGAGTATCTCGGCTTTAGTGATGCAACTATTGACGGTGGCAGGGGTTGCAGTACCGGCGTTTCCTTCTTTGTTGCAAACCGCAATCATTTTGTTTGTGATGTGGCTATGGGCTGCTTTCCTGCGTTAGGCAAAGTGTTTCTAAATAATCCCCGAATTTTCTAATTTTAAATTCTAATTTTAAATATTTCTCCTAATTAATCTTTGCTAGTCAAATAACCCCAATTAAACAAAACTAATTAAATAAAGCTAATTAAATAAAGCTAATTAAATAAAGCTAATTAAATAAAGCTAATCTGGGGATGCGGTAATCATTGCAAAAGCATTGGGCAGATATTCCACTAGTTCCAACTGGTGCGGACTCTGGTTAGGTTTAGTTTGAGGCAAATAAGCTACTAGGGCCACGTCAAACCGATGATTTAATGGCAAAGATTTATCGGGAAACTGACTAGCAAATTGCGTTAGGAAAAATTGCGCTGCCAAAGATAATTTTTGTTGTTTGCGGTAATCCACCGCCAAAAGTCCTTGGGCATCAAGGCTATACTGTTGGTTATGTTGATGATATTTTTGGCGCGTTTTGACCTCTATAAAGACCAACCATTCTCCATCGGCGGCAATGACATCAATCTCGCCCCAGCGACACCGCCAGCGCGTACTCAGGATTTCCCAGCCTGCCTGTTGCATTAATTGAGCCACAAAGTTTTCGCCATCGATACCTAGCTGATGTCGTTGAGCATTGTGGTTAGTGTGGGCTTTCATGGCGCAATTCTGAAGCTAATCTGCACAAATAATATTTTAGAGATTTATCTTAGAGATTTTAATATTTACAATGTTTCAGAGATCGGCAAACTTAAATTACTTAAATAATTACTTAAATTGAGCAAATATACTGGCATGATGTGGCGATTAATTTCTCGGCAATTCAAGACTTTAACTGAGCCAGCCATTAGTAAAATTTTGGCTAAGTCACTGACTAAATTTACCATTACGGCCCTAGTTGGTTTGATGTTTTGGTGTACCAGCCTAGTTAGTCCTAACTTGTTTCATAACAGCTTTTTGGTAGCTCCCGCTTGGGCTAATAATTATCAAAAAGCTTTGCTAGAAGGGATGGATTTTTCTGGTAAAGCGCTGCAAGGCTCGCGATTTAATGAGTCAGATTTACGAGATGCCAAATTTGTTAATACGGATCTGAGTGGGATTAGTTTTTTTGCCGCTAACATGATTGGCACTGACTTAACTGGGGCTAACCTCAGTTTTAGCACCCTAGACATGGCCAAAATGGATCGGGCTAATTTAACTAATGCCGTTTTAGAAGGGGCTTTTGCCTATGGTGTCACCTTCAAGAAAACCATTATTGATGGGGCTGATTTTACGGATGTAGACTTAAGGGAGCCAGTGCGGAAACGGCTGTGCCAAGTAGCCCAAGGCATTAATCCCACCACTGGTCGGGCGACTCGAGACACCTTGGATTGTGATTAATTGTGATAATTAATATTGTCAGAAAATCTGCTTACTAATCATTGTTATTCCTTTGATTAACTGATCAATTCATCTAAACTAATACTGATTTGCGGTGATTTACGATAATCGATCAGCCTATTTTTGCTGAATTTATATTGATTTAAAATAAGTTGGCAATCCTGACTGATCAAATGATCTAAAACTAATTGATCGTGGTCGTTAATTTAGTGATTGACTACCCCTATGCTGATTTAGAGCAAAATAATTGATCGCCACAAGCTACAGCAAAGTTATGGCAAGATAAAATTTATCCCTGAACTAATTCTCTAATAAATTTTTAGCTCTTAGTCTTAAGTTGATAAACCTAAATTCAGCTAATCCGGTCAGCTAATCTTGCCACTAGACTGATTTTGTCTGCTAATATTTTGGCTACTGCCTTAGTATTTTTAGTCTGAATCGATGGTTTGTAGTTTTATTTTCCTGCTTTGATGTCCCCTCGCAAGTAGCATATGCAGGCTCAAGACCCGTTTGGCGAAGCCAACAAAACACTAAATGATCTCGCTACTGGCAGGCTGCTACAGCGGAGTTTGTTACCCCAGTCTCTGCCTAGTTATCCTGGATTGGATATTGCTGCGGAGGTGTGGACAGCGGTTGACCTCGGTGGCGACTACTATCAGTTTCTTGAACAACCCAGTACCTTAGCCGTAGCCATTGCCGACTCTTCGGGCAAGTCTGTGGCTGGGGCGATTCATGCTGCTTTATTTAAAGGGCAATTAGATGCCTATGGACAACAGGGGCGGTTGCGTAACCCTAGCGCGGTTTTGTCTTCGTTAAATCAGTTGCTTTGTAAAAATCAAACTGGTGATGCCGTAGCTCTGTCCTATGGAGCTTTAGATTTAGTTTCCTATGATTTATTTATCGGTAGTGCTGGTATACCGGGCCCGATTTTATTCCGTGCTAATACTAATTCTTGTGAAGAAATCCTCAATCCTTCCATTGCTTTAGGACGTTTAGAAGAAATTAATTACACCTCCCTCAAACGCACCTTAGATGTGGGCGATATTGTGGTGTTTTTTAGTGATGGTTTGTTTGAAGCTTGTAATAGTGCTGGGCAAGATTTCGGTCGGCAAGATGAGAATGAATCATCTCATTTACAACGGGCAATTATCATGCTGGCGGCTTTGAGTGCCAAAGAAATTGTCCACGGACTCAAGCAGGCTTTAGATGTATTCACCGGCAGTACCATTCCTGAAGATGATGTGTCAATTGTGGTGGTCAAGCTCGCGGAAAAAACCCAGATTACCGAATTACGCAATTGTCCTTACCAAGAAGCTCTAGAGGCATGGGTGCGCTCTGATGAAACGGATGAATCATCGCTGTTACGGGGATCGCGGTTGAGCAGTGCCCTATCTTGGGCCCAAAAACAGTCGAGCTTACCCCGTTTAGATCTGGACTTTTTAGAGGCTTCCCAACGCATTCAAGAAAAAGAACAGCTAATTGCGGCGCGGGCTTCCGATGCGGATCGCTTAGAGCACATGAGCCATGAGCTAGAGAAAAGCCTCGAAGCAGAACGCCGCCAACGCCTCGTAGCAGAAATGGGGGAAATCAATGAAAAAATCGTTGCCCTGACCATTTCCTCCGAAGCTTTGTATCTGTCGAATAACTACATTGAGGCGATGATTGCCGGAGTGATTGGCGGGGTGCAGCTAAAACGGTTGACCACCCAAGTGGATGAAGTAGCCCTCGAAAATTTACGGGCGAACACGCAAATTCGTTCCATTACCGCCTTAGAGCAGGTAGTCTATGGCATTCACGAATATAATCGCCTAGAAGGCCATGGCTTTTGGGTAAATAAGGTGTGTTATAGCCCCAATGGCCAGCTTTTGGCTTCCGCTAGTAGCGATCGCACGGTGCGGGTTTGGTCGGTGAATGGGGCGTTAATTCAAGTGCTAAGCGGCCATAACAACTGGGTCACTTCGGTGTCATTTAGTCCCAATGGGCAATATTTAGTTTCTGGCAGCCGCGATAATACGATTAAATTATGGCAATGGCAGGAAGCCGAAGGCAAATTTGGCGATGAGCCGATTGAAACCTTTAAAGGTCATGAAGGGCCGGTACTAGATGTGTGTTTTAGTCCTGATGGGGAACACGTCGCCTCGGCAAGTGAAGATACCACGGCCCGCATTTGGAAACTCAATGGCACAACCATTAAAACCCTGCGGGGTGGCCATGACCGTTGGGTAACGTGTATTTCCTATCATCCCCAAGGACATTCGGTGATTACGGGCAGTGCGGATCGCTCCTTGATTATCTGGAATATGCAGGGAGTCAAATTACGCACCCTCAGAGGCCATGATAGTTTTGTCGAAGGGGTCTGTTATGCCCCCAATGGCTTGGTGATTGCTTCGGTTAGTCGCGATCGCACCGTTAAGTTATGGGGTTCTGATGGCGTATTACTCAAGACTTTCTATGGTCATACCGAAAAAGCGTGGGGAGTAGCTTTTAGTAATGACAATCGCACCATTGCCTCCGCTGGTTGGGATCGCACCATCCGCGTCTGGGACATTGAACATGGCTTAATCCAGACTTTTCAGGGGCATGGTGATGTGGTGCATAGTGTGGCGTTTCATCCCGATGGGCGCACCTTAGCTTCGGCCAGCCGCGATACCACGGTTAAGTTATGGAATATTCGCGGGACAACCTTACGGGTGATTCCTGGACATACGGATGAAATTCAATCCTTGGCTATTAGTGGTGACGGGCGTTTTTTGGTTTCTACGGGGAAAGAAAAAACAGTTTTTCTATGGCATTCTAATGGCAGTTTAGCGGGCAATTTTGAAGGCCATAATGATCGGGTTAATGCAGCGGCTTTTAGTTCGGACAATCAATCTTTCGTGACGGTGAGTGCGGACTGTAGTATTCGGTTATGGCGTTTAGATGGTACTTGTATTGACTCTATTTCTGGGCATAGAGCCGAGGTGCATCATGTGAGTTATCGCTGTGATGGCCAAGTGTTTGCCACCTGTAGTGCCGATACTACAGTCCGAGTTTGGAGTGCCGAAGGTAAATGGCTGCAAACCCTGAGCGGACATTTAAGTGAAGTTTATGCGGTGTGTTTTAGTCCTGATGGCAGTATGCTCGCTTCAGCCAGTAAGGACAAGATGGTGAATTTATGGAGTTGGGATGGCACTTTACTCAGGGTTTTAGACGGCCACAGTGCTGAAGTTTATGCGGTGTGTTTTAGTCCTGACGGTACAATGATTGCTAGTGCTGGCATGGATCAAAGCGTCAAAATTTGGAGTGTAGAGGGCACTTTAATCAAAACCCTGAATGGTCACAGTGCCGAAGTTACTGCCATTGCTTTTAGTCCCGATGGTAAGGCTTTAGTCTCAGCTAGCGAAGATACCACAATTCAATGTTGGAGCATTGATGGCGCTTTATTACGCACTTTTAATGGCCATAAAGATCCGGTGCGGGCTGTTTTATTTAGTCCCAATGGCAAGATCTTGATTTCCGCCGGGGACGACAAACGCATTATCATGTGGAACTTAGATTTAGAAAATTTATTAATGCGGGGTTGCCAGTGGTTACAGGAATATCTGCGCACTAACATTAATGTTTCCGAAGAAGATAAGCGCACTTGTTTAGGTGGTTGTGCTTGGTTATATAAATATTTAAAAGGTAGTAATAATTAGATTTTCTTGATCAATTACAAATATGAATTACGAGTTACTAGCTTTTTGTCAGGATTAAGTTTTTATTGTAACTAGATGGTACAGGTGTCCCATGCCCCAAGAGTCTTCTGACCCCCCAGTAACTTTACCCTACCCCACAGAGCCTCAGCCTCCTGCTGGGAGTGAACCGATGATTTACGGGTTAGCTATGAATGAATCCCTGAGTCTAACCACTGATCCTGCCCTGCTTTTAAGCCATATCACCCATCTGCAACAGCAAAATCAGCATTTTTTAGTCCAGTTGTCTTGGCAATCCCAGCAACATAGCAAACTCGCCCAAGCCAATGAGCAATTGAAATCTGAGGTGATTGAGCGCCAAAAGGCAGAGTCAGCCCTGCGTCTGTTGTTAGACAATGCCCATCGCGAAAAGAATGATCTCGAATTGCTGTTAGAAATGACCACCGTCCACAGTGATTCCGTCGAAGAATGGCTTTACGAAAAAGCGATTGAGCTAGCTCAAGATGCTAAAACCGATGGCTTAACCCAAATTGCCAATCGTCGCGAATTTGATACCCGACTAGGCATTGAGTGGCATCGGGCTTTACGGGAAGAGAGTCATATTGCCTTGATTTTATGCGATGTGGATCATTTCAAAGCATTTAATGATACCTATGGCCATCCGGCGGGGGATGCTTGTTTACGCCATGTGGCGAAGGCAATTAATAGTGTGATTCGTCGTCCGGCAGACTTAGCGGCTCGTTATGGTGGCGAGGAGTTCGCGATTATTTTGCCGGGCACTGATGCTAAAGGGGCGATCCATGTGGCCCAACTCATGGGTCAAGCCGTAGCTCAGGGACAAATCCCCCATGCTAATTCTAGTGCAGCAGCATTTGTCACTATTAGTTTAGGGGTTTGTGCGGTACAACCTTTAGCAGGCATGGATCCCTTACAATTGATTGAAGCCAGTGATCATGGTTTGTATTTAGCCAAACACCAAGGCCGTAATCGTTCGGTATATCATCACATGGTATAGCCACTGCCTTTGACCAGAACATCATCAAGCCGCCCTCATCCATGACAGACACGAGACGCACTAAATCAAATCGCACCAAAGCCAGTCAATTGCCGCCTCAAGCGGTAGATCATGGCAATGGCATATCAGAGATTCCAGAAAATTCTGCGGCGGAAGTTCCCGTCGATCAAGAGCCGAGCCAGTCGGAAGGGGATTTTCTATCTAGTACCGTTGCATCTCAGGCTGCTGAGTCTATGGCAGTACTATCTGATGAAAACCCTATCGAGAATAATATTGCCGTGCAGGTGTTACCCAGTCCCCAAAATAGTCCAGAACCGAGCCAAGAAGTTAGCCAGAAAGAGAGCCAAGAACTGTTTAACCGTGAACTGAGTTGGATTGCCTTTAACCAGCGGGTGCTGTGTGAAGGTCTTGACGAAAGAACTTTATTGCTAGAACGAGTCAAATTCTTTTCGATTTTTAGTAGTAACTTAGATGAATTTTTCATGGTGCGCGTGGCCAATGTGAAGCGCAAAATCGCCAACCAGATTGATCGGCTCACCGATGATGGACTCACGCCCCAGCAGCAACATCAATACATTCGCGAAAAGTTAGCCCCTTTAGTAGAACTGCAACACCGCTCTTTTGATGAAGTGCTAAGCGCCGAATTAAGCGCCATCGGAGTCAGAATTCTAGATTACAAAGACATTGATCAATGTCATCAAGCCTATCTGACGGATTATTTCCAATCTAAAATCTTTCCGGTTTTAACCCCCTTAGCCATTGATCCGGCCCATCCATTTCCTTACATTTCTAATTTGAGTCTGAATCTGGCGGTAATTCTCAAAAACGAAGAAGAGGGCGAGTCATTACTAGCCAGAGTTAAAGTACCCTCAACGCTGCCACGATTTATTCACATTCCAGAAACTACGGACTATACTTTTGTTCCCCTAGAGCAACTGATCGCCCATAATTTAAGGGTGTTGTTTCCAGGAATGGAAATTATTACTTACATTCCGTTTCGCATTACCCGAGATGCTGAATTGGACATCGAAGAAGAAGAAGCCGATGATCTAATCTCTGCCTTACAGGAGGAATTACGTCGCCAGCGTTTTGGCCAAGTGGTACGCATGGAAATCGCTAATACGGCATCTCCAGAATTACGCCAAAAACTGATCGAAGAATTGGGCATTACCGAATTAGATGTTTATGATATTTGCGGTTTGCTCAGTTTAGGGGATTTGATTTCCATCGTAAATTTACCTTTACCGGAGCATAAGGATCAACCGTGGCGCTCGGTGAGCCATCCTCATTTAAAAGAAATGGCGGAAGAAGGGGAAAATCAAACTATTTTCGATGCCATTCGTCAAGGGGATTTCTTGGTGCATCACCCGTACCAATCTTTCACCACCACCGTGCAAAGATTTATTGAAGAAGCCGCTTCAGACCCGCAAGTATTGGCGATCAAACAGACGCTTTATCGTACTTCTGGGGATTCGCCCATTGTCCATGCTTTAATTCGGGCTGCCGAAGCCGGAAAACAAGTTGCTGTTTTAGTGGAACTCAAAGCACGATTTGATGAAGCCAATAATATTCTCTGGGCGCGGAAACTCGAAGATGCTGGGGTGCACGTGGTCTATGGACTAAAAAACCTGAAAACCCATACCAAGACTGCCTTAGTGGTGCGTCAAGAAGGCAATAATCTGGTGCGTTATGTGCATATTGGCACGGGCAATTACAATCCCAAAACCGCACGGTTTTATAGTGATTTGGGGCTATTTAGTTGCAATCCTGATTTAGGAGCCGATTTAACTGACTTGTTCAATTATCTGACGGGTTATTCTCGGCAGAAGCATTATCGTCAGCTATTGGTTGCACCGGTGAATATGCGGGAACGATTCCTGCATTTAATTGAGCAAGAAATAGTCTGTCACAAAGCGGGTAAAGGCAAGGGCAGGATTGTGGCGAAAATGAATTCCTTAGTCGATCCCGAAATCATTCATAGTCTGTATCGAGCTTCAGCCGCTGGGGTTTCCATTGATTTGATTATTCGCGGTATTTGTTGTTTGCGTCCGCAAGTGCCACAATTGAGCGAAAATATTCGCGTCATTAGCGTGATTGGGCGATTTTTGGAACATTCCCGCATTTTCTACTTCAATCATGGCGGTGATGAGCAGATCTTTATTGGTAGTGCCGATTGGATGCCTCGAAATCTGGATACTCGGGTTGAAGTGATTACCCCCATTCGCTCTACTTCTTTAATTAAGGAATTGAAGCATATTGTGGATGTTACCTTAGCGGATAATCGCCAAGCTTGGGATCTTGATTCCACTGGAACCTATACCCAACGGCGACCGACGGCAGACAAACCAGAAATGATTTGCCAGAAATACTTTATGGCACAGGGTAGACCGGAATTTGCTTAAAGTTGTTCTCATTGGTTAATTACGGCAGGTTCCCACTGATGTAATGTGCTGTAATTAACCAATGATACTCTGATAAACCTTAATATAGCGCTCTGCCTGCAATTTTAGAGAATACTCTTCACAGACAATATGCCGACAATTTAGAGCTAGCTTATTCCTTTTATGATCATCTGATAGCAGTTCTATAATGCCATTACATAAATCATTTGTATCTTTCAATTTCGCTAAATAACCTGTCACATTATGTCGCACTAAATCCCCCACCCCTCCCACATCAAAAGCCACTATTGGTGTGCCACAAGCCATACTTTCTTGTAATACTAAACCAAAGATTTCTGCCAGGGTTGGAAATACAAATAAATCTGCCGCCGAAAAAGCCGCTGCTTTAATCCGATCATGGCTAATGTAACCTAAATTAACCACTGGTATGCCTGCCTTTGCAGCAATTACATCGCCACCTTTACCTAAAGCAACTAATAATAATTCAGCTTTCAAAGCATCTGGTAAATTGGCTAGAGCCTCACATAAAAAAGCGCCGCCTTTATGAGGATTACTCACATCCTCTGCTGCAAACATAATTACTTTTTTGTCTAAGGGAATATCCAATAAATAGCGACATTTTGCCTTGTCTAAAGGTTGATATTTTGTCGTATCAATACCGTGAGGTATGTGATGCATTGGCAAGTCTTTTAACATACTAGATTTAGCCCGTGCCATGACCCAACGACTAGGATAAATAAACTGTAAATCGGCATGGTGGTAAACCCAATTCTTTAAACGCCATTCTAATTTCGTATTATCTAAACCAATGGGTGGATAAATTTGCGGATAGGGGCACTTGCCACAGCCAATTTGCCAACGGTCACAGTCATGACTAGAAGCACAATGCCCCGTAAAATTCCACATATCATGGACGGTTAAAACCGCTGGTTTAGACTTAGTTAAAAATGGTAAGGCGAGATAATTAAAGTAACCGCCATGTAAATTATGGAAGTTAATCACATCGGCGGCTTGATATAGAGGATGTTTCGCAATATCAAAAGTATTTGTAATCGTAATGGAACTAATGCCTAATTTTTGCGAGAGGCGATAATTGATTTTGCGTAATAGGCGATGGCGTTTAATCTCAATAATGGCATCATTTTGTACCGAAGCTTCGCCCACTAATAAATGAGAAGTACAACCAGCTAAAGAGAGTCCTTCATGGAGCCTTAAGGCCGCGATTGCTGCACCACCAATCACATCTAGTTGGTTAATATGTAGTACTTTCATAAGTTAGATAAAATTAGCTTTTAGGGTTAAATTTTAGGAGCATAATACTGCATTTCATTGCTTAAGCAGACTTTAAATTATTTCTGATGCGATTAAAAACTTTCGCATAAAATTTTTGATCCCATAGCTTCATCAAAATCCATTTTGGATCTAGATAAGCACTCAACAGCATAAACATTAAACATCTAAAATCTAGTAAATTATGCCGACTGACAGATAAAATTTGTCTTGCACAATCATGCTTAATCGCTATTTGGTCTGCATGAGATAGACTATATTTTTTAACAAATTTTTGATAGGAATTATAAATTAAATTACAGGCAGCAAAACAATCTTGAGGATTGCTAAAATCTCTGGCAAAAATTAATTTTACTAGATCAGCATTAATCTCCTGATCTAAAATGTCTGCAATCACCGCTTGACAGATCATAATTGAATTTTTAATATGCTCGTCAAAATAAATTTTAGTTGTATTACTTTGATGTTTTCTTAAATAGAGTAATGTCTCTGGTAAATTACCTAAATTACTCACATTACTTAACCTCCGCCATAGATCATAATCTTCCCCACTGTATTTTTCCCGTCCTAAAATTATTTCAGAACTATATCCATTTAGTTCCAAGATCTGCTGTTTCCTAAACATTACTGTAGGATGCATAATCGGACAATAAAATTGCAAACTCCATTTAATTAACGCATGGGATGTGGGCATATTTAAAATTATGCCTAAATTATCGTCAGTATCAATAATTTGGACACTAGAACCTACTAAGCTAATATGAGGGAATTGATCTAGAAACTCGACTTGTTGGGCTAATCTTGCTTTGCTGCTAATATCGTCACAGTCCATGCGAGCAATGTATTCCCCTTGAGCTAATTTTAAACCCCGATTTAAGGTGGCAACTAGACCTAAATTTTCCTCGTTTTGATGTAATTTAATCCGTGGATCTTGATAACTTTCAATGATTTTCAAGCTGTCATCTTTCGAGCCATCATCAATAATCAAAAATTCAAAATCCCCAAATGTTTGCGTTAGAATACTTTCCATCGCTTGATGTAAATACTTTTGGCCATTGTAAACTGGCATCAAAACACTGACTTTAGGCATAGAATTTTAATTAATTTGCGAATTAATTTATGAATTAAGTTATTAACTAAGTTGATTTGACAGTAATTTGACATTAAATCTGTCAATAATTAATACTGAATCCAACTGCTAGGAATTAGATCTTGAGTATTTCGAGAATTATCTTTAAACCATTGCTTGGGGGCGCAAACTATTTTATCAGGATTACGATTGAGCCATGCGCCCCACCAACTAAATGAACTATTAGCAATAATATTATGCTGACACAAACTCATTAAACGTAAGTCTTCATAATTACGGGAAGCATCATTGCAGTCTACAATGGTTTTTGGGAAATGCAAATTGAGATTTTCCCTAGCCCATTCTGGTTCATCGGAAAAGATAAAAAAGTGAGGATCAGATACTCGTGCGGCAATATATTGTACACATTGCTCGTAATAGGCTTGATCGCAAGTACCATGAATTTGATTCGTGATTTGATTCTGTACATAATCCGCACGACGCACATGGAGCGATACGGCATTAGTATGCTGAATCATGGCTGCAAACCTTTGGCTAGCCGGATCGCTAGTGTATTTCACCACAAATTCTCGCCGCAGAATATCGCTAATATCCGCAAAATATTTCTCGGTTTGCCAATAACCTTCCAAAATCACTGGATTTGGAGCTTCTAAAATGGTCGGATCAAATTGGAAATGTTTTTCGGCGATATAGTGGGGCGAATGGCGTTTTTGTTGCGGTAACATTGCAAGTAATTTTCGCTTCCACTTAGTTAATCGGCCTGCATTACCTTGAGTCTGATTCAAACCAGTCAAAACTTGCGTCACTTCATTTTGGGTCGCGAGATATTCCCAAATATGGAAGCAGTGCAAGCTATATCTGTGTAGCTTATATACTTCAAAGCCGCTCACATCCAGTTTGAGGATGGTAGAATGTTTCTCTGCTAATCTGCGCCCAGTGGCGTATTGAAACATTTGATTGCCTAATCCGCCAGTGAGCTTGACGATAATCATCGGATTCTATGGGGAGATTTTTTAAGTAAATTATATTGATTGATTGAAATTGCTTCAGAATTATTTAAAGTCTCAGATTACAGAATTATTCTAAAACTAATTCTAAAATTAAGGCTTAAAAATTGGACTTCCTAAACCCTAATTTCCCTCAATTATTGATAATCATTCATAGGCTAATCTGGACTTAAACATCCCTTAGGTATGACTTTTTAAAAATTCTTTAATGCAAGCAATCAGTTTGTCAATCTCTTCTGTGGTGTGGAATGGCGATAATCCCAAATAA
Organism: Pseudanabaena sp. ELA607; assembly: GCA_037130765.1. Lineage (GTDB taxonomy): Bacteria > Cyanobacteriota > Cyanobacteriia > Pseudanabaenales > Pseudanabaenaceae > JBAXSK01. The sequence goes on from JBAXSK010000028.1 coordinate 23,856, forward strand.
AACCCCTGTTCGTGAATGATGTTTGCACCCACATAGTCATCTTCTAGAAATTCAGGAAATACATGGGCTACGGGATGTTTCGCAATATTACCAGCCACAATGGGACGGGTTTCTACGCCTTTTTGTTCTAGGTAATTGACGATTTGTTTGCGGCTAAACGGTGCATCGGTAGCAACTAAAAGCGGTAATGCGAACCATGTGGGCTTAGCTTTAGCACTGGCGACTTGGGGACGGGATAAGTGGGGTTCTTGATCAATAAATGCAAAGAAACGCTCAGCTAGTTCAATCCGCTTCTGATTGAAGTCTGGTAATTTTTGCAGTTGATGTAATCCGAAACTCGCCTGCACATCCGTCGGACGCACATTGAAACCCCAATTCACAAAAGCATAACGGGGATCAATATCGTAATTCTGCAAATCATATAGAGATGCATCCACATTTCTGACCCAGCCGTGGGCCCGCAAAATCTTCATTTGTTCTGCCACTTCAGGACTCGAACAAGCCACCATGCCACCTTCCATTGTCGTCATATGGTGCGAGAAAAAGAACGAATAACTCGCAGCTACACCAAAATTACCCACTTTCACCCCATCCCATTCAGCCCCAAGGGATTCACAACAGTCTTCAATAATCAATAAATTATGCTGCTGGGCTAAAGCCATAATCCGATCCATATCGCAGGGACTTCCCATCAAATGCACTAAAAATAAGGCTTTGGTGGCGGGAGTGATCTTCCGTTCTAAATCCGCTAGATCAATATTTAAAGTTTGGGGATCGACATCGACAAAACGCACTTTTAAGCCCGCCATTTTCGCTGACCAGATTTGCGTCGGCCAAGTCACGACAGGAATAAGAATCTCATCCCCCGGCTGCAATAGCGGTTTAACTGGATTAGTCAATAAAAAACACAGCAGCAAATCCGCTGATGAACCACTATTGACCATGACCCCATCACTACAGTTTTGATAAGCCGCAAACTGCCGCTCAAAACGCAGCGTTTTTTCCCACATGGTGGTACGGAAACTACACAAGGAATCCAAAGCTTCGACAATCTCTTCTACGCCATAGGTCGCTAAACTGAGGGGATACCAATAACGTCGCGGTTTCGCCTCATTAATGCGACTAGAAGACTCTAGCAATAACTCAATGGCTCCAGTCAGTTTACGGGTACTTTCGTTATTTAATGTCATGTAATCTTGCCTTTAATCGTCCCTTGAATCATGCTTAATTAATGAATTGATTAGCCAAAATGATCATCTAATCTTCATTTATCCTGTGAGTTTGGCTAACAGTTTACCAATATCCCTGTACTTTCTCGTAGGGATAATTTCCCTAATTCATCAATTATTCCTACGAGAAAATTGGCTGTATGCGTCGCAATACCTAAATTCCATTACCTAGCATTACCTAGCTAAAATTCAGACTGTAATTCAAGCTCTCAGCATAAATAAAGCCGTAATTAAGCCGTGAGCAAATGCCGGTGAATTGCTTGGGTCAGTTGTTCCGTCCAATGGGTCGCTAAATCCATCGTTTCTGCTTCAACCATGACGCGCATCAGTGGCTCTGTGCCCGAAGCCCGCACCAAGACCCGCCCCCGATCACCGAGATCAGATTCGGCATGGTTAATGGCTTGCACTAAAGCATCACAGGCTTGCCAGTTGCGCCGCAGTTGCCGATCTTCAACGCGAACGTTTTTCAGCAATTGGGGGTAGGGCGTAAAACTCTGACTCATCAAATCTGCTAAAGGAGCGCGTTGTTTGGCTAAAGCAGCTAGGTGCAAAGCAGTCAGCAAGCCATCGCCACTAACGGCATAATGGCGACATAAAACGTGGCCCGACTGTTCACCCCCCAGCATTGCGCCCCGTTTCATCATCTCGGCATGGACGTACTGATCACCCACAGCAGTGCGCACCAATTGCCCGCCTAATTTCTGCCATGCCCGCTCAAAACCCAGATTTGCCATCACCGTCGTCACAATAGAGGCATCGGGTAACTGGTTTTGTTGCAATAGCTCTTGACCCCACAGATAGAGGATATAGTCCCCATCCACCACACGCCCTTGGCTATCAATGGCTAAAACCCGATCCGCATCCCCATCAAAGGCAAAACCCATATCCGCTTGATGATCTTTGACAGCTTGTTGCAGAGGGGCGAGGTGTGTAGAGCCACAGTCCACGTTAATTTTATTGCCATCGGGATCGGAGTGCAGGCAAATTACCTCAGCCCCTAAATTCGCAAATACGGCAGCAGAAACCTTAGTAGCCGATCCCCATGCCATATCTAAAACAATTTTCAAGCCCGCTAGGGAAGTACCAATAGAGTTTTGTAAAGAAGCTTGGTAATTTTCGAGCAGGTGATGGCGGTGATAATTTTGCCCATAACCTTGCAGGGGCAGGGCATCAATCTGGTGATTACCTTGATGGGTGGTCATCAAATCTTCGATGGACTGCTGCACACTAGCAGAAAGCTTGCTACCATCAGCACCAAAAAATTTAATGCCATTGTCTTCAGGGGGATTATGGCTGGCCGAAATCATCACCCCTGCGGCAATTTCCGGCATTTCGGCGGTGAGGTGAGCCACTGCGGGGGTGGGGCATAAACCCAACTGCCACACGTCCCAGCCAGCGGCAGTCAAACCAGCAGCAATGGCCGCCGCCAACATATTGCCAGAAGTACGGGAGTCTTGCCCCATGAGAATCACTTTAGCCACATGGGGATCATGGCTAGCAGGGTTTTGGCGGATTTGCCCTAAAATTTGTCCTGCACTCATGCCCACTTCTAGGGCAAGGTTAGGGGTCAGAAACGTACCTACTTTGCCACGAATGCCATCAGTACCGAATAGTTTCATAGCTCACTCACTGCACACATCAAACTTAATTGACGATTTAGATGGGCTTAAAGTCAAGAGTGTTCCGGCTTATTATGGCAACTTATGGTCAAAAGTGATGTGTCTGGCATAAATGCTTAGGAGTCTAATTTTTAAGATGTTTTTTACAGATAACTGATACTTTGGGCGAAAAAGTCGATGATCTTAACTTGACTTAAGACTGACCTATTGAGATTCTGTTGTGACCAGCCACAGGATCCCCCGAAGCAAGCTAAGATGATCAGTGCTGTTTATCTGCCCCGCTCTGTTTAATCACACGCTGTTTAA
>JBAXSK010000280.1:0-4939 GCA_037130765.1 Pseudanabaena sp. ELA607
ATAGCTCTTCTCGTCAACCCCTTGATGCCATGTTGCGTATTGTTACCCAAAAATCTGAGGCAGAAGCCGAACTCAAACGGATTTGTGATCGCATTTATGACGATCAGATGATCCATAAAGAGGCCACTGTCAGCGAAATTATCCAAAACGTGCGCCGTAAAGGTGATGCTGCTCTGTTGCATTACACCGCTGAGTTTGATGGACAGGAATTTACCGCTGGGGAATTGCGGGTAACTGGGGCAGAACTTGACGCAGCCTATCAGCAGGTCAAGGGGGAACTTCTCAAAGCTATTGAAACGGCCCATCAGCGTATTGCGGAATTTCATCAAATGCGTGTGCCCCAAAGTTGGGTGCATTTTGGCGATAAAAATATTGTTTTAGGCAAGCGCTATAACCCCGTAGATGCAGCGGGAATTTATATCCCAGGTGGTCAGGCGGCTTATCCTAGTACGGTTTTGATGAATGCGGTGGCGGCTAAGGTGGCCGGTGTGCCCCGGGTGGTGATGGTAACTCCGCCAGGTAAGGATAAAACCGTTAACGCAGCGATTTTAGTGGCGGCCCAAGTGGCAGGGGTCGAAGAAATCTACCGGGTTGGTGGGGCGCAGGCGATTGCGGCTCTAGCCTATGGGACGGAGACGATCCCTAAAGTTGATGTGATCACGGGGCCTGGCAATATCTATGTCACTTTAGCGAAAAAGCAAGTTTTTGGTCGGGTGGGGATCGACTCGATTGCGGGCCCATCCGAGGTTTTGATCATTGCTGATGCTAGCGCTAATCCGTCCTATGTGGCCGCAGATATGCTAGCCCAAGCGGAACATGATGCCATGGCTGCGGCAATTTTACTCACTACTGACTCCCGTTTAGCCAATCGAGTGGTCGAAGAAGTCAAGCGAATGCTGGAAAATCATCCCCGCCGCACTCTGACCGAAAAATCTATTGCTAACTATGGCTTGGTGGTGGTAACCGAAAGTTTGCACACCGCAGCAGCTTTATCTAATAGCTTTGCCCCAGAACATTTAGAACTAGAACTGGAAGACCCTTGGGCCCTGTTACCGCAAATTCGTCATGCTGGGGCAATTTTCTTAGGGCATGATACCCCCGAAGCTGTGGGCGACTATATCGCTGGGCCCAATCACACCCTGCCCACCTGTGGCGCGGCCCGTTATGCTTCACCGTTAGGGGTGGAAGTTTTCCTGAAACACTCTAGCTTGATTCAATATAACCAAGAAGCTCTCAAGGAAATTGCTCCGGCGATCGCGGCACTAACCGAAGCCGAAGGTTTGCCCTCCCACGGTGACTCCGTGCGGTTGCGGACGAGCCGAGATAGCTAAGACCCTCACCCCTAGCCCCTCTCCCAAGGCGGGAGAGGGGGACAAGAAATTAATCTTTCTCCCCTTCTCCCGCTACTGGGAGAAGGGGTTGGGGGATGAGGGCAATTTTTAGAGGATCAACAAATTACTTGTCAATATCAATCCATTCTGTGTGGAAAAATTCACCTCTGGGACGGTCGATGCGCTCGTAAGTGTGTGCGCCAAAGTAGTCCCGTTGGGCTTGGGTGAGATTTTGGGGCAACTGCACTCGCCGATAACTATCGAAATAGTCCAAAGAAGCACTAAATGCTGGGATCGCAATTCCCAACTGGGCTGCCACTTGCACTACCTTGCGCCATGCCGCTTCCTTGGTCAAAATGGTTTGGCGGAAATCTTCATCAATCAACAGGTTTGCCAATTGGGGATCACGCTGGTAAGCCAACTTAATCTTATCCAAGAAGCCAGCACGAATAATGCAACCACCCTTCCAGATGCGGGCAATTTCGCTCAGGTTCAAGCCATAGCCAAACTCAGCCGAAGCTTTGCCCAGCAATGCCATACCTTGAGCATAGGAGCAAATCTTGGAACAATAGAGCGCGTCATGCACCGCATCAATAAATTCTTGGCGATCACCGCTGTAACCTTCCTTGCCCGCGATACTCGGTAACAAAGCCGCTGCCGCCACCCGTTCCGCTTTATAGGAAGACATGACCCGTGCTGTTACCGCTGCGATCATGGTGGGGATCGCTACGCCTAGGTCAAAAGCGCTTTGTACCGTCCATTTGCCCGTGCCCTTTTGTCCGGCGGCATCAAGGATCAAATCCACCAAAGGTTGACCCGTAATATCATCAATTTGCTTGAAAATATCCGCCGTGATGTCGATCAAAAATGAACTTAGCTCCGTGGTGCGCCAAGCGGTGAATACCTCATGCAGTTCGGCAGCGGTCAAACCCAAAGCGGTTTTGAGCAAATCATAGGCTTCAGCAATCAACTGCATATCACCATACTCAATGCCGTTATGCACCATTTTCACATAATGCCCCGCACTGCCTTTGCCCACATAGGTGACGCAAGGGCCATCATCAACCTGCGCGGCAATCTTGGTCACAATTGGCTCTAGAGACTCATAGCCCGCATATTGTCCCCCTGGCATCAAGCTGGGACCTTTGAGCGCCCCCTCTTCACCGCCGCTAACCCCCATACCGACAAACTGTAACCCCACCGCTTCGAGGGCAATGGTGCGCCGTTCCGTGTCCGTATACAGAGAATTACCACCATCAATAATAATGTCGCCTGGCTCAAGCAAAGGTTTTAGCTCATCGATCACCGCATCAACGGGGCCACCCGCTTTAACCATGATGATCATCTTGCGGGGACGCACCAAACTCGCCACAAAATCCTTCAAGTTATAGGTGGGATGCACCTGCTTGCCCGCTGCCCGAGTTGCCATAAATTTATCAGTTTTATCGCGACTCCGGTTATAAACCGTGATCGGAAAACCATTGCGCTCAATATTTAGCGCCAAATTCTCACCCATTACGGCTAAACCAATCAAACCAATGGCTTGCAGATTTGTAGCTTCAGTCATAAATTCCTATCCATAACTCTAACAGCCATGATCCTAAGAGCTATTACCGGTTGGGCTTGATTCCTTTGTGAATCTTTAAGACATTGCGCGTAACCCCTATGCCACAGAGCAAAGATCAGGTTATGCTATTTGTGTGTTTTTGTAGATTGTTGGTGTTGACTCTGTTCCCTAAGGGGTTGCAATAGCACCTAAAACTTGCTTACACATATATGGTGGTGGTAAGGATTGGGGAACCGTTTCTGCCTAACAGCCCACTGACGGGGAAAACTTTAGAGCTAAGATTTGCGATCTAAAGTTTTAAGTTTTGCATCTAAAAATTTACCTGCAAAATTTTTTGTCTAAAGTATTGATCTGAAGTAATTTAACTGGAATTAAATTTAGCCGGAATTAATTTACATTAAGAGTTACTATTTTTTTCGATATTCCCACAGTTAACCGTTGCATTGCTTATGCACAAACGGTTTGATACAATTGCTCCCATACCCAACTTTCGGGCTGGGTGAGTATTAAAACAACAGTTAGAGTCCAGTTTTTTAGGTCTATCTAGACCGTTTTCCCCTCTGGAGATTTTCATGAGTAAACTAAACAAGAGCAACGAACCAAGCAACTCCCCCACAAGTGGTGTAGATCCAGACTCTATGGTCAGCAAGGCGTTAGAGTCGCCAACCGAAAAGCCGAAAGAACCCATCCCATCAACACCAAAGTTAGAATTAGTCCGTTTGATGCCACCGACTCCGCCAAACGCAGTTAAGACTGAAGCGGAAAAAGTCCCTGAATCAACTAATGATAATTATAGGCCGCGCTCTATAGATGGTGGTGGCGTTAGTGTTTACAAACCAAAATTTCCCATTTCTAAGCCTAAACCAAAAACCGAGCGTTATGGTGAGCCGCAAGGGGAAAGATACACCCCGCGTCATAGTGAGCGTTCGTTTGTGAGCTATGAGCCACCTGCGCCAGTCAAGTCAGAGGGGCCCAGCTTGCATCCTATTTCGGAAGCAACCGAGGCATTACAGTTTAGAGCGATTGGGGTAATTCGCGGTAAATATGTGCCTAGTGAAGAAAACATCACAAAGGGTCACATTGAGGGGGCTGATGGCACAATTGTGGATGCAGTTTTGCTTGGCAAAGTGATTTCCATCATCAAGAAGCGTTTGGACATTGCGAACAATCAATTTTTGTGGGTGGTTTATCCTCGCACCAATGATAAAGAAGGTAAGCTCCATGTCCAGATTACTGGCGTGTGGGCCCCGCAGGAATTGGGGCGGGCGGATGTGCAACCGGTGGATCTCAATATCACCGATGGTTATTTTTCGATTCGGGGTGAAGTTTCGGCTCAGTCTATCGAAGATAATACGGTAACGATTAAGATTCGGCGAACTACTCCCAAATTAGATCGCAATGCTTCAGAAGCAGAAAAAGCCAAAGCGAAGAAGCAACAAAACAAGTTTAAATTGTTATTGCAAGGCATCTTGCCGGAAGATGCCATCGGTCAATTTTGGAGTATTAACGTCCAGCGCCAAGGGGACATATTGCAGATTCTTGATGCAGAATATGTGGGGATTGTACCAAGGAAGCCCTTCAAGCGGAAATCTGGTTACAATAAAGGCGGTGGCGGCAACTTTAAGGGTGGCAGCAAGTTTGGTGGCAGTCGTAAACCATTTAAGCGGTTTGATAGTGAGCCACCATCACCGGTTTATCCAGGGGAGGGCGTACCTCGTCCTATTGTGAAGGGTGAGAAGCCAAAATTGCGCACTAATCGGGAAGTTCCACTAAGCAACCCACCGCAGGATAGTTAGGAGTCTCTCTATTTCTGATTCTAGTTAGTTTATTTAACCAATGGGATCGGGAAGTTCTCGCGCTCTATCTGTTTAGATGATGAGTGTCAGTTCTGTGCCAACTTTAGGGGTAATTCATCGATTGCCCCTAATTAGTTTAGTTTGATTATTAATAGAGATATACTTTTGGCTGTTTTGAGTTTCTCGCCTATTTTTGTGGCGATAGGCGATCAGGCTATATTCTCTAGGACTGCTGTGAAGGTCAT
>JBAXSK010000281.1:0-4934 GCA_037130765.1 Pseudanabaena sp. ELA607
AGTCCCTTTATGCAAAGATCTCTAGGTGTTGCATTTCATCCTTGAATTGGCGATTTTTAGATTATGTTAAAGACATAGACGTACTAAAAGAAATTCTTGATTGGACTGGAGGGCAACCTTTTCTAACTCAAAAACTTTGTGAACTTGTAGTAAAAGAATGTGAAAGCAAGTCATTTACTACGGTTAAAAAAGTTGTGGATATAAAAATTATTAATAATTGGCATTCTCAAGACACACCCCAACATTTAAGAACAATCCAAACCCATTTTGATGAGAAAATCAAAAATAAACTACTTGCTTTTCGTTCACTCGATTTATACAAAAAAATTCTTGAGAATCAGTCTTTAAATGCAGATAATAGTCAAGAAGAAATTGAGTTAAAGCTTTCTGGATTAGTTTTACAACAAGAAAACATATTAAAACCTTATAATCCTATATACACAAGTATATTTGACATAAATTGGGTTGAAGCTCAAAAGCGTAAAATTCGAGTATTTTCAAATGAACTTGATTTATGGAAACATGAAGATCCAAGAAAAAAACAATTGCATCTCCTTTATGGGAAAAAATGTGAAGATGCTAAACAATGGCGAGAAGAATTCAATCAAGATGGGGGATATATTGACCAAGATGAAGCTAATTTTATCGATCAGTCAATTAATTTCTGGGAAGCTATACAAAGAGCTTTTCCTCAAGACTATGATTATAAACTAATGATTAATTACATGAATGATTGGACAAATGGTTTTGATGATTTTAATAACAGGATTTTGCAAATTGCGGGAAATCAAATTGCGAGAAATGATTATAGCTACTTGGCAAAAGGAGACTCTCTTAGAACATTGGTTGAAGAAAACTTAGAGTTTTTTAAGGAATATGAGCAGTTTCAACAAGATCAAAATCAATTTTTAAATCAAGACAACAGTTTTGAATTAATTTCTCTCTTTGCAAAAATCTCTCAAAAGGAGCCGATTCTCTTTGATGAAAAAAAACCACAACATCGGAAACTAAAAGCTATGTGTTTTATCATTCTCGACAAGGAGCATAATTTAAGGATACTCAATAGGATTTACGAAAAAATTCTAGATCAAAACTGGATCAAGGGAGTTATGGCAAAACTCCGTCCCTATACCAAAGCTTTTCGAGATTGGCAAGATTTGGATCCTCAAGAGTCATCTTATTCATTAAAAACATTAAAAACATTAAAAAATAATGCTCTAAAACTAGCCCTAGAATGGCTAGGGAAAAAGCCCACACCTAAATTAGAGGGAGGAGAGATTGAATTTGTAATAACCAGTTTAGTGGTGGAAGTCTGGACAACTGCTTCACCTTCTGTTCAATCTAAAGCTATTTCATTAATCACAACTTTTCGACCATTATTACAAGAGAAAGACAACTATTCTGATTTTCTACTCCAAGAGATTTTACAATGGACAAAATCTCAAACTCCTCTCTTAGGAAAGCTTTTAGAATGGGTGAAGGAATCTGAGATTCCTATCGAAAATAGCCGTAAATACCTAGAATTTCTTGTTGGATCGCACATCAAAAACTGGAGTTGTCAAAACTTATTTGACTTTGCTCTTGCTCCATATAGCTCTTCCCCTGAGAGAGAGCGGGAAATTTTTATTGCTTTCGACCAATACTTTCTTGGGGAAATGAACCAGCCTCAAATCAAAGAAACAATACAGGAATCGAGAAGAACAGTTGACAAATATCAACAATCAAAAGAAAATGATTTTCAGGAATCAGTATTAAACTTCTTCAAGGTCAAAATTGCGAGAATTTCCTTTATGACACAACAACGAGCAGAACAACAAAAGCTTGACGTTCTTCTGGACGAGGCTGTTACTACCTCAAAAGGACACCTCAAATCAATCCTTATTTTTGAACTAGATAACGGACTACCCCTGTATCACAATAAACAACTCAAAGACGATGATCCAGCCCTCTATCAAGCTCTTTTTGCAGAGGGTGGTGATGCAGTGGGAGAGGCAATTGAGGGTTTTGATTCCTTAAATGAGATTCAAGAAGCTTTAGATAGTTTCGGCGATGTAACTAAATTTGGCAACCTCATATACTCAATTTTCAGATTAAAAGAGGGAACAATGATGGTTTATTTTTTAAACTTGACAATATCCTTAGCTATTTGTTTTATTGCTCCTGATGGAGTTAATTTAGGACTAGTTGTAACACGTTCACAAGCAAAAATTAAGGGTATTAAAGAAGAGCTAGAAGACTTAGGTTTTTAGTTTCTATTTCTAGCTATATTTTTTCAGGCAAGTCTCGGATAAATTTAATATAATTGAAGAGTAAATTCTATGGTTATTCTGGCTGGTAAAATTGCGGGTGACAAGAGCGAGTTCGGTCTTTTTACTCACAGAAAAGATGATTCTCAAAAAAAAGTGGTTCTGGATTCCTTGATTGCCCATGAAACTTATACAACTAAGGATTATGCTCAAGGCTTGGAAAACATGATAGAGACATTTTTAGAGCAATATTATTATGGAAAATATGATGATCATGAAGATATTTATGGTGCTTGTTTTGGTGTAGCAGGTCCCGTTGATCATGGTGAGGCTCAAGTTGATCGCAAGGAATTTAAAGCAACTTTTACTGAGCATGACTTCAGACAAAAACTCCCCTATAAAAATGTTCCTGTATCTTTTATTAATGATATGGAAGCAATTGGCTATGGTATTTTTTTGGGAAATGGAGAAGATGAGTTAGAAGAACTTTATCATGGTAAATCGCAATCTAATCCTAAAGATCGTCGAGTATTAATGCTGGTGAGTGGAGGCTTAGGTCAAGCATTATGGTATAGCCATGATGAAAAAAAAGGCTTAGAACCAATTTCTTCTGAAGGCGGTCATGCGGATTTTGGTGCTCGAATAGATAAAGATTGGGATCTTTTACAATTTCTGAAACAACAAAAACAGGAGGACGGAGATAATAGTCCTGTTAGTTATGAATATGTTCTATCTGCTCCTGGTTTAACCAGAATTTATCGTTTTTTCCAAAGTCTTCCCGAATGGGGAAATCAGCCAAATATAGATGATGCTGATGCAATCATTCAAGCTGCCCAAGAAGGGAATCCATTATGTAAAGAAGTTTTGGATTTTTTTATCTCTATTTGGGGAGCGCAAGCAGGCAATTTAGCTCTTACCTATAAAACCAGTGGCGGAGTTTATATTGGCGGTATTGATATTCCCATTGAAATCTTGAAAGAAGGAAAATTTATCAATGCTTTTATTGATAAAGAGGGAAATTTTAGAGCTTATAACGAAGGCATTTCCGTTAAAGTTTTTCAAGACAACAGCATTGTCATGTGGGGGGCAGCCCGACACGCTATTGAGGCGGGTTTTGTGACTAGTGGTAGATTTGCAATTATGAGGGCGAATCAATAAAAAGAGCATTGAATCCCTTCATAATCAAGACGAATGCTAGGATTATCTATCCTAATATATAGAGGTGATCCTAGCCTATATTTTGTAATGAGCGTACTTAACTGCTCCACGCAACCCTTCGAGTGTATCTAGCACAATATGAACGGGTACTTTATCCAACAAACTAACATTTACTCTTGCCTTCTTTTTAAGAGCATTTATAAAAATGCCAGAAGACATTAACGCAGTATTTTGTGCTGCAATCCCTCCAGCAATATAAACTCCACCAAAAGGAAGCAGACTCACAACTGCATCACCAACCGCCGAGCCATAGGCTTCAATAAAAATCTCCATAGTCCTCTGACAGAGAAAATTACCCTCAGCCGAGCCTTTAGCGATCGCAGACGCAGGATCGCTCTGTAAAAGAAAATCACCATCATTCTCACGACTAAACTTTCTATCACGCAAAAATCTAAAAATACTTACAATTCCAGGTCCTGAAACAACCCTCTCAACATCAATAACACCATAAAATCCCAAATACCCCAAAAGCTCCTTTGACAAAGCATCAGAAGGTGCAAAGTTTTGATGTCCCCCTTCCGTTGGGAATACCTGAAAACTATCACCTTGAGGAATTGCAAATGCCTTGCCTAAACCAGTACCAGCACCAATAATAGCGATCGGCGCATCCTGAATATATTCACCTGTTTGCAAGGTTAACAAATTCTTATTTTCTTCAAAAACAATGCTGTAGCCAACTGCAACAAAATCATTAATCAAGGCAACCTTAGATATACCAAGCTCTTGCTGCAAAATTTCTCCATCAAGTTCAGCCCAAGGCAGATTCGTGATCTTGCATTTGTTGTTCAACACAGGACCAGCCACAGCAAAACAAGCCTTATCTGGTCTAGTGTCATGCCCAAGAAACTTCTGCACTATTGGCACTAGTCCATCCTTATCACTAGGATAAGTCTCCTCCCTAATAACCGATGGTGATGATTGAGAATCATTTAATGCAGAAAGGCTCAGTCTGGTGTTCGTACCACCGATATCGCCAGCTAAAATCAACATAAGCTTGTTTACCCTGTTTTTTTGAAACCGTATCTCATTGCATAGTTTATCTAAATATGTCTTTAGATTACAAGATAAATTTTGTAAAACACCCCATTTGATCGCTGTTACTACGAGTCAAAGTAAAAATGATAAGATATCAAAGTATGAACCTCAGTGTGCAAGCGATTTATACAGAGAAATTAGGAGTTAACTTATGCGGACAATCACCCTACAAATTGATGATAGCGTTAGCGACAAATTCCTATGGTTACTCGATCGCTTCTCTAAAGACGAAATTAAAATTTTAGACCAATCCGATTATGTCAGCGATGATGAATATCTTAGAGGAATTGAAGGAATGGTTCAAAGTATCAATTCAGCCCGTACTGAACCCATTGAACAAGGCGTAACTCTAGATAAACTGGATTGGTAATGTACAAAATAAATTTGGTAGTGATGCAAAGTAATGTTAAAGCTGTAAATTAGAATAGTCAATCG
>JBAXSK010000282.1:0-4896 GCA_037130765.1 Pseudanabaena sp. ELA607
AGAAAGAGTAAAACCCGTTCTGTACTTTACTTTTATTTCCCAACAGGTCTAATCAAGTTGGGGGGACTCTTGTACGAGAATCCGACCCGAATACGTTCCGCATGAATTGGTTGAGGTTGGCTGAAATTACGAATGATTTCATTGCCTATTAGCTTGTGAGGAATGATTACCATCTCGCGTTCAAAAGTAATCAGGCGCACAGCTCGCCAATTGATATCAATCACTTGCCCTTGAATATCACCAACCTTCAGCCAATCGCCTACGGAAAAAGGGCGTTCAAATAGTAGAGCAATGCCCGACATGACGCTACCGAGGGTATCTTGGAGCGCTAGACCAATCACAATCGAACTCACACCCAAAGCCGTGACTAATCCTGCTAAGTCAGCCTTCCAAACCGTTGCTAGGACGATCGCTGTTCCTAGTAGTACTAAAAATAGACGAAATAAATCAATTAATAGTTTGGGAACTCTGGCTCGCCAAGTATCAGCTTTAGCTTGCTCAAAAATAATTGCATTTAATAGCGAAAGTGAGGCATGGAGAACACAGATCCAAAATAGAGTTTGAACAGCTTTTACGAGTTCATCACTAGCAGGACGTTGGAGGACATACTGCACAAATAGCATGAACGCGAACATCGGTAATACAAAGTTTCGCACGACCTCCAAAGTAGCGGCGAGGGGGCGGCGGCGATGTTGCAGACGATAGATCACTTCACCGAGAATAATTACGGATAGAGCTAAGCCAATAATTAAAGCGATCGCCCAAATAAACAATTGATTGGAACTAGGTTGCAGCATATAGCGATAATCTATCTAGGTTTTACTGTGCTTTTGAGTTGCCATGATTGCAATAAATCATTACCATTTTCCACTTTGGTGGCTAGCGCAACAAACTCATAAAGATCGGATAAACGGTTGTAAATATCACCAGAAACCACGATCGCCCCTTCAGGACAGGCGGATTTTAAGGCACTGGCAATATTAATCGTGTCACCCCAGACATCATAAATAAATTTATTTCGACCGACAATTCCCGCAACAATATCGCCAGAATTAATACCTAAACTGATATTTAATTGGAAGTTTCGCTCCTGACTAAAGCGCCGCACGATCGCTTGCATTTCAAGGGCAAAGTCGATCGCTCTTTTGTCATGATCGAGGTAGGGAACAGATAAACCGCAGACCGCCATATAGCTATCACCAATAGTTTTGATTTTCTCCATGCCATAGCGTTCGGCAGTTTCATCAAAAATCGTAACCAGATCATTGAGAATGCTGACAATTTCATAGGCGGTCAAAGAATCAGACAATTTGGTAAACCCTGTTAAATCGGAAAATAACACGGTCACATTAGAAACGCTTTCGGCAATATTTTTTTCGCCTTGTTTGAGACGCTTAGCGATCGCCGCAGGAAAAATGCTAAGTAATAACTGCTCATTTTCGCGATTCTTTTCTTCAACTAAATTAGTCTGATCGCGTAGGCTCAATACCATAGCGTTAAAGGATTGAGCCAGTTCCCCAAATTCATCGTTAGTATCAAGGGTGGCGATCGCATCCAATTGTCCAGACGCAACCTTACGGGCACTCTCAATCAATTGATTAATTGGCTTCACAAAAACGGAAGACATCAGCATTGCGAGGACAATCACTAACAACATCAATAATGTTGCTGAAATTAATAATTGGCGCTCAAACTCATAAATCGGTGCATAGGCTTCCGCTAAATTTATTTCCGAGAGAATCGCCCAATTCAATCCTTCTATTTGTAAGGGCGCGTATGAACTCAAAACAGGAATATCGCGATAATCCCGAATAATTTCAATCCCTTGTTTACCCTTAATCGCTTCTTCCGCCGCCTTAGTTCGCACTTTCTGCTCTAAAATCGAGGTTTTGTATTGGCGAATACGGGCGATCGTATCTTTGGTTACACCCAAAGTGGTTAGGGTTTGCAAATAATTATCTGGAGTTTCCACTAAAAACCGTGATATTGATCGCATGAGAAAATCTTGACCGACCAAATAGGTTTCACCACTTTTACCTAAGCCATCACTTTCCCATTTACGATTACCTGTCATCACATTATTAATCTCATCGGCAGGCACTTGAATCGCCAGAACACCAACGAATTTAGATTGATTATTGACGGTATTAAAAATTGGCGCAGCAATGAACGCCGCAGGTGCGCCATAGGAAGGAGCGTAGGATTCAAAATCGATAATGCTGGCATAATTCTTCTGTTTAGAGCGGCGCACCGATGCGACTAAACGCGCCATATTGCTATCGTTATAGGCTCCAGTTGTATAGTTAGTTGTGAAATCTGTTTCTTTATAGACTGTATAAACGACCGTTCCCTGTGGATCGATTAGGAACATATCGTAATAGCCAAACTTCTCAATAATGTTCCGAAAGATCGGATGATAACGCTCATGCACGTTACTATATTCGCTGCCGTCACTTGCTTTATCTAATAAATGCTTTTTGCCGATCGCATTGGGATTGGTGGCAATGTAATGATATTGCAGATAGTTACTAGCCGTTGACTCTGGCAAAAAAGAATTGAGAACTGGAGAACCTTGCTCAGTTTGGGCTAATTTAGGTAAAAATTCATTTTGATAATATCCTCTAATTTTTGTGGCTGTATCCTCTGGTAATTTAGCATTCTCAAGCTGTTGATACGCTTTTGTAAATTCGGCGATCGCCAAACTCATGGATGGATCATTGCTCAGGGTTTGAATGTGATTACGGGTATTTTTAAAATAAGATTCGATCTGATAAGCTTTGGAAGCCCGTACACTAGTTAACTGATTAAAAGCGCGATCGGTTAAATTTGATTTTCCGCTCTGATAGCCAAGATAAGCAGTCACAAAAATTGAGCTACTGCTGACAGTTAGCAACATCACAATTAGCTTTGATTTGATACTCAACCAGTTAAATTTAAACCATTGCATATAAAAATCATTTATTTGCTTGAAACTAAAAACAGGGTAGGAGACTATTTTTAGCCTCAAACTTAATATTTAAGAGCAATGTATTCTAGATTGGAAATTAATAGCAAAGTGTTAGCATACAAACAGTTTGCCAAAAAGTATGCCGAAAAATTTGCCAAGAAGCATGAAAATTATGACTTTTGAAGAAGCGATCGCCTATACCGAAAGTCTGCTTTCGCAGAAATCCTTAGATGACGCACAACTAGAAACAGAAATAGCCGCTCTTATCCAAACTCAAAATGGAGCGCGGGGATTTTTTGTGTGTTTCTTAACTGGTGAATGGCAACTAGCCGATGCTCCTAGCACTGGCGTTATTCGCTCTTTGCAATCTGCACCCAATGCGATCGCTGAACTTCTAGTCAAAAATCTGGCGATGTCAACAGCGATGGCAATTACCCATCAACGCGCAGGAAATCCTGAACAAGCTCAAGGTTCCGAACGCGTGGCTAAGCGTACCGCATTATTAATTGAGAAAGTCGATCTTGTCGAAGTTCAGAAAATAGCTACTCAAATGCAAACATCGGCTATTTCAGGACATGGCGAATATGCCGCTTTCCTAGAAAAATGGGGCTATGATGCCGAACAAAAACAAGCGATCGTGACTTCTTTACAACGCCATCTTTGAGCCATGCGAACTGATACAATCTTCTACCAACTGTTCCTTACCTTTGACACGCTATTGTTTGAACTACTTGGTCAACCATTGGCAAATGCCGATTGCTACCAGTTTACTTCTGTCGAAGTCAAAGAAAAAGCTTTTCGTTTTGATGGTATTTTTATGCCTGATCGACTAGATCAACCGATCTATTTTGCGGAGGTGCAATTTCAGGACAAACCAGAATTTTATTGGGAATTCATCGCTGAAATCAACATTTATCTCAACCAATACAAACCTGCTCAGGACTGGAAAGCAGTCGCCATATTTGCTAAACGCAGCTTTGAAGTCCAGACATTAACCGCTTACCAGCAAGAGTTGATAAATAGCGATCGTATCGTGCGGATTTACCTTGACGAGTTGGCTTCAGTTATGCCAATCTCGATTGGAATCGGCTTAATTCAACTGATTGTCAGCAAAGAATCACAAGCTTCGGCAATGGTACAACAACTAATGCAGCGAACCAGAACTGAGATATCTGATGTCGCAGTTAGGCAAGGCATTATAGAATTATTAGAGAGTGTTTTATTATCAAAGTTTTCTAAGCTAAGTCGTCAGGAGATCGAGGCTATGTTTTTACTAAGTGACATCAAGCAATCGCGAGTATATCAAGAGGCAAGACAAGAAGGTCGCCAAGAAGGTCGCCAAGAAGGTCGCCAAGAAGGTCGCCAAGAAGGTCGTCAAGAGGGCGAAATAAGATTATTAGTGCGGCAACTATCGAAGCGGTTTGGCAAGTTGACCGATCGCCACGAAACTCAAATTGCAAATTTAGCGATCGCCCAATTGGAAAAATTAGGTGATGCTTTATTAGATTTTGAAAGTATCGCAGATTTAGATCGCTGGTTAGATCGTTAATTAGTCACTGACAGGATTGTATGTCCGATCTATTATTTAAAGAAGCGATCGCCCAGTTTAACAATGGCGATTATTACAATTGTCATGACACGCTAGAAGCAATTTGGAATGATGCTTGGCAAAGCGATCGCGCTTTTTATCAAGGTATTTTGCAAATTGCCGTGGGCTTGTATCACTTAAAAAGTCACAATTGGCATGGAGCCGCAATTCTTTTAGGTGAAGGTACTAGCCGTTTACCTGAATATCTTCCCGAATATTATTCCATCGATGTTGAGAGTTTATTAGAAGATAGTTTGCTGATTTTGCGAACTGTCCAAATTAATGGGAAAGAAGGACTGAGTGACATATTAGACCTGTTGGGAAATAAAAGTAAAGTACAGAACGGGTTTTACTCTTTCTA
>JBAXSK010000283.1:0-4880 GCA_037130765.1 Pseudanabaena sp. ELA607
ATTCAATCTAGCTTGGCTTGATTTCTACTTGACCAAGTTTCATATTCTCATCTTCTTTAAGTTGAGGACGAGTAATTACCAAAATTATGCCAGACAGTACCATTAGCGCTCCGATCCCACCCCGTATTCCAAAAGTTTCACCTATTAAGAAAAATGCAATTACTCCACCAAACAATGGCTCTAATGCTAAAAAAATAGCAGCCTCATGAGCAGGAATCCAACGCAGTCCAATGACAGCAAGCCAAGAAACTAGTCCAGTAGCAACAATACCTAAGTAGTGCAAAGCACCCCAGTGCCGAGTCAGGACTTGAAACTCTGTGGTAATCTCTGGTGCAGCCCAAATTAAACCCAAAAGAGCAACACACCAGACCCGAATTGCCGAGAGCGCAACTGCCGAGTACTGGGGAGAAAATTTTTCTAACACAATGACACTAATGGCATCACATAGCGCTGCCACTACTAACCAAATATTACCTAGCGAAGTTTCTCCACCTTCCCAAGACATCACTCCAATACCACCAAAAGCTAATGCACTAGCTAATATTGCCCGCACAGATAGGCGCTGGCGAAACACCAATTCAAACAAAGTGACAAAAACAACACTTAAACCAAAAATAAATGAAGCACGATTAGCAGAAATTGTCTCTAGTCCAATTGTCTCACTAGCAAAGCTAACAAAGGTAACTAGTCCCAAAATTAAACCGTCACGAAGTAAGCCAAGATTAAATTCACGCACAAAGGGAGTTAATACTACTGCCCCAATCAAAAAACGAAGAGCAAGCTGTACAGAAGGAGAAAAATACTCCATCGCCTCTTTGATAGCTGTAGGAATTGAGCCTAAGATTAAAGCCGCAGCAACTAGGGCTAGAATGCCTAAAGGACGTTGGAATTTCTCTATAACAAACAATTTTACTACCTTAGTTTTGAATAATTTACACTTGCTAATTCAAAGTGTAAGGGGTAATCTCAGTCTTGTCATAAGTAAATATGCTTAAGAGAAGAAAGAGAGAAATAGCCATTAAGATAGGCGGAGCGATGGCAAAAACGCCTCTCATTTGTGGAGAAGAGGATAGTACAAAAACTAATCCTTTGGCTTAGAAATAGGATTGCAACGTTCCTCTTCTTCTAATATCAAGTGTGGCACAATGAAAGGAACCACCAAAGGTGTTAAAGTTACGGAAATTGCAAAGAATCGGTTTAAATCCCCAATCCTTGAGCAAGTTAATCATTGCTTCATCTTGTTTTTCGACAATTACTCTTTCCTCATCTAGTGTTAAAAGATTCATCCCCACTCCTTTACTACTCATATAGAGAGGATGACTATCAGGAATACAGAATTCAGGTGCTTGGCGTACTTCCCAATTCTTAAACATCTCAGGCACTTTTGGCACTTTTTCAGGATGGATTAAAACCTTACCAGGAGACAGGAGTACAAAAGTAGCATCAATGTGCATAGCTGATTGATCTTTAAATTTAAGTTCATGAATTTTATACTCATTACCTAAAATTCTACGAACCCACTCAATACCAAAACGGTTAGTAACTTGACTTTGCTGTACGAAAATGTCCCTACCGCACTTGGTAAATTCTGCTGCATCAAAAACTGGTTCAAATTCAGTTAATAAAGAGTTAAATTCTGCTTCTTTGTCTGCTTCTTCGTACTGATAGTTATATAACTCATCGCATAGTTGTGGTTTTGGAGCAGGAATCCACTGTGCGCCACGATGAAAGTATTCTTTGATTAATGAGCGATAGGCATTGATTTCAAAGTACCTAGATCGCCAAGGCATAGGAGCTTCAATTAATTTATCTCCAATAACCATCATCACATCTCTAGGCATTGCTCCATAAAGTCCAGAAAGACTCGACCAGTCTGGTGTTGAGTAGGGAGAGCTATAGTTAATAGCATCAGGACGACGAACAGTAACACCTTCTCCTTCTAAGATATGGACAAGTTCTTCGAGGTCTTTTTCAGCAGCTTTGATTAGTTCTTGAGAAAATGGTTGCCCTCCATAGACTCGAAAAAAATCCCAATAGCGCTGCGGCATAGTTGCCTTGATTGTGATGTGCCAAGGGGGGATGACTGCGCCATCTAAGCGTCCAACAATTACTTCCTCTAGAGGATCCCATTCATTGAATGAGTTGACAAAAGGTATTACTGGTTCTGTTACCTGCAAGTTAAGATTTTGCCCCATTTAAGATTTGCTCCATTATTTACTTACATCTAGAATTAATTAAAATACAATCCTATCCTTTACCAATTGACATAAATTCAACTAGGAAATAGGAGAAATCCTCTCTATTGAGGATGTAATTAGTTGAATTAGGATCAAAAAATGATTCCAACATTGATATTTCTGTTGAAGTTAAATAAGGAGTAGCCGTTTTAATTAACCATCTACTTTCTTCAGTGATGTAATTAATTTGATGAGATGATAAAGGTGAAAAGATTTGAATGGGATAAGGTATGGTGGAAATATCCTTTAAACCAAGGTTTAGAAATATCTTAGGAATTTTACGCGCGACATATTCATCGTAATATTCTTCTACTGTTCTATTTGCTAGAGCTTGAGCGACCCCACTTTTCAATTTCAACCATAATTCTGAAGGAATAGGATAGTTAATGATCGTATCGCCATCGTATTCTTTAGATGCAACTTTACCACCTTCTTTAACAACTCTTTGTTGCTCTTTAATAATTTTTTGCTTGACTGAATCTGGGAAATACATGAGTGTATTACCACAAAAAGCTAGATCGAAAGTTGCATCAGAATATGGGAGATTGAAAAAATCTGCTTGGGAGTATGTAATAAGATTTTGATAAGGTGATTTTTCTAAGTTTTTTTCGGCATAACTAATTGCCTCAGCAGAACAATCAATACCAACGACACGACCATGAGGAGCAACTTTTGCGGCTAAAAGATTTGACCATAACCCTGGACCTGACGCAACATCTAACACAATGTCACCAGATTTTAAATCTAAATCTTCAACCATCTGTTTGCGATACTTTTCTTTGGCTTTATAGTGATCAATAAGCCAGCGAGTACTAGACATGATCAAACCTGTATCAGCTTTATTTTCAAAATCTTGAATAAAAGTTTCAGACTGCATTAAGTTTGTTTATATGACTAAGATTTTGAGGGGTTCGAGAATAGAAAGTTGCGTATGGAAGTTCATAGAGGGCTAGATATACAATGATTTCTAGCCCCTAGTATTTAAGCTAATTAGTATAAGTAGCTGCTTCTACCTCTTTTTCTGCCCACCAGCGATCGTTACTAATGAGATTCCTCTTTTGATCATCCAAACAACCCCAAGTCATATTGAGCATAATGCGAGTAGCATCACGATTTAGAGGCACTGTACGATGCAAAGTTGTGTCTGTTTTTAATAGGTAAATGTCACCACTAACAAATCCATAGGTACGAATTGGATTTTCGCATAAATATTCATGAATTCTGGGATTGGATTTGTCCCATTTTGTATGGGGTACACATTGCAACATTCCTCCATATTCAGTAGGTGGAGTTTCCAAAATCCAAATTAGCGCAAAGCTATAATCGCCCCAGTGCCAACCGTGAGTGTCACCACTCTTCTCGTGTCTGCTAATTAGAAATTCTTCATCTTTAGAAGGGCAAGGCAAAAATGGTTCGCCAGCCAACTTCTGTAGAAGTTCCAAAAGTGGTTTAGAGCGATAGATAGTGTTAATAAATTCACTATTACTAGCAATAACCTCACTCATGACCACGCTCATTTTTCGAGGCGTATTTCCTGTTGTGACCAGTTTTAAATCACGGCGTTCAGCAGATAATTCCAAAAGCCTAATAGCTTCTTCTTTCATCTGTAAACGAATATGCCGAGGGACAATTTCGGGGATTTTAATAAAACCATCACGCACAAATTGATGTTGCAGTAGGGTTAAAGATTCATCAGTGAAAATACTACTGATATTGTCATGAATCTCTTTATCCAAGTCGGTAACAGTTAAAACTTTACTCATGTAAACTTGATTGATGAATAATATGTATGGGGAATTTACAAAATGAAGTGTGAAATTTACAGATGTTTTTTTAGCCTCTGACAATTGTGTCAACGCCATCCCAATAAGCTTCTAGCAGTTCCAAATATCTATTGATACCTGCCTCAAACAATTCCCGACCTTGTTGATTAATAACATAGGGCGCGATCGCATTAAAAGCATTATTGCTATGTCCAATTTCCACATTCAGGTGCATCAACCAATGCTGTCTAATATTCTCGTCATAGCCTTGATTTTTCAAGCCATCGTTGAGTTGAGATGCCAAAACTGCGGACATAGTTTCATCCGCATACAATGCGCCCAACCCCCTTTCAATTGGAGGCTGTGTATATAGTTCCATTGCACCTTGATTGATTGCGGCAGTAGTTGGTAAATATTGATAATTATCAATCTCGGCATCACTAATACCGATTTGGTTAAGTTGTTGACGAAAAAGAGTTTCGTGAGTTACCTTACCTCCAACCTCATCAATCACGTTAAGTACAACTTCGCGGAGAATGTTGTAATCACGGGTATTCATGGCTAAACCAGTGATATAGAACGGCTCATATTGAAAGTAATACCAGCATTCCAAGTAAAAGTTTTTCTCTTGTTCCTTGGTAAACTTGTTGTCACGATAATAGTTGAGCAACGGATGCTCAACAGCTCGATGTTTAAGGATATATTCCATTTTTTGATTGAGATATTCCTTAACTTCTTGACTGTCCAAACTTAATCTTTGACGAACGTTAGGCGCTTGGATTTCTTCAAATTTTTGGACTTCTATAGTTGGCATTAATACCTCGTCATTGTCATTGTTAAGGTGAAATTCTCCAGATGCTAAACGCTATGAGCGTTATAG
>JBAXSK010000284.1:0-4859 GCA_037130765.1 Pseudanabaena sp. ELA607
GGTGGTGTTATTTATTGCCTTCAAGCCGTGCCATTCTTAATTTGATTGACTATAACTTATATGAATTAAACCAGAACATAAACCAGAATATTAAAAAGGATTTTTTACCTTGGGTTCCTTGTAGTCTAACTCCTTGAGTTTGCGGAGGATGCGCCCGAAATATTCCTGTAAATAACCATCTAAAGTGGTCATGTCATCTTCTTTTAAGCCGAAGATTTCATAGGTTTCTTTCATGTCAGCATTAAAAGCTTGACCGCTGGCGAGCACCTCAGCGTATGCCATGCGTTCCGCAAATCCCCAACCCCACTCAAAGGACAAAGCCACATTACGGGCAAACCGCTCTAAACCTAAAGGCATATTGGCCGTGCGAGCCGTGCGCCCTGACATTCTTTCCGAGAGGCGAATAATTTCCTTCGGTTCCCAAGCTTTGGGCCCTGCTAGGGCAAAAGATTTACGATCCGTCGCGGGAATGGTCAGGGATCGCACCGCAAATTTGGCAATATCTTGGGTATTCATGTAAGCTACCGGCGACGACTCACCCCCTAGCCAAATCGTTTGATTTTCGAGGATGGGGATCGCATATTCACCGATCAGGTTTTGGAAGAAGCCGCAGGGTTTGAGGATCGTGTAATTGAGGTCGGTTTTTTGTAAAAAAAGCTCAGTGCAATGCTTGATGTCCATCAATGGCACTTTAGGATAATCCTCAGCCTTGAGAATGGAGAAAAAGACGAATTTGCTAATATTGGCTTTTTCGGCAGCTTGGATCAAAGCTACTTTGCCATCCCAATCAACTTGGCGAATCCGCAGACTATCGGTAGCGCGAGTGGTAGAAGCATCAATAATTTGCGTAATGCCTTCAAGGGCGGCGGTAATACTTTCGGGACGATTCAAATTACCGACGGCCAATTCAGCGCCCCACTCCCGTAAAAAACTCGCTTTTTTGGGGTAGCGCACTAGGCATTTTACGGTTAGCCCCTGATCGAGCGCATGACGTGTAATTTGCCGCCCTAATGTACCTGTCGCACCAACGATCAGTAAGCTCATACAGTATGGTTAGTAAATTTATTTTGTAAACATATATAAATCTAACAGATCCTTGCTCAAGATTTCTGCTAAACACCCGCGTAAACTATGATCCCCGTCTCAAGTAATAGACACTAAATCTTGTAATAGACGATGGTAAATTGCTTCGGTTTGGGCGGCAATGGTTGTCCAGCAAAAGCGTTGTTGCAATTCTTGTTTAGCTGTATTAACTATTTGGGTGCGTTGTTGAGGATTTTGCAGCACGCTTAAAATCCCCATTGCGAGGGAATGACTATCATTAACTTGGGTGACCATGCCAGTGATTTCATGGCGTACCACCTCTGGTAAGCCTCCCGTATTCGATACCACCACCGGCACGCCCCCAGCAAAGCTTTCGAGGGCCACAATGCCAAAAGGCTCATAGAGGCTAGGAAATACAGCACAGTCGGCAATGGTTTGGAGGCGATAGAGATCGGCATCGGACATAAAACCAGTAAATTTGACATTTTGCCCAATGCCCAAGCGACCAATAATGTGATTTAGGGTGGGCAGATACAGATCCCCTGTGCCGATGATCACTAGTTGCACAGGCAAGACGGCTAAAATTTTGGGGATAGCATCAAGGAGAATGCTTACGCCTTTTTCGTAGGTAAGGCGACCGACATAATAAATCAAAGCCTCATGGGATTGGGCATATTTAGCTCGTAAAGCCACACGATCAAAATCAGTTTGTTGCGGGGCTTGGATTTGCTGAATTCGTTCTCGGCTCAAGCCATTGGGTACAATGTCAGTTTTATTGGGCAAACAAGCCAAGGCACGCTCCACCTCCCCTTGCATATATTTCGTGCAAACAATGACTCGCTTAGCCGCTTGAGTCAGGCGTAATTCTTGATTGTGAATATATCTTTGCGTATCATTATGAATCCCATTGCAGCGACCATATTCCGTGGCGTGGATCGTGGCAATAATCGGCAAATTATAGGTTTCGGCTAAGGCGACTGCTGCTTCCCCCACTAACCAGTCATGGGCATGGATCAGATCAAATTGATGGGGCAGACTATCACCTAGATCAGCTAGATCAGAATTATCACGGGCTTGGGGTTCTAGGTTCTGCTGCACATATTGCACCATATTCCGGTTCATCAGGCGCACCCACTCAAAGAAATCATAGTGCTCTGGTACTTCTACCCGATACACAGCAACACCGGAGACGATTTCCTGCTCGGGACAGGGGTTATCATCCACTTTGTCAGAAGTGGGGCGGGGCGCAACCGTAACAATACTTACCCGATGACCCCGCAGCACCAGTTCCGGATAAAGTTCAGCCACATGACGCGCTATGCCGCCCACAACACGAGGCGGAAATTCCCAAGCTAAAACAAGAATATGAAGACTATTAGACACTGAACTATTTAGCAATTGCTGAAAAGAGCGGAACTGATACCCTGTGCTTGCTGCCATGGGGGGTTAGTTGTTCTTAGGTACTAGCATAGTCCAATTTGTTTCTAGGTAGTTTATAGGTAAATGTTATTAAGTAAAAGTTTAAGTAAAATTAAGTCAGCTTGTCGGCCTGTGACAAAAATCTAGCCCAAGGCGCTGCTAGTTAGCCCTGTAAGGGTAGAATCTTACCAATCTAGGGAGTTGGATCTTAGTTCATAAAACTTTTCTTGATCAAACTGGTAGCTCTAAGCGTCAACCCAACATTAATGAAATTATTGGCGGTGATTTATGATATTAGGACGCTGTTTTTGGGGTAATCGGATGACATCAAACTTAGCTAGTATAGCCCTGCTAGGGGGAGTGACCATAATCAGTGCATCGGTCGCCATCATGGGGTACGCTGATCGAGCCTATGGGCAAACTGTCACGCCACCACCAGAGATTTTAATTGATAGGGATCCCATTGCCATGCCGCCCCCTAATATCCCTGCGGTGCGTCGAGCAGTTGCACCCGTTGTTAGTCCCAGTCCTAATCTGAATCGCGCTACTACTAGCAGCAGTCCGAGTATTAATAGCTTTCGTTCTAATCAATTTAGCGCTGCCAATGCCCCTGCCCCTGTGTCTGGCTCAGTAATTCCACCTACTAATAACTATACCGCTGCCAATACCACGCCCCGTAATAATGCCGCGCCCAATAACGTCACCATCAATCGCAATTACCGCAGTAATTATCAAGCAGGTTATAGCGATTTGAGTAATGGTAACTTCAACAATACTGGGTCCACCACAGTCGCTGCCTCTGATCCAGTTAATCTGCCTGCCAATGTACCTGTGGGTAATCCTGACACTCCGGGCGAAATCAACCAATTATTCGCTTTCCTGAGTCAGAATATTCCCCCTGTGGATGGACAGCCCAATGAGCTAAATTATGCAGTGGTTTTACCAGCTACGAGCGATAGTTTGCTGAGCCAAATCCAAGAAATTGTGCCTACTGCCAAGGTGATTTCTTCACGGCGCGGGTCTTGCATTCAAGTTCAAGCTTATCGAGAGCGCGGACGGGCGGAGTCCCTTACTGCGATGCTGCGTTCGGTGGGTTTTGATGCGCGGGTGTTACACCAAAGTGGCATTTAAGTATGATTGCAAGTGGTGCTTAGTGTGCCTGTGAAGTAGGGGCTAGCCTAAAAAAGTATAGAAATATTCACACTTCGTTTAAGCAATTAAATCCCTAATTCAGCAATAATTATGCGGAATTAGGCATCAAGTGCATCAGGAAATAACACAATGGGTGAGTCAAAGCGGCGCAAAGAAGCTCTGGGGCAAGACTATGGCAAATCAGAGCCAGTATTTAGTAAAATTCCATTTTGGACGAAAGGGCAAGCCAGCCAGTTTGTCAAAATTACTACCCAAGCTTCTTGGATTGGGATTGGTTTAACTGTGGCGATTTGGGTCACGGTTCGGTTTGTTGGTCCCGGATTTGGTTGGTGGCATCTGGCAGAATAGCGCATCCCGCCGCAAGGCATAGCTTTTTCTGGTTTCGTGGGGCATGAATATTAGTCCCAAAACTTTGGCGGGGCAGGTATCTTGCTCACTAACGAACTGTAAAATAGCATTCGACTAAATATAAAACCGACATCATGGGTTCACCGCCGCCGCAAAAATATCCAATGCACAAATGTATTTTGATTCCCGCTGCGGGTAGTGGCAAGCGCATGGGGGCCGATCGCAATAAACTGCTGCTCCCTCTGCTGGGTAAACCAATTTTGCAATGGACCATCGAAGCAGCTTTGGCTTCAGATGCCATTAATTGGATTGGTGTGATGGCTCAACCCCATGATTACGATGCTTTTCAGGTCATCTTTGCCGATATTGCTAAAGCGCAACTGCTGACCAAATCTCTACAATTGATTCAAGGGGGCGCAACCCGCCAACAATCAGTATTTAATGGTTTACAAGCTTTACCCCCAGAAGCCGCTACGGTACTGATCCATGATGGGGCAAGATGTTTAATTACGTCCGACCTGTTGGAGCGGTGTGATCAGGCTTTTAGCAAATGTCAAGGGTTTATTGCCGCTGTGCCCATCAAAGACACCATTAAAGTGGTGCAGCAGCAAACCGTCACTGATACCCTGAATCGGGATGTACTCTGGGCGGCCCAGACCCCCCAAGGCTTTAACGTGGCGGCGCTTAAATCTGCCCATGAACAAGCCCTCCGCCACGGCTGGGAAGTCACTGATGATGCGGCTTTGTTTGAAAAGGTGGGTCAGGAGGTCAAAATTGTGACCGGTGAAGAAACTAACCTTAAAGTGACCACGCCCCAAGATTTATTGCTAGCAGAATTTATCTTGAGTCAGCGCTAGGGACTGTCAATATGGGAAGTAATTGTCGGATTTTGCTTA
>JBAXSK010000285.1:0-4809 GCA_037130765.1 Pseudanabaena sp. ELA607
AACTTGGCATTCCTTTAGTCAAAGACTGCGAAGAACTCCTAGCAAAAATTCAGGAGGACTTAGAGGCTGTTTGAGAAGTTTAGATCCTCAGTATAGCCAACCACTGGTTGTTGAACTTGACACAAGAGCAAACTATGGAGAGGATCGGTATATCGGTATTGGCTTACTTCAAGGTCGAGTCGTGGTGGTTATTTACACAGAACCTGACGAAAAAACAATTAGGATTATTTCATTAAGAAAGGCACTATCTTATGAACGCAGATACTATGAACAATACCTCGCAGACTGATTGGGAAAGAATTGACGCAATGGGTGATGAAGATATTGATACATCAGATATTCCTCCTCTAACAGCAGATTTCTGGGCTAACGCAAAATTGAGAAGTCCTAAACAGATTACAACATCAGTACAAGTAGATCCTGAAACTTTTGCATGGTTTCAATCACAAGGAGAGAATGCGGCTCAGCAAATGTCTGTCGCTTTAAAAATTTATGCAGAAGCACACAAGTCTTATGTCACAACGACAAAGGCTTAGAATCCCATCAAACCAATCAACCCCCTCAGCCATTGCCAATCCGCCCTCACTCTCTCCCAAGAACTTGGCATTCCTTTAGTCAAAGACTGCGAAGAACTCCTAGCAAAAATTCAATCAGGTAGGGTGAGTTAATGGAATGTAACGCACTCAAGGCTTTTTTAGACTAATTATTTGTGCGTTATGCTTCGCTAACACACGCTACTGGACAGACACAGCTAATTTGATGCTTTATAAGAATTTGGATATGTTTACGCAGTAAGCTTTTAATCTAAAACATACTGCACTATTTTAGGTGTGTCTATCCACTACTGGACTGGCAACAGCAAGGGAATACAGAATGGTATAACAACTCTCGCGATAGAATTAAAGAACTAAGAGGGTGATGGGACGGCAAAAGTAGAAAGTAAAAAGGAAAAAAGAATGTTAACAATTCATAGTCTTGAAAAACTTAAAACTCCAAAATTAGAGAATATCCTCGCCGAACTAAGACAAGCCTTGTATCTAGAATATGGCGATAGACTGGCAAAAATTGTTTTATTTGGTTCCCAAGCTAGGAATGAAGCAGTTCATGGTTCTGATATTGATATTCTGGTTGTTTTAAAAGGAGAAGTCAAACCCAGCGATGAAATCCTCAAAACAGGCGGCTTTGTTGCGGATCTATCCCTAAAATACGATCAAGTAATTAGCTGTATATTTATGGCAGAGCAGCGTTTTCTGAATCATAACAATATGCTTTTGCGAAATATTCGACACGAGGGGATCGCCCTATGACCGAAGCGCAACAAGAACTATTACTCAAAGCCCATAGAAGCCTCGAAGCCGCTAGAAGTTTACTCCGTGATGGTTATCCAGAGTTTGCCACAGCCCGCGCTTACTACACCATGTTTTACATCGCTTCCGCATTACTTGAAGGTGAAAACATGACTTTTTCTAAACATTCTGCGGTTATCAGCGCATTTGGCAAATACTTTGTTCAACCCAAGCGAGTTTTTGTTGAGTCCCATCGCTGGCTCATCGAAGCCCAAGAGCTACGTCTCACAGGCGACTATGGTGAATCAGGGCAAATTACGGAGGAACAAGCTGAGCAGCAAATCGAACGCGCTCAAGAGTTTCTCAAACTTGGACAACTTATCTGAGATATTTATTATTGGTTTAGTTCGGTAGGGTGAGTTAATGGAATGTAACGCACTCAAGTCTTTTTCATCCCAATTATTTGTGCGTTACGCTCCGCTAACACACGCTACTGGACAGACACAGCTAATTTGATGCTTTATAAGAATTTGGATATGTTTACGCAGTAAGCTTTTAACCTAAAACATACTGCACTATTTTAGGTGTGTCTATCCACTACTGGACTAAATCGAGATAGTCAGCGCCTTTCGAGTTTAAAACTTGAGGGGCGATTTTTTTTGTCCGATTGGGTCTAATGATACAATATGCTAAAATTCTTATGTGCAAGCAAAAACAAATCTAAAAAGATGAAACTAAAAGCGATTATTTATCCTGCCGAAGAAGGAGGATATTGGGCTGAAGTGCCCGCCTTACCTGGTTGCATAACTGAAGGTGACACAATGGAAGAAATACTTAATAACCTTCAAGATGCTATAGAAGGTTGGCTAGAAGTTGCTAACGATAGTTTCAGACCAGAAGCACTAGCTCAGGTAGTTGAAGTTGCGGTATGAAATCAGTTTCAGGTAAAAAACTATGCAAAATAGTTGAAGGAAAAGGCTGGGTTCTCAAAAAAGTTACAGGCAGTCATCATATTTACGAGAAACTCGGCGAGAACAAAATTATTTCTATTCCAGTTCATCGAAATCAAGATTTAAAACTAGGAACTCTAAAATCAATCATGAAAATAGCCGAGTTGTCAGAGGATGATTTATAGGTCGGTAGGCTGTTCTCATATTTTTTCTAATTATTTTATTTGTGCGTTACGCTCCGCTAACACACGCTACTGGATAGACACACCTAAAATAGTGCAGTATGTTTTAGGTTAAAAGCTTACTGCGTAAACATATCCAAATTCTTATAAAGCATCAAATTAGCTGTGTCTGTCCACTACTGGACTAAATCGAGATAGTCAGCGTCTTTCGAGTTTAAGACTTGAGGGGCAATTTTTTTATTTCGTGCTAACATTAAATTAAATGCAAATTTAGTGCTGTAGCCCTATGATTAACCTCAGCCAAGACATTCAATCCCTATCCACCTTCAAACGCAATACCAATCAACTGATCACCCAGATGAAAAATACTGGGCATCCCATCGTATTAACCATCAATGGCAAAGCAGAATTAGTCATCCAAGATGCAACATCCTACCAAAAATTACTGGATACAATTGAAGAACTAGAAACCATCATAGGAATTAAACAAGGATTAGAAGATCTCGCACAGGGTCGCACTAGACCAGTGAATCAGTTTATCGAAGAAATGCAGAGAAAACATGGAATTTCAAGTTAAACTAACCCGTTCCGCAGAGCAACAAATAGAATCAATTTATCTATGGCTAAAAGAGCCTAATCCTGATTATGCAGATCAATGGTTTAGAGGGGTAATGAATGCGATCGAAACCTTACAAGATAAGCCTAGACGAGGCTCCTTAATCAACGAAAATCATTCCACATCCGCAGAAATTAGACAACTTCTTTATGGCAAATCAAGAACCAAATATCGAATTATCTTTGCCATTAGAGAAGACACTGTACATATTCTCTATGTACGTCATAGCGCCCAGTCGTCAATCAGCTTTGATCCACTCGATTTTGAGTAAAGTCCAGTCCGCTAGGATGCAGGAATCAATCTATTACGCTCAAACTTTTTCATGTCAATTATTTGTGCGTTATGCTCCACTAACACGCGCTACTGAACTATTTCCTGACCTATCTTTTTTATCCTAAACCTTCAGAGTCTCCTCTACACATACTTTTACGAACCTTTGTCACCCCGTCAGGGACTAATTTATGATTACCCTTTTCAAAAAAATTGATTTCCAACAGTTATTAGTAAGTATGATTGCTGGTTTGGTTGTGGGATTAGTGCAAATGTTTCTTTCGATTTCTATTGCAAGTTATATTTTTACTGGTAGTTTATCTGCACACGTAACAACGGCAGTTGGTCTTGCGATTCTCAGTGGCTTGATCATTAATATCGTAATGTCTTTAACAAGTTCCATCCGTTATGCGGCATTTCATATCCAAAGTCCTCCATCGGTGATTATTGCAATTATGGCAGGTTCAATCGTAAAAGAAATGCCACAAAATGCGACATCAGATCAAGTATTAATTACAGTATTAGGAGTAATTGATTTTACAACATTTTTAACTGGAATTTTATGTTTGGGTTTAGGTTTTTTCAAATTCGGAAATCTGACTCGGTTTCTTCCCTATCCAGTCATAGGGGGGTTCTTAGCAGGTACAGGTTGGTTGCTGGCGCGTGGCGGCATCCAAATTATGGTCAAAGATTCCTTAAAATTATCAACATTGTCTCAATTATTTGAGTTTCCGGTAGTTTGGCAATGGTTGTCAGCCCTATTGATTGGTGCCTTCTTGGTTTATCTTTCTCGGCGCTATAAACATTGGCTAATTTTACCTGTTAGTTTATTGAGTTTTAATTTGTTATTTCATGTAATATTTAATTTGGCAAATATTTCTATAGAAAAAGCTCAATCTCTGGGTTGGCTGATTCAGGTTTCTGTAGAGAATAATAATTGGCATTTTTTCAATCTTTTTGAACTAAAAAATCTAAATTCAGCTATATTTATTTCTCAGTTGTTAAATCATTTTAACTTGATACTTTCTATTGCCTTTCTTTCTGCAATTACACTTCTTTTAAATGTCAATGGTTTAGAATTATCAACTCAGCATGAGTTTGATTTAAACAAAGAGTTACGTTCTGCGGGGTTTGCTAATCTTTGTGCTAGTTTTTTCTGTGGTTTGACGGGATATCACTCATTTGGAACTAGCTTACTAAGCTATAAAATTGGATCTCGCACTCATTGGTTTTCTTTATTTTCGTTGATTTTCGGTTTTAGTGGATTGATTTTTGGTCCTTCATTAGTAACTTTATTCCCTAAACCTGTTCTTGGCGGTTTACTGATATTTTTAGGGTTATCTTTATTAGTAGAATGGGTTTATGATTCTTACTTTAAGATTAAAACGATGGAGTATTTAAATCTGTTATTAATCTTATTAGTAATGGTTTTAGTTGGTTTTTTACAAGGTTTCGCCAATTCAAGGATGAAATGCAACACCTAGAGATCTTTGCATAAAGGGACT
>JBAXSK010000286.1:0-4795 GCA_037130765.1 Pseudanabaena sp. ELA607
CGTTGCTTTTCGGCTTCGGCACGTTGCTTTTCGGCTTCTAATAAGAGTTGATTTTGGGCGATCTGTTCGGTTCCCCATAGGAGAATTTGACCGTTACTGTCCCACCAACGTAACCAGTAAAAGGTTTGCTCAAATTTACTACCGCGCCATGGGCCTAGATATAGTCCAAGGGCTTCGATGAAGTAGCGCCCATTTTCGTCTAGGGATTGGATTGCGTAGTCGCTGGATGCAACAAGTTTACGCACCTCTAAGCGTCCGTCGCTGGGGTCAAAAATAATATATAGGGGGACTTCTAGGATTTTTTCGTAGAAGTACATTTTGCCGTAGGGAAAGGTGGGGCGGGTGGAATATTCTCCGGTTTCTTCTTCGGAGAGAAATTCCATCACGATCGCCGGAGTATTGCCGTCAAGGTTAGGGCTATAGCTGCGCCGGATCATGCATTCACCAAGGCGATGGGCTTTATCTACATAGAACCAGTCAGGGGCTTTGACGATGGTTTTTTGATTGATGCGAACGACTAATGCCATGTTGGAGGCGATCATCGCTTCGGAGGGGACACGCTCAGCGATTTCTAAGCTGTCGTTGAGGGCGGCGGCGAGGAGGGGTTGGGCAATGCTTTCCACGGGGTCATCGGGTAATACAAAGTTGGCGGGTAGTTTTTCCCAAACGATTTCGGGCTTGGCTTTGGCACGGGCGATCGCCTCTAGTACTTCAGGCTGGACGGTACTAGAGGGGAGACTTGGAATTTGATTCGTTTGTCGATCTGGGGACAGGGCGATAGCTTGTGTCATTGGTTTGAGTTAATGACTAAGTTAATGATTATAATTGTATGTAATATTATTTAAAATAGTGCAAAAGCCGCGACTAAGATGCTTTTCGATATGAACTTAACTATCTTTAATCAATTAGATTTTTTGACTGCTTCACACGATTTTTTTGCGGAGTTGCAAGTACCAATCAATGCGGTGACGGATGCGCCGATCGCTGCTAGAGATATTCTCGAAAGTAATTACAAGGATAATGAATCTTTTCGGTTGATTGATGAGGTTTATTTTTTAGGCATGGTTGATGATGGGGCATTTCGGGGGAAAGGGGTGATCGCTTTGGCATCGGTGCAGGATTTTACTAAGGATTATGAGGGGATTGTCATTTTCGGGGTGACTCTGCATGAGCGTCCTAATGGTTTGTTGCCAACGCGATCGCAGTTAGCGGAAATAGCACGGGCTTTTAATCGGGAGTTTTGCTATACGCCTGTGGTGGTGGTGTTTCGGTATGCGGGTGCTGATGGGGAATATCTGGCGTTTGCGAATACGGAGAGGTCTAAGTTTAAGCGAAATCAGGAAGGGGAAAAGGCTGGGAAAGTAACGCTGTTGCGGGATATTGATATCAGACAGCCTCATTCGGGACATGAGAGAATTTTGGCAGATCTCAAGATTCCGACTGTGGGTAAGGATCGGGTGGATTCTTTTGCTAGCCTTTATAAATATTGGCAAAAGGTACTTGATGTTAGTTTGTTGAATAAGAAGTTTTACAAAGAGGTTTCGACTTGGTATTTTCATGCTTGTAAGCAGGTGGTTTTTCCGAAGGATGCGAAGCCAGATAATCAGGAGAGCTTAATTAGGTTAATCACGCGGTTGATGTTTGTGTGGTTTCTCAAGGAGAAGGGGTTAGTGCCTGATGCTTTGTTTGATAAGCAAGATATTCAGTCTATTCTCAAGAGTTTAGAACCACAGGGAAGCACCTATTACAAGGCGATTTTGCAGAATTTATTTTTTGCAACGCTGAATACGGAAGGTAAGCGCGAGTTTATTAAGGAGAGTTCGGGCGGACGTAATTCGCAGCACATGGTACATAATGTGTTTCGCTATAAAGACTATTTTCAGGAGTCTGATCAGGTCATCAAGAAATATTTTGCCGATATTCCTTTTTTAAATGGTGGTTTGTTTGAGTGTTTGGATGTCCCTTCAGAAAAAGACAAACCTGATACAGCAAAACGTATTGATGGGTTTAGCAATCACTCCTCTAATGTGTTATCTGTCCCAAATGAATTATTTTTTGGTGAGTTGCAAGATGTGGATCTCAATGCCGATTTTGGTACGAGTCGCAAGAAATATCAGGTACGGGGCTTGATTGAGATTTTTAATAGTTACAAATTTACGATCGCCGAAAATACGCCTTTTGAGGAAGATGTGGCGCTTGATCCTGAGTTGTTGGGGCAGGTGTTTGAGAATTTATTGGCGGCTTACAATCCTGAGACACAGACGACGGCAAGGAAGCAGACGGGTTCTTTTTATACGCCCCGTGAGATTGTTAATTACATGGTGGGTGAGAGTTTGATTGCTTATCTAGAAAATGCCCTCATCCCCCAACCCCTTCTCCCAAAGGGGGAGAAGGGGAGCAAGATCTCTGAGTTCCCCTCTCCCGTCTTGGGAGAGGGGCTAGGGGTGAGGGAAAAACTTCGCCATTTACTTTCCTATACCGATGAGCCGCACCAGTTTACAGATTCAGAAGTGGAACGTTTAATTAGAGCCTTGGATAATTGCAAGATTCTCGATCCTGCTTGTGGTTCGGGGGCGTTCCCAATGGGTGTTTTGCAGAAAATGGTGCATATTTTGGCAAAGCTCGATCCGCATAATGAGCGCTGGAGAAAGCAACAAAAGGAGAAGGTGATCGCGCCTTTGTTACAGGATATTCAACTTGCGGAAAAAATTAGTTATGAGGAGGCGAGGGATAAGGCGATTAAGGAGTTGCGCGATCGCTTGGCTCAGATTGAGGCGGATTTTGATAATAATGAGCAGGACTATCCGCGTAAGTTGTTTTTGATTGAGAATTGTATTTATGGGGTAGATATTCAACCTATTGCTTTGCAGATTGCGAAGTTACGCTGTTTTATTTCGCTGATTGTTGAGCAAAAAGTTGATAACAGCCAACCGAATCGGGGTATTTTGCCTTTGCCAAATTTGGAAACTAAGTTTGTGGCGGCGAATAGTTTGATTCGGTTTAGTGAGCAGATGAATTTGCGGAGTCCTGCGGTGGAGGTGCTGGAAAAGGAGTTAAAGGAGGTTCGGCAAAAGCATTTTACGGCGCGGTCTAAGGCGACTAAGGATAAGTATCGCAATCGTGATCAGGAGTTGCGTAATGCGATCGGGGATTTGTTGAAGGGGACAGGGTTGGAGGTGGCTCTGGCTGATAGTTTGGCGAGATGGAATCCTTACAATCAAAATACTTCGGCGGATTTTTTTGATGCTGAGTGGATGTTTGGAATTGGAGATGGTTTTGATGTTGTGATTGGGAATCCGCCTTATGTGAGACAGGAACAAATTAAGGAACTCAAACCTTTTCTAAGTAAGCAGTATGAATGTTATACAGGCGTTGCTGATTTGTATGTTTACTTTTACGAGAAAGCGATACAGTTGCTTAAAGATAATGGAAATATAGCTTATATCTCATCAAATAAATGGTTTAAGGCAAACTATGGCGTACCACTACGCAAGTATATTGCAGAAAATTGCCAAATCCATACCATTACGGATTTTGGTGAGTTATCGGTATTTAGTGCTGCTACATTTCCAATGATATTTATTGCGACTAAGCGAAAAGTTAAACAACAATCGCCAATTTTTACACAGGTTAAATCGCTCGATCCACCTTATCCTGATGTACAAGAGTTAATTACTCAGATTGGGAAACCGCTCCCGAAAACTGCTATCAATAAATCAGAATGGATGTTAACTAATTCTGGTGTTGCAGATATTTTAAAGAGAATGGAACAATCAGGAAAACCATTAAAAGAATATGTTAATGGACAAATTTATTACGGAATTAAAACTGGATTTAATAAGGCTTTTGTTGTTGATGGTGCTAAACGAGATGAACTAATTGCTAAAGATCCCAAGAGCAAAGAAATTATTAAACCTCTAGCAGTTGGTGATGATGTTAGAAAATGGCATATTCGAGACAGTGATCAATGGCTATTATTTATCCCTTGGCATTTTCCACTACATAGAGATACATCTATAACAGGAGTATCAGAAAAAGCTGAGAATTTATTTAAGAGAGAATATCTGGCTGTTTATGAGCATCTTTTAAGCTTTAAGAAAGAACTTCTACAAAGGAATAAAGCTGAAACTGGAATTCGCTACGAATGGTATGCACTACAAAGATGTGCTGCTTCCTATTGGCAAATCCTTGAGCAAACTAAAATTATTTATCCTGAGATTGCCATGAGTTCTAGATTTGCTCTTGATATAGAAGAAATGTATCCATTAAAGACAGTTTTTTCAATTCCAAAAAACGATTTGTATTTATTAGGTATTTTAAATTCTTCTTGTGTTTGGACATTTCTTAAAAATACTTGTTCAGTTCTAGGAGATGCTGAAAAAAAAGGAAGATTAACTTTGCAATCTATCTATGTTTCTCAAATCCCTATCCCCACCGCCACCGAAGCAGAACAAAAAGCAATAGAAACCCTAGTGCAGAAATGCCTAGAAGCCAAAGGTCAAAACGTCACGCAATGGGAACAGGAAATAGATGCGATGGTAGCGCGGCTGTATGGATTAAGTGAGGAGGAAATGCAAATAATAAAGGGGCTGAACACGGATTAAGCGGATTACATAGATTACGCGGATTTTGGACACGGATTTTATAGGATTGCACAGATTGCACAGATTATGAGATCATGAGATTAAGATAAATTAAAATCCGTGAAATCCTTTAATCCGTCTAATCTGCATTCAAACTTAGGTAGTGATGCAAAGTAATGTTTAGGCTGAAAGCGAGGCATTGTAATGATGTA
>JBAXSK010000287.1:0-4778 GCA_037130765.1 Pseudanabaena sp. ELA607
GGTGCAACGGAATGCCTTGATGCTAGTTGGTTATTTGGTGATATGCTCTGCCAAGTCCTAGCCGGAGCTAGTAAAACAGAACTTCTATTTAGTTACGCCGCCGATCATGATTGCCAACAATTAGCACCATCAATTCAGGCAATCGCCCAAGGCAACTATCGGGATAAGACCATTGCGCAAATTCGTGGCTCTGGCTATGTTGTGGCTAGCCTCGAAGCCGCGCTCTGGTGCTTTTGGCATACTGAAAATTATGAGCAAGCCGTTTTAGCCGCCACTAATCTCGGTGATGATGCTGATACCACCGCCGCCATTTGTGGTTCCTTAGCTGGAGCCTATTATGGCGTAAGAAATATTCCTGAATCTTGGCGAAATAAGCTGGCGATGGTCGAGCAAATTACCACCTTAGCCGATCAGTTACATCAAGTGGCCACCACCCGATAACGTAAAAACAAATAACTATCCCGCTGATAAACCGACAGTAAATCTAATTTGGGTAAGTGATGATTCGCCCCAAATCCAAATCCTGCTCCAGCTAAAATATGGCCATTAGCGATGCCACCCACCAGACAAGGAGCCACCGTCAAAAATAATTCATCCACTAAACCGGCGGCAATTAGGGCATAATTGAGCGTCGCGCCCCCTTCCACCAACAGCCGTTTTATTGCCAGACGCTGATATAGCAGACCTAAAGCCTGACTCAAACCAGAACCCAAATCCTTAGACAACTCAGGTACAGCCCAAACCGTCGCATGATTTTGTAGATCAGGATCAATCGTGGTGCTATCGGCAGTAATGATCAGACGCTGATTTTTGCCCCCTAACCAAAACCGATGTTCTAGGGGTAATAGCCCAGACTGAGTAGCCACAATGCCCCAAGGTTGGGCAGCATGGGGCAAAGCTGGATCAAAGTGCTGCAATCGCTCCGCTACTAACTCCGGTGGCAAAGTTGGCACAATGGGATCAGCCCGCAATGTCGCCGCCCCCACTAGCACCCCATCCACTTGGCAACGCAAATACCGCATCACGCGCCGATCTTCCGTAGAGCTTAAGCCGCTTAATTTGCCTTGATGTGTGGTGGCTCGCCCATCGGCACTGGCAATCATGTTCATGATCACATAAGGACGTTTGCCTAAGGTGGTGGCAACTCCTGTGTCAGGTAAATTTAATTCCGCAAAACTATAAATTTCGAGGGGAGATGATGGTTTTAAGCAAATTTGGTCTGAGGCAGTATAGAGTTTTTCAAACATCGCTACTTCAAGCAAGTAATTAACCAAATAACCCTAAACATAGAACTCCAAACATAAACGTAGTCTGGCTAAGGGCAACTTATTCTTTGCGTCCTAAAACCAGATCCATATCTTGTCCTGAAACATTTTCGAGGGTATGAATCACCGCAGCAGCAGCGGCCATAATATCCCGCTCCTCACCGCCTAAATATAATCGCCCAAAACTCCCCACCGCCACAATTTCTAAAATATTAATTAAAGCAGCTTTTTCGGCTTCATTAGCAGCTAAGGCAGCATAGGCCGCAGGCTCCACCTCTAAAATATATAGAGTTTGCCCCGATAGCAGCATCTGCCCCCGCCGAAATCGGTTAATTAACTGGGTTTGATGGGCATCAACATTACGAATAATTTGGCTCGATAAAATACGGGGCTTAATCCGCATTTCCTCTGTCATCCCCATCATCTCTAGGATGGCCCGCCCAGCAGCTTGGGTTTCCCCTTGACTATTGGAATGAATCTCTAGCAAACCATACAGCCGCTCTACAATTTGCACCCCTGGCCGTACCGAAGTAGACTTGAGGGCCACATCAGTAATCCGGTTAATCTCAATCCCCGGTGAAATTTCAATCCAGAGCGAAGTGTCTCCCGGTAATGGCAGAAATCCTTGGGCAACTGTGCCTAAATAAGAAGCGTGTTGCCGTTGCAGGTTATCCAGATAGACGTAACTGCGTAACGTGATCCCCAAAACTTTTGTACCCTTACTTTGCGATTTTTAGTAGTGTTGCTAGCAGTGTGTGGCAACATTAAACGATAACAGCCAAGGGCATCTTACCCTAAAATTGCCATGGCCAGATGCATTCCATAGGCTATGCTATCCCACACAACCTTAACCATAATTCAAATCTCTGTCATTATGATGCAGCGATATTTGGCAGGGGCATTTTATGGGGCAGGATTTCGCAAATGTTAACGCCAACGCCCCGAAGAAGCAGGCATAGGTTCTACGGGTACAGCCAATTCTTTAAAAGGACATAAACGGGTTTGTCCGGTATAAACATTAGCTTGATGCACCAAAGCTTCGTCGAGATTGAGGGCCGTCAGCCAACCGCTACGGGGGTGATAGGCTCCGGTGTCAATGTCAACCCAGCCTTTGCCTAGAGCTAAATGTCCGGGAGACACCCCTGGAAAAACAAATGTAATCGTGTGGCCTGTAATAATCAGCTTGTCATCAAAATAGGGCTTAGTGGAGCTATGAAATTCTTCGCGAATCCAGCAAAACTCGGTGGCACTTTGATCCGCAATATCGAGCCGAGGATCTAAACCCGCATGAACCAACCAAGCATCCCCTAGATCTATATATAGTGGCAAATTACGCATCCATTCCAAGTGATCTGGCGGCAGTTGCTCTGTGCCATAACTTTCTAAGGTATTTGAGCCGCCATTGTGCAACCAGCCCCGCCATAGGTTAGATGAGCCAATATGGGCATGGGCTTCGAGACACATTTGCTCATGATTACCCCGCAGACAAGGATAGCCATTGTCTTTGACCCAACTAACCACTTGAGCACTTTGATCCCCCCGATCAATTAAATCTCCCAAGAAAAATAACTGATCATCGGGTTGCGGCTTAATTTTTGCGATCAAAAGCATTAGTGCTTCAAATTGCCCATGAACATCTCCAAAAATATAGCGACTCAAGGCTTTAGTATCCTTTGATTCCAAAATTTATGATGAAAATTTATGCCGAATTTGCGAGAAATTTTCCCGTCCCAGTTTCATGATTGCAGCATCCATGCAATGCTTTTCTGACTGAATTAACTAGGATAATGTTCCAAGGAAAAATATCTCAAACTTTCCGTATAACTTAGGGGAGACGTGGCCTCTATATTGTTTTACATGAGACAGACTACCTGACATTTTACGCTGTTATCCCTAGCCTATGATGACCTCAGGTGTGAATTTCTAGCGAAATAAGCATCTTGATCATGATCTCTAGATCAAATCATGGTTATTCCTAATTGGTTAAAGTTCATCAACGGGATCTGTGAACCATAATCATGATTTATTAATGATTGTTGCTAAATGTGAATCAACCATTTTATAGATGACGACTAAATATTTTGTCACGTATGATGACGGGTTCTCATTCTATGACTTGAGCCAGTCTTTATATTTAGTCATTTTTCATCTTAGCCACCTTAGGGATGCCTTAAGTTTAACCGATGTTTTCCCGTCGCAGTGTGCTTTTGAGCTTTCGTGTCAGTTTAGAGCTTGAATGAAATTTTAACGCAAGATTGATTAAAATCACGTAATTTATTGACCTGAAGTAATCAAGTATAAATAGACTCATATCGACTTAAATCAAAAAATCACCTGAAATGATCCAAGGATATTTCGCCTATTATTTAGATTTATTCTAATTTTTTCGGTATAATTTTATCTATAAATGTCTGGAGTCCGCCACTGTAATCTCCCTTTAGACAGAGCGCAACCAAGCAAGCAATGGTTATGTTAGAGGGAAATGCATCCATATCGCATTTAGGCTTTGCTATATGACTCAGATTTTTTTACGATTTGGCATCACTAGCATTTTGCTTTTGACTCTGCCGACCGCCACAGATGAACTCATCAAGTATTGGCAATTTCCCCACATTTTTTCTAGCATCGCTGGGATTGCCTCTTGTATTGGTGCCTGTGTGCCTGTGTTAACCATGTTTCGCAACTCTGAAACCTGATTAATTTCTTAGCCCTGATGGACAAAATTTAATTTCTTAGGACTAATTACTAAACCTTCACTCTTAAACCCTAGTCTAGCCTTGCTCCATGAGTATCCACCCTCACAATATGCGTCAATCCCGATCAATCCTCAACAGGCAAGGCTAGCCCCATAGAATTTGGCATAATCTGGTAAAATAAATCAACGCTCTTTTAGATATTAATCGTTGTTCACTGCATTTACTGAGCCACAATCCCCATGACCGTAGACACCTTAAGCCTTAGTACTGCCGCCCTGAGTTTATTTTTGGGGGTGATGATTTTGCTCAATGTGCTCCGCATTGTCATGACTTGGTATCCCCAATTACCAGCCCAAGCTTTTCCTTATAACGTAGTAGTACTCCCCACCGAGCCATTATTGGCATTGCTGCGTAAGTTAGTCCCACCTTTGGGAGGCATTGATGTTAGCCCAATCATTGCTGTGGGTTTGTTTAGTCTGTTGCGGGAAATTTTGGTGGGTCAACAGGGTTTGTTAACCATGATGGTATACGGGCAGTTATAGCAATTCTTATGCTCACCAGTTACAGCCAAGGGGCTTAAGCACCTTGTTTAGCAAGCTTAGATAGAACTATGTATAACTTACTAGACTGAAAATCGCTATATAGTCCATAAAATATTTCTCTATGTTGTGAACCAATCACTAAATAGTTGAGTCCCAACTACTGTAAAGCAAAAAGCTGGATCAACCAATCATGGCTTAACCAATTTTTTTAGCCTTTACTGTTTGGAATTACCTCAGCCAGTGTGATGTTTGCTGTGAATCCTGTTAATTCTTAT
>JBAXSK010000288.1:0-4776 GCA_037130765.1 Pseudanabaena sp. ELA607
ACTACAGCTAAATCCGCTGGATTCTGAACTGGATCTTCCCGCAATTCCAAAACCTGTGCCGCAGAAATTAAGCCAATATGTCGCCCATTCATCGTAAAATATTGACGATTTTCCATAGAAGCAATTTCAGATTGTTGCACCATGACAATTTGCTCAATTCGTGCCAATGGAAATGCATAGGGTTCGCCCGCAATTTCGACTAATAGAGTGCGCACCACCGATAAAGTGAGCGGTAATTGGAAATGGAATACAGTGCCTTTACCCACTTGGGTACTGACTCTAACCGTTCCCCCCACTTGATCTGCCATACTTTTGGCAATGTCTAAACCCACGCCTCTACCTGAAATCTCGGTGACTGCCGCAGCGGTAGAAAATCCGGGTAAAAATAGAAACTCTAATAATTCCGCTTCGTTCATTTGTGCGACCATCTCCAGCGGGCTAAGATTCTTGCTGACAATTTTCTGTCTGAGCCAGTCAAGATCAATGCCTTTGCCATCATCGGTAATAGTAATTGATAGCATTCCGCCACGATGCATTGCTTCTAGGCGAATTTTGCCTTCGGTGGGTTTTCCTTGAGCCAAACGTTCGGTGGGCATTTCAATGCCATGATCCACACCGTTGCGTAAAATATGGGTTAAAGGAGCTTCCAATTTAGTTAAAATATCGCGATCTACCGGAGTCGCTTTACCGACAATTTCTAAATGCACCTGTTTACCTAAACGCCGCGCCACATCTCGCACCATACGCGGAAAACTCTGCACTCCATCTTCAAAAGGACGCATATGGGAAGCAATAACTTCGCGGTAAAGACGATCACTTAAATTCCCAGTCCGACGGGCAAATAATTCTAATTCTGTGAGCCGATCCGCTAAAATTTCGCGACATTCTCGTTCTTTTTGATTAATCGCCTCAATTATAGTGTGATAATTTTCTGTTTGGGGTGTGCCCAAGTTATGTTTTAAATTTCCCCAGAGTTTCGCTAATTCTAATTGACGTTTTTTGAGAATCAGCAAAGAATCCGCATAGGGGGATAACCAGTTAGCTTCGATTAATGATTCGCCAGCTAAGCCCATAATGCGGTTTAAATTTTCAGCACTGACACGCACGACGCGATCCTTATTGTGGGCTAAATCATGGGCTTTTTCAGGAGCTTTTTCATGGAGAACTGTGGTAACTTTGACCGTGGTGGGGATTGGCGCCTCACTTACGGCTTGAGTTATTTCTGGAATAACATTAGATGTAGCGACATTAGAACTAATATTATGGGAAACCGGTGCTATTAAGGAAGAAGTGGTATCAGGTGCGGATTGTGATGAATTTTGGGCAATTATAGAACCCTTGAGATTTGCTTGGGCATTAGCTTGGGTCATAGTGCTGATATAACCTAAAGTTGTCTCAAAGTTAGGCGATTGACTATTGAGCCATGTTCCTAAATTTTGTGATTCTCTTTGGCTAATACCAGATAATAAATCTACGGCGTGTAACAGAATATCAATATCATCAGCGGTCAGGGTGATTTGCTGATTTTGCGCCGCTACAAAAGCATCTTCCATGCTATGAGCGAGTTGGACTGCCATATCTAAAGAGACAATTCTAGCTGCACCTTTAATGGAATGTGCCGCTCGCATTAGGGCTTCTAGGGCTTGGGGGGAATGTTGTTGCTCTTCGAGGGTGAGTAAAACTTGATTGAGAATTTTGCTTTGTTCTTCCACTTCGAGGCGAAATAATTCAACCATCGCCGGATCTCTGTCTATTCCAGCGACATCAACCATCGTACTATTTGGTGCTGCTGTGAGATGCTGACTTTCTGATTGCGAAGATAGCACAGGTGAATCTTTTACGGGTATTACCTCTGGAACTGTTGCCACAAATGTGTCAGAGATTGGGATTGGGTGCGATACTGCTGGACTAACTTCCCTAAGATTAGGGTTATTTTGCGTCATTATGGTTTGCATTGCCGCATAATTTTGTTCTAGCCACATCCTCATTTCGGCACTAGGAACGCGGCTAATTTGCTGTAACCAGTGCAATCCCACAATTAAAGAATGATCTGAGGGAATTGTGGTTAATGGAACCTGATTACCTTGACGAATTAAGTCACTTTGGAGCCGATCTACTTGTTGAGCTAACCAAATAATGAAATCAGCGAGCAGATCCATTTGAGTTAGTTGGGCAATTCCTTTTAAATTATTTAAAATTTTCGATATTGCCCCTAACTTAGCAGTGGTTAAGGAATTATCCGCACTAGTTACTAATTCATGGAGCAAAAATTCAGCTTGGGTGACTAATTCCTGTTTTAGCAAATCTTCAAGAGAATTGCTGTCATCCTGATTTACTCCGGTTGGGGATATGTTATCGCTAATGCTGCTCATAAAATCCTCTGATTCAAGGTATAACAGAGTAAATCAGTATCCAAATAGTTTACTTGATGATTTTGCCAGTAAACCACGCCTTTAGTATAAGATTCCATAGCTTTCGCAACTACTACCGGTGGCGACTGAATTAAGTCTTGGGTAAAGCGATAAACGCCGCACACTTCATCAACGGTAAAAACCCAGCGATGTTCACCATTGGCTAGCACTAACATTCTCTTAGTATTAACAGTATTGGTGACGGCTGAGGCACTTTGCGGCGGTAAATCTAACAGATGTCTTAGGGAAACACATAATAGAATCTCGCCGC
Source organism: Pseudanabaena sp. ELA607 (assembly GCA_037130765.1). Classification (GTDB taxonomy): domain Bacteria; phylum Cyanobacteriota; class Cyanobacteriia; order Pseudanabaenales; family Pseudanabaenaceae; genus JBAXSK01. The sequence continues at coordinate 2,683 of JBAXSK010000288.1, forward strand.
GAATATTAACTAAGCCCAGAAATAAGTCATCACTACGATGGGGCAAAGTATGGATGATGCAAGGATGGGTGACTTCCTGCAAGAGACGCACCGGCAACGCAAACCATTCACCACTAAGGCGCACAATCATCACTGATAAACTCTCAGCGCCATGAGTTGCCAGCAGGTTATGAGGATGGGCAACGGTAGTGCTTGGCTGTTTAGCTAAAACTTCTGTCCATTCCTTCAGATATTCGGGGGGGGCTTCTTGTTCAAGTAGTCCCCTGCCAGCAGCGGCATATATGGGACAGTTACGACAATGAATTACGTTCTTTAGTTCACCGCAGGAACGATCACCTGTAACACCAATATGATTCCAACAGTCATTTACCATAGGATTTTTGCTGCTTTACAATATCCTGATCATGCAACAAAACCCACAAAACGCAACTACAAAAATTTTGTTCGTTTTGTGGGATGGTTCACAGCTTTAGAGAATGGCGTTATATCAATTCCTATGGGTCTATTTTGATGATTTTTTCTTGTGGATCGGACGACTATAGCTAATGGTTAGGGGAAAGTTCCTCAACTCAAATCATGCTATTCGCCAATATTTTCCAGAGTCGGCGTAATAATTTGATTCAGATTCCCCGCTCCTAAAAATAAAGCTAAGTCACCACTTTGGAGATTCTCGATCAGAAATTGTTGCACATCGGGCAATTGCGGCTGATAGGTCACAGCGGGATGATGCTCGGCAATGGCAGCAACCACCGTTGCACCGCTGAGATTCGGATCTATGGGTTCGCTAGCGGCATAAATATCCGTCACAATCACTAAATCCGCATCCGTAAAAGATTGGCTAAATTCAGTTAAAAAACACCGTGTCCGGCTGTAACGATGGGGCTGGAAAATCGCCACAATCCGTTTATAACTGACCCGTTGGCGGGCAGCAGTTAGAGTTGCCGTAATCTCGCTGGGATGATGGGCATAGTCATCGACAAAGGTAATGCCATTTTTTTGCCCCCTGATTTCAAAGCGTCGCCGTGCCCCACCAAATTCCGGTAATACTGCGGCAATGGCAGACCACGCCACGCCCAAATGTCGCGCCACTGCAATCGCTGCTAGGGCATTACTCAAGTTATGTTGCCCCAACAGGCTCAAACGCATTTCCCCTAAAACTTGACCTGATTCAATCACTGTGGCGATGGTGACATCATCGGCGTATTGTACATCCCGCACCGTATAGGTAGCCGCCGGATCATGGAGACTGTAGGTGATTTGCGGCGTGAAATATTTTTTGATATTGGGGCAATCTAGGGAACCAACTAATACTTCACATTGCCGCGCAAAGGTCTCAAAAATTTGCACCACTTGCGCCAAGCTGGTGTAATGATCGGGATGATCCAGTTCGATATTAGTAATCACACCGAGGTAAGGCAGAAATTTTACTAAAGTGCCATCGGACTCGTCGGCTTCGGCTACCAAGTATTCACTATTGCCGATGCGAGCATTACCTTCCCAAGCGCTGACCTCGCCACCGATCACAATGGTTGGATCAATACCAGTCTTGAGCAACAAAAAACCGATTAAGCTGCTGGTGGTGGTTTTGCCGTGGGTTCCCGCCACAGCAATGGATTTAAATTGACTAATCAAAGCAGCCAGCATATCCGAGCGGTGCAAAATCGGTAAACCTTGCTCCACTGCTGCTTGATATTCGGGATTTTTTTGATTAATGGCGGTGGAGCAAACCACTTGGGGCGCAGCGGCACTGTCAATGTGCTTGGCATCATGACCGCGATATACCGTAGCCCCTGCCGCACTTAGTTTGACCGTCATAGGGTTACTGCTAAGATCTGAACCCGACACAGTAAAACCTTGCTTAGCCAAAATATAAGCAATCGCTGACATCCCAATGCCACCGATGCCAATAAAATGAAAAGGTCTACCGCTGAAATCTACAGGGTTCAGCATTTTTGCTCCGGTCATCACCATAGGACGCTGTATATGATACCAGAGTTTATTACCCCTAATTCTCAATGTAGTTTCTCAATGTATAGTCAATCAAAGTAAGAATGGCACGGCTTGAAGGCAATAAATAACACCACCCCGTCAGGC
>JBAXSK010000289.1:0-4761 GCA_037130765.1 Pseudanabaena sp. ELA607
ATAAAACCCAAAAAGTGGGAAACTTGCGATTTTGTTCAGATGAAACTTCATTTTTCCTTTGCAACGGCTAATCCTAATGATGCCTACCATGTGGGACAGGTTGCCGATATGTTTGGGGATGATAGTACATTTGTTTTTGAAGATATGCGGATGGATAAAGGGTCTGATAGGGACTATAACGACCTTGTATTTCATGTCAAGGGGGCAACGGGTAATGTGGTCACCTTTGATCAGTTAATTGCAGATGGATTACTCAATCCTCAGAAAGATTTTCGCCACACAGAGATTGGACAACAAATAGCTGCTAATGCTAATCCCTACATAGCTGATGGTAAAACTCTCCCTGGCGATCCTTTACATCCTGCCTTGCCTGTTCCTGTTATACCCCATACGGATGTTGATCAAGGTGGTAACGGTTTTTCGGGTGTGATCGGTACGAGTGTTGAGCCAAACCAAGGTGGGGCGTTGCCTGATTTACCTACTATTATCAAGTCTCCCTTGACACAAGATGTAATTGACCAAGTAGGTGGCAATGATCCAATTGATGTTGTGAATGTTCCAATTACCACGCCAGTTGAAACTCCTGTGCATACAGAAACTGTGCTTCCAGTCGAGACTGTAAAGATTTTGCCTGTGCTTGAGATTGCACCAACTGAAGATCTTGCACATTTTGATTCGGGTTTATTTACGGTTGGTGATACTGGTACGGTTACCGTTGACTTCCTCTATGATGGCGGCTCTTACAGGGGACAGTTAGCTGTTTTTAGTCTGCGTGGGATGGAATCCTTAGATCCTAATTCAACTGAGTTTATTCGAGAAGCAGCGGCGCGAGCATTGAGCAACTCGAATTTGGGACATATTGTTATCGATGATATTGCTAATGGCGCTCACTTTGCGAGTAGTACTAATGGAGGGCAATATCTAGGTGCACAGTCTTTTGCAATGGATGCGGGGGATCAGTTTGGGATGATGCTTGTGCCTCATGGTAAGGTGCAGGCGGTTTTCGATAATCCTGATGTTGGTGGAATAGTGCGTCCTTTATTCTCGATGTCCACGGCTAATCCTAATGATGCTTATCATGTGGGACAGATTGCAGATGTGAGGGGCGATGGTAGTACATTCGTTTTTGAAGATTTGCGGGTAGATCAGGGGTCTGATCGTGACTATAACGACCTTGTATTTCATGTCAAGGGGGCAACGGGTAATGTGGTCACCTTTGATCAGTTGATTGCGGATAGATTGTTGAATCCTGCTAAGGATTGGCGTAATAGTGATTTAGGGCAATCCATCGCTGAATATGTGACACCGCCTGTATTACCGCCAGATCGCTTTGAGTTTCCTGTGGCTAAGCAGCCTTTGATTGGGATTATTGATACTGGTTTTGCGGCGAACAATCCTGATATTAATTATTCAAATATCACTTTGGGAAAAGATTATATCGGCAATGATGCAAATCCGCTTTTACAGACGGGAGAGGGCAGTGAGCATGGTACGCATATTCTGGGAATTATCGGGGCAACTCAGGATAATGGAATTGGGATCGATGGAGTTAATGATAATGCGCCGATCTGGTTAGGTCGGGCGGTTGGTTCGGGTGAGTGGGCGAATTCGCTGACGGAGTTTGTCAATCATAGTATCGCTGATGGGCGTGATAATGCTGTTGTTAATTTGAGCATGGATCTGACTCAGGTTAATCCTGATGGTTCTGTAACAACTCGTTATGAGTTTACGCCCCAGGAACGGGCTGCTCTTGAATATGCGCGTCAAAATAATGTTTTGATTGTGGTGGCGGCTGGTAATGATGGTGGAACTATGTCTGCTTTAGGTCAGGCTTCGCAGGAGTTTGACAATATCATCACGGTGGGTGCGATCGACTATAGCGATAAACGGGCTATCTACTCTAGTTTTGGGCGGGGACTAGATTTTGTGGCATATGGTGGAGTACCTGGCGAACCAGAGTTATCTACTATCGGTAGTGGCTCTAGTCTCTCTCCATTAGATGACAGCCTCCGCTTGTGGCGCGAGTACGCATCGGGAAGTGAGACTACGCCCCTAAGCAAGAATATGGAGGTTGGTAGAGATATAGATTTGGCGGCTATAGGTAGTGCAACAGGTACTTTATCTTTAGGTCGTTTCCACGATCACGAGTGGAAAAATCAGGGTTCTCCAACCACTCCAATTGACATCACCCAAGTTGAAGTAGATGAGAATTTACCAGATGATGAGATGTCGAAAATTGCTCGTGATGCATTTCAAGAGACATTTGGAGAATCTGGTGAGGTTGATGAAGCAGAGTTAGCAAACCTAACTACTGAAGAAAGACAAGCCTATGATGAGGCAACCAAAGAAATTGATCTGTTGCTCAATGATTATTTGGTTGGTGCTAGTCAAAAACTTGCTCTTGAGTATGTTGATGGATATTATCAGACGCAAGTTGATGCGCTTAGCCAATTCGTAGAAACATTTGATGAAAATCTAGCTGGTAATCTTATCCAAGCTCAGGAAATTTTGGGTAATGCTGGGTTTAGTGTAGATATTCCAACAGATTCTGATGCTTCTAATCCACTTGATTTAGGTGTTGGCTGGATGGCTGGTACGTCAGTTGCAACTGCAAAAGTAACTGGTGCTGTTTCTCAGGTTTGGGCTGCAAATCCGAACTTGAATTACGCTCAAGTTAAGGAAATCCTCAAACGTACTGCAATCGATCTCAATACACCAGGTTGGGATATGGAGACTGGTTCAGGCAAAATCAACTTGGCTGAAGCTATTAAACTGGCAGAAACAACTCAGCCTGAAGCCTATCAACCCACTCCTATAATTTCTCCTCTAATTTGGAGTGGAGAAGGCAAACTTATTGCTGGAGAACGAGCAGTCTCCATTTCAGTCCCTCAATTTTCCGCAGGTTTGCTGAATGCTGGGTATGTTAATACAGTTGGATTCTTAAGAATTCGCTCTGGTCCTGGAACTCAATATACTGAAGTTGGACGCAAATACCCTGGGAATGTTGTTACTTTTGATGCTTATGAAAATAATGGCACTTGGGTTCCAGATCCATATATGCCAAATGGTGGAAGTAGTCGATGGTATCGCATTGCAGGTACGAATACTTGGATGTCTGCCTTGTATTTTAACAATACTCCAGAACTGGCGGAACAAGAGCGCCAACGCCAAGAAGCAATCCGTCAAGCCGAAGAAGCCGCACGCCTTGCTGAGGAAGCGGCACGCCGAGCCGAAGAAGAAGCGCGTCGTGCTGAAGAAGAACTCCGTCGAATTGAGGAAGAGCAACGCCGTATTCAAGAACAGCAACGTCTCAAACAGGAAAAGTTTCTAGCACTTGTCAGTAATATCACCCAATTGTATGGACCTCCAGGCTTATTACTAGGAAGTGCTGTTAGTAATGGCGTAACCATCTACCAGTTTGCTCAAGGGCAACTACTAATACAGCCAAATGGTACAGCATCTTTCTATCAATCAATTAAATCAATTGTCAAACCAATTGATTACTCATGGACAGTTTTTCAAAGTGCAGACTTCTTTCGTAAAGATCTATTCAATAGATCTGCTTTGTCTACATTCGTTGACTACACAATTAAAACTAATGTTACAGATCCTCAAGGTTTTTGGAGAACTCTCGATAAGATTTCACCCCTCACTAGAAATATTCCTGCCACTACTATTCTTGATGGAGCAATTAAAGCTAGAGAGATTTTGCCTAAAGTTTCTAATGTTTTAAATACTGTTGGTAATTTTTTAACTAAACCTGTAATTGATCCATCTTTCTTAAAGCTAGGAAAGGAAGTTCCACTTGTAGGAGATGTAATTGACTTAGGTTTTCTAGCAACAAGTCTCGCAATCGGCGATGACAAAGATAAACGAAGAGCGCAGCTAAAGCTCGGAGCGATGGGTTTAGCGGGTGCGATAGGTGCAGGTGTAGGTGCTTTAGGTTTTGGAGTTGGAGCTATTCCTGTGGGTGTAGGCGCTGCACTTGCTGCTGGTACTTTAATGGATATTGTATATTTGGGATTTGACTGGACTGGCAATTCTCAAGTATTAGATGGAGCAATAGAGAATAGTTTTAACGCAGTTTCGTCGGCTGCAAGTAATGCTATTGAAGCAATGAAGAAGACAGCAGAAAATGCGAAGCAAAAAGCTCAAGAGCTAGCTGCACAGGCAAAAGCAGCTTATCAAACTGCCAAAAATACAGCCCAAAAAGCACAATCTGCTTATCAAACTTTCAAGCAAGATGTTCAAAAGAAAACCACACAGATTGTTCAGCAATCCCAGCAGAAGATCAAGGAAGTTGCTCAAGCCATTGCTCAAAAAGTAATGAACAATCCTATTGTTAAATCTGGTTCTAAGGTCTTCAAGCAAGTGGCTAATTATGCGAACAAAGCTGTTAAATTTGTCAGCAATGCAATTAATAGTGCAAAACAGTTTGTAAGTAATACCATTGAGGCAGGTAAGCAGTTTGTCAGCAACGTATTTAATGGAGTCCAACAAACTTATCAAACTGTAAAAAACTTTGTTGTAAATACAGCCTCTACTACTTATAACAATGCAGTTAAGGCTGTTAACAATGTTGTGAATAATATTTCTAACGGTTTCAATGGATTCAAAAAAGTCTTTGGGTGGTAGCTAACTTTTTTAAATAGGCGATCGCTGGTTGTTTGATTGAGAGGAGATCGCTTTTTTGTTAGGACGATCTCTGTTTATGAAATGAGAGTGCGATCCCTTTTTTGTTGGGGCGATCCTTGTTTATGG
>JBAXSK010000029.1:0-26850 GCA_037130765.1 Pseudanabaena sp. ELA607
ACCAACTATCGGGCAGAATGTCCACAAATACAGGTTTTGCTCCCAAATGTACAATAGGAGCAGCCGTCGCGATCCAGTTAGTATCAGCCATGATCACTTCATCGCCTTCACCAATGCCTAAAGCTGCCATCCCCATGTGCAAAGCACCTGTACAGCTTGATGTGGCGATCGCATATTGCACACCTAAATGCTCTTTAAAAGCCTCTTCAAAACGATTAATGTACTCATAACAATGATCGCCCCAACCATTTCGAGCAGCATCAGTGGCATACTCCACCTCTAGCTCAGTAATCGATGGTTTAGTATAATAAATGCGCGGTTTTGCCATACTGAATCAGTTAATTTCTAAACAAAGTATAGGTCAAAAAACAAACATTCTACTAAATAAAATTTCAGTCTGGAAACTCAAAAACCTTGTCCATCAAGAGCTTTCACTTATTTCAACTCTTCTTTTAGTTTTTTGTGCTGTACCTAGTAGAGCGTCAACTATTATCTAACAGACAATATACAAAGTTTGTCAGCCCAATATAATTGGGTTAAAATTGTAAATAGCATTGGTTGATTTATCGGTCTACTAGGTTAGCATCACATGTCTATCTCATAGCCTCATAGTTCCCCTTTAGAAGTAATCCCTGTCCAGTAGGAAGAGAGATTGGGACTGGCACTCCCATCTCCAAGCATGCTTTATCAATAGCATTTTTCTGATACGTTAGGGTACTGTACGCATAATCGTCGAAAAGAACTACACCTCCTGTCAACATTAAAGGATAAAATTGTTTGAGTGCAGCAACCTCTGGAATAGAGTTGTTCATATCAATATGAAGGAATGAGATGCGATCATTTTGCATTATTCTATCTATCACACCATCAGTAAAAGTGCTCGGTATTGATCCTTGGATTATTGTTGCTTTATTATTTTGTCCAGCAGTTGCCTCTATACTATTTCTGACGGTTTCCACGCTAGCAACATAAAATTTATAACCTTCGCGTTTTTGAGAAGCAGACACCCCCCAATACTCTTCTTCTTGCGGATCTACAATGACAGGATCAATCCCGCTAAAGGTATCGAAAAGTGTAAAGATAGGAATGTCCGAGTACTTTTTCCCTAAGTATCGTAAAATGGAGATAGTCATCCATCCTTCTCCAACCCCACATTCGACAAAATTTGGAGAGAGAGAAAAAGCATATTCAGCTAGCTTTATACCAATGTAATTGCGCCAATACCACTCGTAATTTCTTCCTATTAGATGCATTGCATGATTGTATGCATCAAGGAATGCTTCGTCATTCATAAACGAAGAGTCGTGAAATGTAGTGAGACCATCCCAAGAAAAGTGTGTTGGCTTTGGAGTTTTTCGTATGCCTACTGTTTTCGCGAAGGCTTTAATCAATGATTTTAAGTTTTGGGTAATAGCTTTCATGAAAAGTCCTTGTTGTCAAGACAAAAAATTGTAAAATCTAGGAGATCAGTGTTTGTGTAAAAGATAACTACATCAAAAATGAACTGCCTCTAAAAGAGATTAACCGATTCTGAGCAACATCTGCAATGAAATGTAGCTAAACAAGCATTTGCATTCATATTCTCGTTAGAGTTAATCGATAGAAATACCAAGACCATTGCGAGCCGCATCAGTAGCATACTCAACTTCTAGCTCAGTAATCGATGGTTTTGTGTAATAAATGCGCGGTTTTGTCATAAGATTAGCCTTTCTTTAAATAACGTTCCAACCCATCTGGTGCTAAGTCCTCACCCTCAGACCAAAAAACTCCTCCTAATAGATCGATTTTAACTTGCCGAAAATAGCGAGGATTCTTCAATCGCCAATAATTTTCTTTGGTTTCAATTAGATCTTTTAGATCTAAAACCATTTGTTGACCATTTTCAAGTACGATTTGCAATTGATAATCATCCAACGGAATTACGCTTGTAACTTTTGCCCAAGGAGTCTTAACCTGAGAGTTCATTCCATTTCTCCAATAATTCTGCTTGGTTATTGAGTATAAAATTTTTGACTTTTTTAGCTTGGTTTGGTGGCATCTGCCCCGCTAGACATTCTCCATCTTCAATATTGAATGAACCAGCATAATCTCCATACATAGCATGACAATGAGGTACACCATGATCATCCATATACATATAGATAGAAATTCCAAAGAAAAAAGCGATTCGAGGCATTTATGTAAAAAAGGATTTATAAGGTTAAAAGATTATCGAGAACATTTCAATGTTAGAAATTATAACTGAAAACTGCCTAAGCCCAAAAGTCAAGGTAACCAATTTTTCTCTAATATCTGGCGAGATCTGTGATCGCTTTGCAGCAATTTCCCGACCATCTTGATAACATTCATCAAAAATTTCTAGGAGACTGGATTTTAGGCTAGGACTTAACTATAAATCCTCAAACAATGGATATTGCCGATCTTTAATTGAAATAATTAAATTTTCTGTTAACAGCCAATCAATTGCGAATATCGGATCATCCCATCTAATCCCCTTAGATGATTCAGGATGATAAAAATTGGACATCTGATAAAAAACCTCAGTGTTATCTTCTAAAGTTTGAAAACCATGGGCAAAACCTTCAGGAATATATAGCATTTTACAATTTTCAGCACTTAGTTCTATAGCAATCCATGACTTGAAAGTAGCTGAATCGGGACGAATATCAACAATTACGTCATAAATTGAACCTCTATTACATCTAACTAATTTTGCTTCTTCATGAGGCTTTACTTGATAATGCATTCCCCGCAAGGTGGCTTTTTTGGTATTAAAAGAAATATTGCTCTGTACAAAGTTTGAGTTTAAACCGCGATCGCTGAATTCTCCTTGACACCAAGAACGAGCAAAAAAACCGCGATCATCACAAATTGGCTCAATTTCAATGATATAAGCCCCTTTTAAATTAGTCTCGATAAACTTCATCCCAATACCTCTACTTCTGGGATCGGTACTACAAACTTTCCACCCCAATCACGAATATAGGACAATTGCGACCTAATTTCATCCTTGAGATTCCAAGGCAAAATAAGTACATAATCAGGTTTAGTCTCAGCAATTTTGTTCGGATGATAAATAGGAATATGTGTTCCTGGCAAAAATAATCCTTGCTTGTGAGGACTGCGATCGCAAGTATAGTCAAGTAAATCTGTGCGAATACCACAATAATTTAATAAAGTGTTACCCTTGGCAGGAGCGCCATAACCAACAATAGTTTTACCATTGTTTTTTAGCTCAATTAAAAAGCTAAGCAATTTGCGTTTAGTTGACATTACTTGGTTACTAAACTCAAGATAAGCATCAATTTTGTCTAAGCCAGATTTTTGTTCTTTTTCTTTTAGTGCTGTAATGCGATCGCTAACTGTTAATTGTGAATTATCAGTATGCTTACCATATATCCGTAATGAACCGCCATGAGTTGGTAACTCCTCAACATCAAACAAAGTCAAACCATGATGAACAAATATTTTTTCTACTGTTGTCAAAGACAAATACGAAAAATGTTCATGATAAATAGTGTCAAATTGATTTTGGTTAATTAGTTGCCATAAATGCGGAAACTCCATCGTCAAAACACCTTCTGGCTTCAAAATGATTTTCATACCTGCCACAAAATCATTGATGTCAGGAACATGAGCTAACACATTATTTCCTAACAGTAAATCAGATGCTTTCCCCTGTTTTAGAAGCTCTTGGGCAGTTTGTATTCCAAAGAATTTAACTAGAGTAGGTATCCCCTTAGCTTCGGCAACTTGAGCAACATTTGCCGCAGGTTCGATCCCCAAAACAGGAATATTTTTTTTTTGAAAAAACTGCAAAAGATAACCATCGTTACTGGCGATTTCTACAACTTGACTAGATTCATCAAAGCCAAATCGATCAATCATTAAACTTGTGTAATGCTTAGCATGATTCAGCCAACTATCTGAATAGGAAGAGAAATAAGCATAATCACTAAATATTTGATCTGGTGATTCAAATTCCTCTAGTTGCACCAGAAAACATTGATCACATACATAGGCATGAAGGGGATAAAATTTTTCTGGTTGACTGAGTTGCTCTAATTTTAAATAAGCATTAGATAAGGGAGATATGCCTAAATCAACAAAAGTATGTTGCAATTGATGATGGCAAAATCGGCATTGTCTCTGAGTCATATTTGCTAAATTTTAATCTGACGAGTTAATTTTAAAATGAGATAATTGCTGAAATTTGTTAATATTGAAATTAATATTTTAGGGTTACAAATTTAGCAATCTGATCAAGAGTAAATTGCCGCATTTCTGCCCCTGATTGCCAAGTTTTAGTCCAATTAATTAGCCAATCCAGGGCAGTTTCAAGGTCTAGGCTTGGTTGCCATTGTAAGTAACTCCATGCCTTAGAGCAATCTAATTTTAAATAATTGGCTTCGTGGGGTTGGGGAACTGATTCCTGCTGCCAGCCGGGGACATCGCCCCACAAAACTTGCATTTTATCTAATACCCAGCCAACGGTTTGGGCATTGCCATCTTGGGGACCAAAGTTCCAGCCACCATTGTATTTTATGCCCTCTTCATAAAGCTTTTCGGCTAGGGTTAAATAACCTGAGAGTGGCTCTAGGACATATTGCCAAGGACGCACGGCTGAGGGGTAACGAATTGTTACTTTCTGACCACTATGCCAAGCCCGAATTATATCGGGAATTAATCGATCCTGTGCCCAGTCACCACCACCGATGACATTACCGGCTCTAGCTGTGGCTATGGCTACTCCATGACGGGCATAATCGGTGCTATCAAAAAATGCATTGCGGTAGGCGGCGGTGACTAATTCGGCGCAACCCTTACTATTGCTGTAGGGATCATAACCGCCCATCGGGTCATTCTCCCGATAACCCCAGACCCATTCCCGATTGTCATAACATTTGTCAGAAGTGACATTCACAATGGCTTTAACTCCCCCCCCTTGGCGCACCGCTTCGAGCAAATGCACTGTACCCATGACATTTATGTTATAGGTATCAACTGGATTTTGATAGGATTGGCGCACTAATGCCTGAGCCGCCATGTGAATCACTATTTCAGGACGATAATTAGCAACTACCTGCTGTAAATGGGGCAAATCTCGGACATCGCCCATGATCGAATTCATGCCATCCCCCACCCGCGCTAAGGCAAATAGGCTCGGTTCTGTGGGAGCAGGCAAACTATAACCAATGACTTCAGCGCCCCACATCTGTAACCACAGACATAACCAACTGCCCTTAAAACCAGTATGACCTGTGATCAGCACTCTCTTATCCCGCCAAAAAGATTGATTCATGGCCAGACCTTCCACGGTGCTGTGCCTGACTCCCAGAGGGATTCAAGATGATTTTTATCTCGCAGTGTATCCATCGGTTGCCAGAAACCCTTATGCTCAAAAGCCATTAACTGATTTTGAGCACTCAATTCTACTAAAGGTCGAGATTCCCAACTGGAATGATCGCCTTCAATTAAATCCAAACACTTTGGCGATAACACAAAAAAACCACCATTAATTAATCCACCATCTCCGGGGGGTTTTTCGGTAAATGCCGTTACTTCCCGATTATGAATCTGTAATGCGCCATAACGTCCGGGGGGTTGTACAGCAGTTACCGTCGCCCATTTACCATGATCGCGATGGAAGTTAATTAATTCCTTAATATTTACATCTGCTACTCCATCACCGTAAGTAAAGCAAAAAGCTTCTTCATTGGCAATATAGCGTTCCACCCGCTTGAGTCGCCCTCCGGTTAAGGTATTTTCCCCTGTATCGACTAAAGTAACTCGCCAAGGTTCGGCATTCCGTTGATGGACATACATTTGATTGTCTGCCATGTCAAACGTCACATCGGACATATGCAAAAAGTAATTGGCAAAATATTCTTTAATTACATAGCCCTTATAACCGCAGCAAATTACAAAATCATTCACCCCATAAGCGGAATAAATTTTGAGAATATGCCATAAAATTGGTCTGCCGCCAATCTCAATCATGGGCTTAGGACGTAAATGGGTTTCCTCGGAAATGCGCGTTCCCAAACCTCCCGATAGAATTACTGCTTTCATTAGGCTTGAATCACTCTCCAAGTTAAATCAGGGCGCACGATGCCAGGGATTTTGGCTAAATAACCGTGCTGCCGCCCTACAATATGTGGCTCTAAGGGATCTTTGATGTTAAATGATAAAGCATTAGGTTGATGAAAATGCACTCTAGTGGTTGAGTCAATCGAAGTAATCGCTAGCCCCACAAAGTAAGCCCCTTCATTGAGTAAGTTTTTGGGTATATTACATTCAGCAATATATTCACCAACTGGCAGCAGTTCTGCCTTGGTGACACCAGAGATAAACGCACATTCTCCTTCGGCGGTATAGAAGTGAAAGTTAGGCAAGAATTTCATTTCCGTTGGTTCTAAAATGCGATAATGCATCGTAACTTTAAAATCTTCATCAATTAAAACTTCAGAAATTACTTCGTCATAGATATTTTTGATGTAAGCCGCCACTAAGATCACCGCATGATCGCCAATTTGACGATCCGTGGGATGAATTTGCAGCGCTGCGGGGGAAGAACTGCCTGTATTGTAATAGGCCATAATGACTTCCGAAGCTGTACCCAACTGAGCAATGGTTCCTTTTTCTAAAAGAATTGCCGTCTGACATAGGGAAGTAATCGTGGGCATACTATGGCTGACAAAGATAATGGTGCGTCCTTCTTTGCTGACATCTTCCATTTTACCGAGGCATTTCTTTTGGAAAGCGGCATCACCCACGGCTAAAACTTCATCTATAATCAAAATTTCTGGCTCTAAATGGGCGGCTACTGCAAACGCCAGCCGCACATACATCCCCGAAGAATAACGCTTTACTGGAGTGTCGAGAAATTTTTCTACTTCGGCAAAAGCAACGATTTCATCGAATTTGGCATTAATCTCGCGCTTGCTCATACCCAAAATCGCGCCATTGAGGGCAATGTTTTCCCGACCAGTTAATTCGGGATGAAATCCTGTGCCCACTTCCAGTAAACTGGCGACTCGTCCCTTAATTTTAATCCTACCAGTGGTTGGCTCGGTAATTTTGCTCAGGACTTTCAATAGAGTAGACTTACCCGCGCCATTCCGCCCAATTACTCCCACCCGCTCCCCTTGTTTAATCGTAAAAGAAATATCTTTTAAAGCCCAAAATTCTTCTTCTAAATATTCTGGTTGCTTGGGGTGAAATGGAGCTAATAATGCCTTAGCTCGTTGACTGATAGCATCTCTTAGGGTCAAATATTGAGCTTTATTTTGATGACCAATTGTGTATTTTTTGCCTAGATTTTCAACTTGAATGGCAATATCAGACATGCAATTTTTGGCTTAACTAGCAACTAGTAGGGAAATTTTAGCTAAAAGAATAACTAAATGAAAAGGAATTGTATTTAAATTGGAGCTACTATGAGTAGTCAAGATACTTGACCTGCAAGGGTTGGTTAGTGTTCTGTTGTAATATTTATCATGATTTATTTATTATAATCTCCCCACTCCATCAAACGGAAAGTGGTCATAAAGAAGCTAGTGATTACCTTTTCAGTTAAATCTAGCTTCTATTTCATCTACTGTTTAGTTAACGCACTATTTAGCTAATATTTTAGCTAAGGGGACGATATTTTAAACCACTTTGACGGGCACTTCTAACGGTAAACTCACTTACCCCAGGATTATGGTGGGGATGGATGACCCCACTGGCTTGCTGCCATAATTCTGCTGGTGCGGCGGCTAGAATATAAACCCCATCCTGTTTGTGCACATGATACCAAGTGGTGGTTTGACATTCCTCACACCAAAAGGCTTCTAACCATTCCCCTTCTAGGGCTACGGCAGTTCTAGTGGCTACTAACAACAAAGCTTCCCGACGGGCGATGCCCCTTTGTTGTAAATGACTGACTTGCTCGGTAAATAGGCTATGTTTCTGGCTCACACTGTCTAGATAACAGCCATGTACAGGACAATAAATAGAACGACGTTTAGAACGCTTCCGATTTTTGTCACACCTCTTCTGCACTTTGGCCTCCTGAATATCAACCATAAATCATCGATGGCAAGGGGGTTGCGGCGGAGGGACTGAGATCACACAAGACCATCAAAGCCCAACTCCATAGGAAAATATGTAATTAAGAAATATGTAATTAAACCCAATTAGATCAAGTTTATCACTGCCCTGAGTCGGACTTTACCGGCAAAAACATCATGCATGGTCATGATCCTAACAGTTATTCACCACGGATCGATTTTTTTTGACTTTTAGCTGCATGATTTTTAAGTCCAATACTGGCAATATAATCCGCGCAATCCTTGTGTGGGCTGCCTGTTGGGACTACCAATATTGGAATGAGGCATTTAGGAAATACTTAGATTTAATTTATGGCTTACCCTAGTTTGCTAACCCTTGGCAGATGTAACCTATCATGATTGGACAAAGGTTTGCTAGGGCTAGATCTGCTAAGAGAAATGACCTATCCCCCATCAGACAGAGTATCAAGGAATGAGTATAGGAGGCGCGGGTTTTCTGATATGCTAGGCAACAAGTCCAGCCATTACGATGATTAGCTCAAGTTATGAAATTTAAAGCCCAGGTGTATGTGACGTTGCGCCCCTCAGTACTCGATCCGGCGGGAACGGCTGTGCAGTCTGCGCTCAACCAGATGGACTACCACGTTGAAGGGGTGCGCATTGGCAAATATGTAGAGCTAGTGGTCGATGCCCCAGATCAAGATGCCGCCACACAACAGCTAGATCAAGTTTGTGACCAGTTGCTTGCTAATCCCGTGATTGAAAATTATCGTTTTGAGCTATTGTCCCAGTAATTATTGGCTCAATTATCAGAAAAATAAGCCCTTAGCAACTTAATTTTTGACTTATAGTCTGTCAAAGTAAGAATGGTACGGCTTGAAGGCAATAAGTAGCACCACCCCGTCAGGCAGAGCCTGCCACCCCTCCACGGGAGGGGAATTTTAATTTCAAAAATAATATCCCTCCTATTGCCTGTGTAACCTGAATTTTTTATCTCAAGTTACATCAGATCATAGGGGGGATAATTAGTAAAGATCAATTACATGATCACAGCTTGATTCAAGGCTTTAAGCTACTTTTTCGGAGCCATCAACATGGTGATGTTGCGACCTTCCCGCTTCGGGGCTTGCTGAATTTCGGCTACAGCTTCTAAGTCGTTGGCCATGCGATTGAGTAAATGTTCAGCTAAATCAGCGTGCTGAATTTCCCGACCACGGAACATCACGGTTGCCTTGACCTTATCGCCATCCTTAAGGAAACGCTCGGCATGGTTGATCCGTACCCGATAGTCATGCTCTTCAATTTTGTAACGCATCTTGACTTCTTTCACATCAGAAGTATGCTGCTTCTTACGAGCTTCCCGGGCTTTCTTTTCTTGCTCAAACTTGAACTTACCGTAATCCATAATCCGGCACACTGGCGGATCTGCCTTGTCGCTGACCAGTACCAAATCGAGTTCCTTTAACTCTGCCATTTGCAGGGCTTCTCTGGGGGTGAGGATACCTAGCTGCCCCCCCTCGGTGTCAATCACCCGAATTTTGGGAAACCGGATGCGCTCGTTGATCATCGGCAGGTCTTTGGTTGGCTTTTTATTCATGCAGGTGCGATTCTTGGATAATGATGATTGCTGTAGGTGAATAAGTTTACAAAGGTGAATATTTAGCTTGCGCACAAGGTCATTGTTTGTGCCTAGTACTTAAGCTAAGGGGCAATTAGTTGGTGTTCTGAGTTGCTAAAAGTTAGTAATCAGAGATTTGCCAGTGCAGAATATGATTTGCCGATCTTTGACAATCTATAAAATTAATCTCAAAATTAATTGCTAAAAGTTTTTGAGATTAAAAGTTTTGGGTTTGCGGTGGGATTCTAACTATATAACTGCGACGTACAGGGGCAAAGTCAAATGACTTGTTATCCTTTCGATCTATTATACCCGCTGCCAACTATTGACAGATCGGTTTATGTATAGTACGAACTAGATTTTAGCCTGTCAAGGGCAAGTTGGAGGAGGTCGGGGCTGACGGCATCGGTGATCTCTACCCTACCGATGGTTTTGGGCAGAATAAAGCGTACTTTGCCTGCTTCAACTTTTTTATCAATGGTGAGGGCATTGAGGATGGTGGCTTCATCGAGATCGGCGGCAATGGTACAGGGGAGTTGGGCTTTTTGAATTAAGGCGATTTGGCTGTTTTGCTCGGTTTCAGTCCACCAACCCATGCCCACGGCGATGGTTCCGGCGGCGATCATACCTAAGCCTACGGCTTCCCCGTGATTGAAGGTGCGGTAGTTGGTGGCCATTTCGATGGCGTGACCGATGGTGTGGCCATAATTGAGAATGGCTCTGAGGTTGCTTTCTTTTTCGTCGCGGCTGACCACTTCGGCTTTGGCTTGGGCGCAACGGTGAATGATCGTATGCAATAAGTCTTGGGGCACGTAACGGAATTGATCGAGACGCTTGCTGGCGGTTAATTGGGCAAATAGCTCAGCATCCCAAATCACGCCATATTTAATTACTTCGGCCATAGCGGCGCGAAATTCCCGCGCAGGTAGGGTTTGCAAAACCGTAGGATCAATCCATACCAAACTAGGCTGATGGAATGCACCGATCAGGTTTTTGCCTAAGGGATGGTTGATCCCCGTCTTGCCACCAATGGCGGAATCGACCATTGCTAGCAGGGTGGTGGGTACTTGCACCACAGCTAAGCCCCGCAGCCATGTGGCAGCAGCGTAACCCGTCATATCACCGACGACACCGCCACCTAGGGCGATCATGGTAGAAGATCTTTCTAAGCGGTGATGCAGCGCCCCGTCATAAATTTTTTGTAAGGAATTGGCAGTTTTAAAGCGTTCTCCCGCAGGCAAAATCACTGTGGCTACATCAAAACCAGCGGCAGTGAGGGAATCGGTTACAACTTGCCCATAATGCTTAAAAATTACTGGATTAGATACCACAAGGACTTTAGGGCTTTTTTTGCCAATATCTTGGGCTACCATTTGCGCCCCTAGTTGGGCGAGGCTGTGATCGGCAATGATGATGTCGTAGTGTTTGGCATTAGCAAGATTGACAGTAACAGTGGTGGGAGGATCAGAATGACTCATGCCAGATGGTAAGAATGTTTAGTGTAAAAGATTTAGTCTAAAAGTTATGTGGCGAAAAATAATGCAGATGATCGCAGAAGTTTAATTCTAGACTTAAATTTGGCTAGACTTGCAATCTAGGTTTGTTTGCCGAGGTTTTGATCTCAAATTGCCAGCTAGAAGTTACTGCCCTAAATTTAATGAAACTTTTGTGTCTATCCCTTTACCCTAGGCTTTGACCCATGGCTTAGAGTGCTAAACTAAACAGATTGTCAATCACCAAAAACCTTTGTCTGCGATACCCAATTAAACTGTTGGCTCCCTAGACAAATCATCTACCTATCATGTTTCCAGACTATTCTCACTTTTTGACCCTGACCGCAAAAGGTAACTTTATTCCCGTCTATCAGGAATTAGTCGCTGATTTAGATACGCCAGTTTCGGCTTGGTATCGGGTCTGTCAGGGGCAACCAAGAAGTTTTTTGCTCGAATCTGTCGAAGGTGGCGAACGGGTGGGGCGCTACAGTTTACTGGGTTGCGATCCTTTGTGGGTCTTGGAAGCACGGGGCGAAAATAGTAAGCAGACTTTCCGTGATGGTACGGTCAAAAATTTTACGGGCGATCCCTTTCACCATTTAGCCGCCTGTCTTGCGCCGATTCATCCAGTGGATTTGCCCCAGTTGCCGCCGAATTTAGGGGGACTGTTTGGTTATTGGGGTTATGAGTTGATTCGCTGGATTGAACCGAAGGTTCCCGTGGCCCCTTGTAATGATGAGGATCTGCCCGATGGCTTATGGATGCAAGTAGATAGCTTGTTGGTGTTTGATCAGGTACAGCGCAAAATCTGGGTGATTGCTTTTGCCGATCTGACCACAGGAGCCACCCCAGAAACGGCGTATCATGATGCCAAAACCAAGGTACAAACCCTAATTGCGAAGCTGCAAACCACCTTAGACCGCCATCAAACCGCCGTCAACTGGACTAATCCTGCTTTGCAGCCGCCCCAAGCCTATACCAGTAATGTCACCGAAGCGCAATTTTGCCAAGCTGTGGAAAAAGCCAAAGCCCACATCAAAGCTGGGGATATTTTTCAGGTGGTTTTATCCCAGCGACTCTCTGCGCCTTTTACGGATGCGCCATTTAATCTCTATCGCTCATTGCGGGTAATTAACCCTTCGCCTTACATGGCATTTTTTAACTTTGGTGACTGGCAGATGATTGGCTCTAGCCCAGAAATCATGGTCAAAGTTGAGTCTAAATCTGATCCTACTAACAGCGCAGTGCAAGCCGTAGTTCGTCCCATTGCGGGCACTAGGGTTAGGGGTAAAACTCCAGCGGAAGACGCAGCCCTAGCCGCCGATCTATTGCAAGATCCCAAGGAAATTGCGGAGCACGTCATGCTAGTGGATTTGGGGCGTAATGATTTGGGGCGGGTCTGTCAGAGTGGCACGGTCACCGTAGACGAGCTGATGAAAATCGAGCGTTACAGCCATGTGATGCATATTGTGAGCAATGTCATTGGTGATGTGCAAACCGACAAGAGCGCTTGGGATGTGCTGAAAGCTTGTTTTCCGGCTGGTACGGTCAGCGGTGCGCCAAAAATTCGGGCGATGGAAATTATTCATCATCTAGAGAATCAAGATCGACGCAGCACCTATGCCGGAGCCTATGGTTACTATGATTTCAAAGGACAATTAAATACGGCTATTACGATTCGCACGGCAATTGTGCGCGATGGTGTGGTGACAGTGCAAGCTGGTGCTGGGGTTGTGGCTGATTCTGTCCCTGAGAAGGAATATCAAGAAACCCTGAATAAAGCCAAGGGAATGCTTGAAGCTGTCCGGTGTTTAGGGAAAGAAAATTAAAATAAAATTTAAATTAGATAAATCAGGAAATTTGCCTTAGAGGGCATGGTATCTGCATCAGTTTCATAATTAACAAGCAAGATGCCTGCCCCACAGCGGGTTGTGATTATAGTTCTGATAACTTACATGAACTATAACTAATACATAGACCCGAAATACTTTGATCTTAATTGCAGGAGCGATCCCTCCATGTCAGCCGATGAATTAGTCGATCAATCAGCCGCTCAAGTTGTTCCTCCAGAACTACCAGTGCCGCCCCATTTCGCCCCGGCTATGGTAGGGCAAATCTGGCGCGTGCCCTATCAAACCCATGCCGATGCCGCCATACAATGGGCGAAACAATATCACATCACCCCGGCGAGCCAAGATCAACAGCGGTTGTGTTTACTAATTATTGATGCGCAAAACACTTTTTGTATACCTGAGTTTGAGTTATTTGTTGGGGGCAAATCTGGC
The DNA here is from genome assembly GCA_037130765.1 of Pseudanabaena sp. ELA607. Lineage (GTDB taxonomy): Bacteria > Cyanobacteriota > Cyanobacteriia > Pseudanabaenales > Pseudanabaenaceae > JBAXSK01. The sequence goes on from JBAXSK010000029.1 coordinate 13,451, forward strand.
ATGGATGCAGTGGACGACAATTGCCGTCTCTGTGAATTTATTTATCGCAATTTGGCCCGCCTCACCGCGATTATCCCCACCCTTGATACCCATCAGGCAATGCAGATTTTTCATCCCGTGTTTTGGTGCGATCCATCAGGCAACTATCCCCCAGCCATGACGATGATTTCCCTCGATGACGTGCAACAACACCGCTGGCAAGTCAATCTAGCCGTGGCAAGTTCCCTCGGTATGACAGAGGCAGATTTAACTGCTTATGCTTTACATTATGTGCAGTCCTTAAGCGATGCCGGTAAATATCCCCTGACCATTTGGCCCTATCACTCAATGCTGGGGGGCATCGGTCATAGCTTAGTGCCAGCCATAGAAGAGGCGTTATTTTTTCATGGTATAGCGCGGCAAAGCCAGACCCAGTTTGAACTCAAAGGCAATCATCCCCTCACCGAAAATTATTCAGTATTGCGTCCAGAGGTCATCGGCGGCAGGGACGGTCAGGCGATCGCCCAGAAAAATCAGCGGCTGATCCAACAACTGTTAACTTTTGACGGCATTTTAATTGCGGGACAAGCCCAAAGCCATTGTGTAGCATGGACAATTGACGATTTGCTGACCGAAATTCAAGCTATTGATCCCACCCTAGCCCAAAAAGTTTATTTACTTGAAGATTGCACCTCCCCCGTAGTTGTACCAGGGATCGTAGACTTTACGCCCCAAGCCGAAGCCAGTTTTGCTCGATTTGCCGCCGCAGGAATGCATATTGTCCGCAGTACCGAACCCATGAGCCAATGGCTACCCCGACCTTAGACATTTTTAGTAAATTTTCTTATAATCGCGATGGGCTAAAAAGTATTGATTAATCGACTCAAAAACAATAATTGACGGTGTATTAATTAAGAATTTCATAGTTAATCACCAATCTGCCAAAACCCTGAGTTAGCCTAGAAATAATCACTCCCAATCATCCAATCAACCGAGATGCCTCAACAAATGCAACTAAAGTCAGTGATTTAACATCTATAGTTTTGAGTTGGGCACTACGATAAGAATATTTAGCTAATATTTGGGTGGCATATAGTCAAATGTCCTATTGGTCTATTTGATCTATGAAAAAGCAGTGTAGTACTGAATCGAGACAAGGCATCAAAAAACAGTGATCAAGCTTGCAATGATTGTAATAATTGTAATTTAGGAGCAAAGCAGATGAAGAGCCAAAACAGTGACAAAAAGCAGCAAATTTGGTCACGCACCAGTGCGATTGTCGCCACTACTTTGACTGGGACGATCACCGGTCTAGCCCTTGGTTTAGTTGAACCTAGTTGGTCTTTAGCTAATAATAATGAGCAGACAAACTCCTTAGGGCAAACCAGCCAAAATGCTACCGTTGCCCAAACCTCAGCCCGCAGTTATTGGCAGCGGGGTGTCAAAAAGGAAATGAGTGGCGATTATGAAGGAGCCGTGGCAGACTTTACCAAAGCTATCGAAATTGACCCCAACTATGCCCCTGCCTATGATAGTCGTGGTATCGCTCATTTTCGTTTAGGTAATAACGTGGAGCTAGCCCTAGCCGACTTTAGCAAAGCGATTGAACTCGATCCCGAAAACGTCAATGCTTACAGTAACCGCTGTTCTGCTTATCGGATTCTCAAAAAATGGAGAGACGCTGCCAGTGACTGTGATCGAGCCGTAGAAATTGCCCCCGACTTCCCCAACGTTTATAACAGTCGCGGTAATTTACGCATCGACATGAAACAATACCAAGGCGCAATTGCGGACTTTAATCGGGCCATTGAGCTAAAACCAGATATTGGTCAACCCTATTACAACCGTGGCCGTGCCTATCGCATTCAAGGACGCAATGACGAAGCCCTAGAGGATTTCCGGCAAGCGGCGATACTCTACAAAAAAGCTGGGAATCGGCGCTATTACCTTGATGCGGTGCGGGCAGTGCAAGAGCTAGAAGATGCTAAACAAGGTGGTGGTACTGAAGGTTGATCATGGGACGGTGACGGTAATAACGCACCGCAATGTATGGCTGATACTTCAGGGTAGGGGTAAGTTAGATTAATTATTCCTACCATTGAATAATTGAATATATAGATTGATATACATTTATTTAGGGTAATTAGGGAAATATTGCGATAAATAAATTTGCACAATATCAGTGGATTGGTGTTGCCCAAGTTAGACAAGAGTGATCATGCAACCTGCTGGAATCATTGACAGTCAATACATAGAGCCAACAATATCAGGCCCTTTAGACGAAACTGAAGGGTCTAATTTAGTGCATATTTTTGCCCGTGCCCTCAAACTAAGTCAACGACAGTTCACCTTATTTTTGGTGCGCTGTAACTATAACCATCTGCGCCAACAGCTATACCAAGAACTAACGCAATTAGGTTGTAACTATCGGGTGGTGAGTTTGGCAGAAGCCACAGGCAACAAGAAAGGAGATTTTCATGGCAAAGTCCAAGCATTGCTGAGTCCACCCCACGGTTATGAGTATGAACAAATCCCAATTTTTTGGCAAGATTGGCAACAGGTGACGAATCCGGCTCAGTTTTACGGTGGGCTAGCACAACAACGGGAGAAATTAGCCCACCAGTTACGGGGGCCCCTGGTGTTGTGGCTAGAAGATGAACCATTTGCTGATTTGTGTCGTTATGGCGGTGACTTAGTACATTGGGGCGTACCGGCATTTAGCTTTACCCTATCTTTGACCGACTGTTGGGAATATCTAACGGAATGTATTGATACGGCATGGCAATATCTGGTCAATCCTAGCTATGATCTGGGGGCACAGGATCAGGCGATGCGTTTGGCGTTGGATGTGATTTGTCCCGCCACAGTAAGATTGCGGGAATTACAAGCCGCCCAAAAACAATTACTCGCGGCTTTAACCCAAGAGGGAGCATATACATTAAATTTACTGCTGGAGCCAAGCCAGAAAAGTGTCTTTTGGGCTAAGTTAGAATGGCTGCTCGGTTGGCATTATGGCATTAATGGTCAGACTGCTCAGGCTTTAGCGCATTATGCACAAAGCTTAAGCCACTGGCAAGAAGTTGATCATGGAGCCGGGGACTTGCTGGGCATGGCTTTAACTAATGTAGCCATGAGCCAACATTGGTTAGATACTTCTAAAACTGTGACTAGCGCAGTCTCAGGGGACTCAGCTTTAGACCCAGCGACGGCATCTCGAAACCTAACTAAAGGACATCTGTGGCAGCAGGCAGAAAACCTGTTACGTCAAGGGATGGCATGGTTTATGGCGGCACAGCGTCAGGATTTAGTCGCTAAATATGGACATTTGCTGAGCCAGTGCTTATTGCAGCGCAAACAGTGGCCGGAATTAAAAGAGTGGTTACAGGAGTTGATGCCCCACCATGCCCGCAGCCCCTTTGACTTAGCGCAAGACTGTGGTTATTTAGCTCAAGTGGCGTTGACCGCAGCCCAATGGCAAGAAGCACAGCAACAGGCCCAAGCAGCAATCACCTGGTTAGAACAAGCGGAAAAGTTACATCATAAATCTCAATCTGATCGCCAGAAATTAGTTAGTCCATCTTCAAGTAATAAAGCAATCACTGCGGCGCGAGGCAATTCTGTCGCTATACCTAAGGCATTGTTTCAGGGGCAGCGCAGTCATTACAAAATCCTGTTAGCCCAGAGTTTGCTACGACTAGGCAAAATTAACGCGGCAGCGAAGCAACTGCAACAGTCCGAACATTTGCGGCAATCCCAATTAGCACCGACGGCTAGGGATACAGATTATCAGCAAGGGATTCAACTACTGGCATTGCGGTATGAAGTTTATGTGGCGCAACGTAAATTTTTAGATGCCTTTCGCACGAAACAGCAGCAACGATCTTTAGAGCAGCAATATGGGCTACGGGCGTTTATTGGCGCGGTGAGTTTGCAAGCTAAATCCCCTACAGCCAAGAATCCTCGAGCCGATCAGGTAATCGCCCCAGAGATGCTTGCTTCGGGGCGGGGTCGCGATTTGCATCGTTTAACGGAAAGAATTCTGTCCCGAGAACATAAATTAACGGTAATTCATGGTCAGTCTGGGGTGGGCAAAAGTTCTTTAGTTAATGCCGGTTTAGTGCCCACTTTAAGTCAGCAGTCCTATGGTGATGGCGAGGTGATTCCCGTCATTTTGCGTCGTTACACCGATTGGGTCGCGAACTTATTGGAACAACTGCAAACCCATCAGCCCCATGCGGCGCTAGAAAGCCATTGGTTAGGCACAGAAACCCCAAATCTAGAATCCTTAACTGAGAATACGGATCTTGCGCCGAGCCATGCTGGGATTAATAGTGCTGAATTAGGTAATACGGCGCTCCATCTCGAAGCCAATGAGCCAACCGTAACCGAAAAACTGGTGCGGCGGTTGCAGCGGCTGAGCCATCAAGGCCATTTAGTCGTTTTAATTTGTGATCAGTTTGAAGAGTTCTTTTTCACTTCATCCAGAACGCAACAACAACAAAAATTCCTTGACTTTTGGCGGATTTGCTTGCAATTACCGAATCTTAAATTAGTTCTTTCCATTCGCGAAGACTATCTGCATTTGCTGTTGTCCTTAGAAAATCTCACCCATCGTTTAGACATTCTCAGCCGTGATCGCCGTTATAGCTTAGGGAATTTAGCTGCTGCCGATGCCCATGCCTTAATTACCAGCTTAACGGCTCAGGCTAATTTGGTTTTAGAACCTAGTTTAATTGATGCCCTAGTGGAAGATTTAGCCGCTGATACGGGCATGGTGCGCCCCATTGAATTGCAATTGGTGGGAACACAATTACAGGATGAAAATATCACCACCCTCGAACAATATCGCCAAGTGGGTTCTAAACAGAGCTTAGTCGAACGTTCCCTCGAAGCGGTAATTCATGCCTGTGGTCAAGAAGCGGAATTTACGGCCCGACAGGTATTGCTCTATTTGACCGATGAGCAGGGCACTCGCCCCCTACGCACCTATGAAGAACTCAAAAACGATGTGGGTCTCAATCGCGGTAATACGGAACTGCTGCCGATGGTGATGGAAATTTTAGTGGGTTCGGGGCTAGTGTTCCAATTTCCCGAAATACCGAGGGAACGTTATCAATTAGTCCATGATTACTTGGTCTCATTCATTCGCTCTAGCAAAGAATCTGGTATTTTAGCCGAACTCAATCGCCTGCGCACCTCCGCTTTACGCAGCCAAGCCCTAGCCGACCGCATCACTAAAGCAGCGATGGCGGGGGGAACCTTAGCGATGTTAGTGGTGTGCTGGTTTGCCTTCAAAGCCAATGAACAGAGACAACTGGCAGAGGTTGATGAAATTCGTGCTTTGACTTCTTCGGCGGAGGCAAGGTTTGCATCTAATCGTCAGCTAGATGCGCTCTATGACAGTATCCATGCCGCGCAAAAACTGCAACACTCTAGCGCCGCTCAAAAACAAGAGCAATTACGCAATCAAGTTTTCACAAATCTGCAAAATACCACCTATAACATTTACGAACGGAATCGCTTTTTTAATAACTTCTTCACACCCAACACTGAAGCCGTGCCCTTTTATGCGGTGCGTTACAGTCCCGATGGGCGCACCCTAGCGGCGGCTAACTATAACGGACAGGTTTTGCTTTATAGCATTGATGGCGAGTTACTAGCCACCCTAGAAACTAATAAGGAAAATATCAAAGAAAATCAGCAGGTGCGTAATCGTGTATTACGGAACTTGATCTTTAGTCCTGATGGCAAATTTATCGTTGCTGGCGCGGAAGATGGTTATTTATTTCAATGGGAAGTAGCCAGCCGGAAATTGGTTAATAGTACCGCTGCCCACAAACGGAAAGTCAATGGTTTAGTTTATTGTCCTAATAATTTAACCATTGTGACCGCTAGCAGTGATGATACGATTAAATTCTGGAATAGTACTACTTTAGTTAATGAGCGTTCTTTTGCCGCCAATAGTGGTGGGGTGAATGATTTGGATTGTCATCCCCAAGGCTCAGCCTTGCTCAGCAGCGGACAAAATGGCAAACTGAAACTCTGGGATTTGCAAGGTAATCTGATTAAAGAAACCGATGATATGGAAACTAATCCTATTCCCACTAATGGCAATAGCGATAATCGGAATAATACTACAGCCGTATATCAAGGACGCTTCCATCCTCAAAAGAATTTAATTGTTTCTGCCTATAGTGATCAAAATGTGCGCCTGTGGGAATTTAGCCCCCTGGATGGCACTGCGGTGAAATTTACCCCTGCGGGCATCATTGGCGATAAAAAGAATGAATTTACGATTGTGCGGTTTAGTGCCGATGGTAACCAGATCATTACCGCTGGTTCTGGTTCAACTAATCAAGACTTTTCAATTCGGATTTGGCATATAGATGGTACGCTAGAAGCTAAATTGCAAGGTCATGAAGAGAATATTTTTGATCTCAATGTCAATCCCAAAGGCAATCTAATCGCTTCAGCTAGTAAAGATAAAACTGTACGCCAATGGCAGGGTACTGGGGCATTATTACGCACCTTGCAAAAACATACCAAACCTTTATGGAGTGTGAGCATTAGTCCTGACGGAAAAACAATTGCTTCAGGGGGTAATGATACTTCCATTAATCTCTGGCAACAGGACGGGCAATTACTGAATACATTACAGGGGCATCAACGGACGATTTACAGTGTGTCCTTTAGTCCTGATAATAAATGGATTATTTCGGCTAGTAGTGATGGCATTGTCAATTTTTGGGAACGGAACACTGGCCGATTACTCAAAACATTTACCGGCGATCAGCAGGCTCTCAATGGGGCGGTGATGAATCATGAAGGAATTCTCTTAGCTACTTTTGGTTCCAGTCATAATGATCATCACATTAACCTATGGAAAATTGATCGAAATTTGCATATTCTGCCCCACGCCCAACTCAAAGCACACACGCAAAATATTTGGGTGGTGAGTTTTCATGGACAGTTACCAATTTTAGCTTCCGCCAGCGATGATGGTAGCATCAAATTATGGGACACGAAATCAGGCAAGTTAATTCGTTCCATTGATAATGCCCATCCTAATGGAGTTCTTGCATTAGCCTTTTTACCTGACGGCAAAACTATTGCCTCCGCCGGTAAAGATCGTCGTCTCAATCTATGGGACATTGATACGGGAGCGAACCGGCTGAGCTTGGAGGTGGCTGACAGTTGGATTTATGGCATCGCAGTGCATCCTAATGGTCAAACTATTGCCATTGCTGAGGCTGATAAAAAGATTCATCTTTGGGATCTGCCAACCCGTAGCCGCGTCAAAACCCTAGTGGGTCATACTGCTGAGGTGAGTGCTTTGGTATATAGTCCTGATGGAGAGCGGTTATTTTCTGTGAGTCGGGATAATACCTTAAGAATTTGGAATGCGGAGACGCTAACCCTAGAGCAGCTAGTGCAACGGGGCTGTCAGTGGTTAGAACCATCTTTAAAATATGATCTAATTTGGAAGCATGAACGACGGGCGGAAATTTGTGGGAATGGCATACAGTGACATATAGTCAATCAAAGTAAGAATGGTACGGTTTGAAAGCAATAAATAACACCACCCCGTCAGGCAAAGCCTGCCACCCCTCCAAGGGAGGGGAATTTTAATCTTGTCTGTAATTCCCCTCCCTTGGAGGGGTACGCCGCAGGCGGGGGGTGGTCAAGTGCTTTTAATGTGCCAAAATAATTTTAAATGACTATAAATCCACAACTTAGCGAGCAGTCAACCGCTGTAATTTATGATAAATCTCGCGCATCGCATCACTATCTTTAATCTGAGCCGCGAGATCATAGGCTTGTTCATAGGCATAACGGGCTTTTTCGGGATTACCACGAGAAGCATACAGATCCCCTAGATATTGCTGCGCTAAGCTGGCTGTACCAATATCTTGCTGTCCCAAAGCTAAACCAGTTCTTTCTTGCAATAAAGCTTCGACAGCATTGTAATTGGGTACTTCCAACCAGGCGGCAATTAAACGATCCGTTGCAGTTGCTTCTAGGTTTAAATCTCTGGTTTTGCGGCCGATACTTTGGGCGTTGCGATAGTCTGGTAAAGCACGGCGATAGTCAGCTTTAGCCATGTACAGATTGCCCCGATTCAAATAGGCATACCCCTCGCCCACTAGGTTACGGTTATCGGCGCGTTCATTGATTGCCGCTGTGTATAGCTGGCTAGCAAGATAATTATCCCCCTGTAAAGCCGCAATGTTAGCGCTATTGTTAATCACCTCAATCAAACCCAGTTCTTGACCATAGGCGGTAGCAATCGCTCCGGCACTGATGGCGTAATTGGCGGCGGTGCGGGGATCGCGTCGTTGCACCGCTAAGCTGCTTAGGCTATTCAAACCATGCAAGCGGGCATTTTGATCCCCAAGGGTATTGCCAAAAGCCACTTGGCGCTGATAATTACTTTCCGCCATACTTTGCGAGCCTAATTGATTATAAGCATCGGCAATATAAGCTGTGGCTTGGGCCATAGCCGATTGATCATTGACGGCTCGGTAATAACTAAGGGAATTTTGCCAAGCTTCAATAGCTTTGCGCCAGTTACCTTGCTGCTTATAGCTATTACCTTCAAGGAGAAACTGATCCCCTAGGTTACGCAAGGTGCGATTTTCTAAATTGATGATCTGAAAGTTACTTCCCAAGGTGCGGATCTTGCCTAAATCCCGCGATGACAGGCTGGTATTAGGGGATAAGCTTTGACCAGAGGCAGATGGGGCACAGCTAATTAAGCCTAAAATTCCTAGTATGAACCAGTGCTGCGGCTGGTGATGGCTGGTAATTTTACGGATTACTGCCCATAAAAATTTCAGCCACTGGCGATCATGTCCGTGGAGATCACCACCTTCTTGATCACGCTTTGTTTGATCAAGCTTTTGATCATGCCATGTCACATAGCCCATACTCATCACTCTAGCGCGGCGGCCTTGCAATAACGCCCATATTCTAACGACATATTCTGACTTTGACACAACAATTTTGTGTTTTTTTCTGACAATTACTGCCGATGTCAGTTATGGCTGGGGACTCAAAACAATCGCCAAAAAAATAACCCCCCTTCGGTATGAAAAAGAGGAGTTAATTTGTTGATTTTTATTGCAGATCAGCCACTTGACTGGCTTGGGGACAAGCACTTCTAAGTAAGCAGTGTTTATTTAATTATAATGATCGCACCAACAACGCTAGAACCACGAGAGCTAAAGCCGTCATATAAAAAGCTTGGGCAATTTGTAACTCGTGCCAACCCACTAACTCTAAATGATGGTGGAAAGGAGCCATCTTAAACAAGCGCTTGCCAATGCCATTACTATCTTTGGTGGCTTTGTAATAAAGCACTTGCAAGATTACCGACAGGGATTCCCACACGAAAATCAAGCCGATAATTAACAAGCCCCATAGCACATTGCCCAGTACTGCCACAGAAGCCAAAGCAGCTCCTAAAGCCAGCGAACCTGTATCCCCCATGAACACACTGGCACGGTAACGGTTATGCACCAAGAAGCCTAAATAACTGCCCCCCAAGACGGCGCAAAAAATGGCTAACTCGCGATTGACGGGGAAAACCAATAGGGCTAAACCCAGTAAAGCGATCCCGCCCGTACCTCCGGCTAATCCATCCAGACCATCGGTTAAATTAGTGGCATTACTACTGCCCAAAAAAACAAAAAGCACCAGAGGTATGAATAAAACCCCCAGTGGCAAAGTGAGATTAAAGGGCAATTGCAATGTAGTGGCGGTTTGCCAGTCTTGGGTCATCAGCAACCAACCGCAAAATAAAACCGTAAAACCTGTTTGTAAAATCAGCTTTCCCCTAGGGGATAAACCTTTATTAGAGTGGCGGGTGAGGCTTTTCCAGTCATCTACCCAACCAATAAAACCAAACGCTAAGGTAACTAAACTACAAACCAAAACCTTGGCATCAAAATTGGTTAAAAACACCGCCAACAGCAGCCCCGTCGGTACGATGAAGATCCCCCCCATCGTCGGTGTGCCCTGTTTTTTCAGGTGTGCTTGGGGTCCTTCTTGGCGGATAATTTGACCGGCTTTAAGCTGTCGCAGAATCGGCACTACGATAAAACCCAAAATACCAACGGCAATCACGCCCTCGCATAGGGGCAATACTAAATTTGCAAAAGATTGAGGTAACAGCAATCGATCTGCACCAAGCAACAAGCCAAACGCAGCGCAGATGACACCAATGGAAATACTTGTCCCTGCGGGAATCCTTGTCTTTCTTACTCTTACGCCAGTGTCTACCATAAACCTTTCCTCATACCACTGCCCACACACTTAAAATCTGGAGACATAAAATCTAGAGACTATTTATTTAAGGGAATTATTCACGCGAAGCTTTACAGTCAAGTCATTGCAGACAAATATGCCTTAACGCTATGCCATCAGCAGGTTTACAGACAAATATTTAGTTCACCCGATCAGTCACATAATTTATGAGCCATACTGATTAGCTATTTAATTAGTCACCATCGTGGCGGCAATATTTTATACCCTACTTATCAATTATGAACTATTATTCATAGTTCCCCACAATTACTCAGATAATGAAATATGCGGGTAATTATTTAGGTGGTTCAGCTAATTGTTAAACAGATTAGCCAAAAACTATGACTCAAACTAATTATCGGTCTATTTTCAGTGATTGACGCTATGGCACTTTTAGCATCTTTAGTTGCGGCATTTAATTCCAACGACTCTTAGATAGCAAATAACCGCTACTCTTGTCTATAAATTAACGATCTGAAATGAAACAAAATGACCGCTTGCAGGCTCGTCAGTTAGCCCTTGATGTCCTGCGTCAAGTAGATCGACGGGGCGCTTATGCCGATGTTGCCTTAAATCAATGCCTGAGCCAATATACCCAACTTCATGCCAAGGATCGGCATTTTTTGACGGAGTTGGTTTATGGCTGTACGCGGCGGCGACGGACTCTAGATGCTTTGTTGCAAAACTTTGCCCATCAACCGATTGCCAAATTACCGCCAGATTTACGGTTGATTTTGCATCTGGGTCTTTATCAGCTTGCCTTTTTGGATCGGGTTTTACCATCAGCCATTGTGCATACTACGGTAGAGTTAGCTAAAACCAATGCCCTGCAAGGCTTAAGCGGTTTAGTCAATGCCATTCTGCGCCAAGCTCTACGCAAAATGGAGCAAAAGTTATTATTGTCAGGAATTAATGACATTGCTGAACGGGAAAGCTTTCCTGACTGGCTAGTGAATTTATGGATAGAGCAGTTTGGTGTGACGGAAACAGCGGCTTTGTGTGGCTGGTTTAACCAAATACCTCGGATTGATTTACGGGCTAATCGGCTTTATACAACGGCGGCACAGCTACAGGAAATTTTCGCTAATGAGGGAATTGAGACGGATTTGATCCCTGGTGTACGGGATGGTTTGCGGTTGACGCACCATGTGGGGAGCTTGACGGAATTGCCGAAATATGCAGATGGTTGGTGGTCGGTGCAGGATGCCAGTGCCCAGTTAGCCGTGGAATTGCTTGATCCCCAACCAAAGGAGCGGATTTTGGATGCTTGTGCGGCTCCGGGGGGTAAGACGACCCATATCGCAGAACGTATGGGCAATAAGGGTTATGTGTGGGCTTTAGATTTACACCAAAAGCGGTTGAAGAAAGTACAGGATAATAGTACGCGGTTGGGAATTACTTGCATTGAGACCCACGCGGCGGATTTTCGGGAGTTTACCCTCAAGGAAACCGATGGCAAACCGTGGGATCGCATTTTATTGGATGTGCCTTGTTCGGGTTTGGGTACGCTGCACCGTCATGCAGATGCGCGATGGCGACAAACTCCGGCGGATAGTCCTAAATTAGCCCAGTTGCAGTTAGAAATATTGACCCACGGGGCGACTTTGGTCAGGGAAGGGGGCACACTGGTTTATAGTACCTGCACCTTACATCCGGCAGAAAATGAGTTGGTAATTGCGCAATTTTTAGCCGCCCATCCCGATTGGCAGATTGTGCCTCCGGCAGCGGATTCTGGGTTACGGCGATTTAGTGGCGATGATGGTACTTTACGGATTTTGCCCCATCACCATGATATGGATGGCTTTTTCTTGGTGCGGTTAGGGCGGGGTTAATATGCCTATGGCAAGTTTGAGCGGTGCGTTGCTAATCATGGCCCAGATTGTATAGTCATTTAAAATTATTTTGGCACATTAAAAGCAATTGACCACCCCCCGCCTGCGGCGTACCCCTCCAAGGGAGGGGAATTTTAATCTCGTCTTTAATTCCCCTCCCTTGGAGGGGTGGCAGGCAAAGCCTGACGGGGTGGTTTTATTTATTGCTTTCAAATCGTGCCATTCTTAATTTGATTGACTATAAGAGAAAGCTCAATTCAGCAACTAGACTACCAACTGAATTTATTAGGAGGGATTTGTTTCTGCCAATGGGGATAAATCTGCTGCCATAGCTGCTCTAAGGCTAAATATTCCGCATTATGATCCATAGCATTAGAATTTGCAGCAGACTGGTTGGGAATTTCCCTCATGGGCGTGTGCATCACCACCCATAGACAACGATGATCCCGCCAATGGGTCAAGCCCATCACATAGGCAGGCAGTCGCTCTAATTGCAGATCATATCGGTTCCGATTCGCGAGAAATTGGGCTTCGTTGAGAGTTGTGCCGCCGCGCACGTTAATACAACTAGTCAGATAAGCTTTTTGATTATAGGTAAATAATCTATACCAACCATAGGAATTCTGTTTCGGAGAGATTTGGAACTTTGGCGATTTAGTCTCACCGAAAGCAATCTCTAATTTATGCTGTAAATCACCGTTATTGCTGCCATAGTATAATTCCACGGTGACTAAATGGGATGGCCGCGAACTTTTCCCTGATTTGCCATTAGACTGCGCAGCCTCAATTTTGTATTGATACTGATAGCTTTGTAAAGTATTCTTAGTTTTATCTAATATTTGGTTGTCAGGAATTTTGCCCTGTTTAATCAAACTAATTGAATTATTGCTCTGAGTTGATGAGAGAGGAACATTTTCAGCAAATTTTAGCTACCAAGCGAAAGCCCCGCAGTCTAACGGTACTCCGTTGAGTGACGGGATGTAAGCGCGTCCATCAAGGGGTTCGATGCCCCGTAGATGGACAATCTTGTGGGGTGTCTTGCTGCTCAATATACTTCTTGAGGATGGAGACAGTTACCCCACCGCAAGAAGCGATGAAATACGACTCATTTATTATGATAACAGCCTATAAGTACAGATTGCGCCCCAACAAAGCCCAATCTCATCAGTTTGATGAGTGGCTAAACTTGTTGCGTATGCAGTACAACTATAGGCTTGCAGAGCGTTTTAACTGGTATGAGTCTACTCGTTGCCCTGTTAATTCATGCTCTCTCGTATCATGTAG
>JBAXSK010000290.1:0-4739 GCA_037130765.1 Pseudanabaena sp. ELA607
CTTCATTTTGATAGGTCGTCAACTGATATTTACCCGTCTCGTCTAGGATAAACACCAAAATTGCTGGTTCCTTGGGATCGCCCAAATAACTACGGGGACCAATCGCTAGATAGTCCACTAGCCAATATTCCTTTACGCCCAATCGTTCATATTCTTCTAGTTTGTCAATATAATCATCTTCCCAATTAGTAGAGACTACTTCCACCGCCACTTGAATTGGTTCGCGCACTCCACGATAATCGAGGCGATCACTGCGCCACACATCTCGATCAATGACACTCACATCAGGATGCCTGCCCTGTTGTTTACCCTGTTTATTTTGGGTCAACAGTGCTGCGACATTATTCACAACGTAGTTTAGAGCAGTGCGTTTAATTTCAGCTTTAAACGCATCAATGATAAAGTCCGCCACATCATAGTGCTTTCTTGTTGCTAAAATCTTAACCATCTTTCCATTAATCAATTCGTAATGACCATCTTCGGGGCACTGCTGCAAAAACTGTTCAAAATCTAGATCTTGAACCGATGCAGTTTCTGGCTTAGCTTGAGGAACGGCGATCATAGCTTTTCTCAATTAGTCAAGTTAATTCAAATATTATCTCAAATCTAGAGGATTTTAAGTTTAGATCTAGCGAGATTTTCACCACCTACGCGGCAAAGATTTCACCGAATTTAGTCACCAAATCATTGACCACCTGTTCTATGACTTGTTCTAATTCAGCGTCTTTAGCTGCGGCATCACTGTCGCGATCTGCCGTTGCTAAATCTTTACTTTTCTGCAACATCTCGGTGCGGTGCTGCAAAATTGCGCGAAAATTATCTTTAGCGAATTCGCGTTCCTGTCTATATGTATAACAAAATCTTGCCCAGAGGATATCTAAATCATGATCATCAGACAACTCATCTTCATTCCCTGACTCAATGAATCCTAAATTTTGCAGGTGCTGGATTGTTGGTGCATCACTGTTTTTGAACTGTTGTAGTTTATAACGTTCCTCTAAATAAGCTTCTAAAGCTGCCATCGGTTGCCAACCAACATCAGTATCACCGATTTCTACTACAGGATAGGGATCACTAGGGTCAAAGCTACGGAAGAAGCCTAGTAATTCCACTTCTTGCAAGGTGTCTGGTTTGAAGCGCACCGCCACATAAGCGACAGTTTGGGCGATGTTCTCTTGGGGAATGGTGATTTCGGTCTGATTTGGCAACAAGGCGCAGCAGTCTATTCTGCCCACTTCGGGAATGTATAAATCTCGCGGTAAAGTTATTCCTGCGGCGGTATCAAGCATTTGATAAACCGGATGGGTACTATGGCTCGCTTCGGGTTCGCTCCAGAGATCGCATTCATCGAGTAGATAGTAATGTACTGCATAGACTGCTAATGTGTTCAAACAGACTTCTTTCCGCAACATTTTATTAGCATGATTTGCACTCAACGCTTGGGCGCGATCATGGGAAATGGGAGTGAGAAATTGAGTTACAGGCATGATGGTGGGTTGTTCTGGAGTTGTTAATATATTAGACATGATTTTGACTTTCTGATATATCTAAAATTATCTCAATAGAATTGGCACAAAAATTACAAATCTGAGCGATATAATTTAGCCATGAAAGGTCTAAAATGACGGATAAAATGACTTTTGAGACCTTCTATGGGAAGGTTTCGTTCTGTTGCCAATTTCACTAAGCTTGCAAACAAAACGCGGTCATTACTTTCCTGATATTGCACAAAGTAATCGCGCAAATCAGTAAGTATCTCTAGGTAACTAATCTTTTGTTTGGAGCCACGGGGCTGATAGAACTGATTTTCTAAAGTTTCCTTCAGATCACCATTTAAACAGCGTTGATAGAAACGAGACAAAGACTGCTCTGCACTAATGATCTCACCCATAGGGTCTGGTGTGGGATTAGCCAAATGATCTAATTTGTGATCAAGATCATCGAGACTGAGGGGATATGAACCTTTGGAGGCTTTATTTTCATTCTCTGGTGGTTGATAACGGCGAGAACAAATGTAGTTCAGCCAAAAACAGAGCTTTTGATAAATATTTCTGCCGATGTAGTTGCCATGCTTGTCTGTCCATGCAGGATCAAATTTATGAATTTCTTTGCTTAATTCTTTAAAAAATGCTAAGGAGCGGCTTCCAATCTCTTCCTTTGGTTTGGGTTTTCCAAAATGAAAATAAAGTCCACCACCTTTGTACAAAATATCAAAAATCTCACTAACAGCCCGATTCCGTTCATTACTACCCTCTGGCTCAGTCTTAGCAATGTACAGCAATTCCACTAACTTTTGATCTGTCTCAGATTTATCGGCAAAGCGTTTTAGTAAATCGCGCCACTCTGCTGCATCATCCCCAGTTAAAGGCTCATAATCCTTATTTTTTGGCATATTTTTCAATCATAAAAATACCTAGCCCAAGACTATCACAAAAAAACAGGGTAAGCCAAGCGCCTACCCTGCATCATTTAAGCCCTAAGCTGCTTGGGCATTAGGGTAATCGTTACCGCGATTGACTTCATTGCGGGCATTTTCCTCGGCTTTAATTGCCCGTGCTTGCCAACTATTTACCTTCTGCCCATATTCGGCTCGGATAAACTCCAAATCATCAGCAAGTTCCTCTTGCAGCTTAACTGTTTCTTGCTCAAGCCATTCCTTTTTCTGAGCGGCAATGGCTCGCTCTTGCATCTTTTGTTCGGCTGGGCCCATGTCAACCGTGGAAAGTTCAGGCATGGGGAACTTATTGGGTAAAGCGGCTAAATCTGCTTTGTGTTGTTCCATCCGTTGCTGTAGTGCCTTCATACCTGCTTTCTCATAGAAACTCTTGCGCTTTGCCGAGAAATCAGCTTCTGTGAGATAGTGGGCTTGAGCGAGGCTTTTTGCACCACTGCTGCCATTGCCAGACAAATAACGAAGCGTGGCATCGTGCTTGTGAACTTCTAACATTTTCTCTTCTTCAACCATATCGCTATCAGGGAGATATTGCTCATAAGCAGGAATCAAATTGGCGCAGTCTTCAGCAAAATCGAATCGATCACTCTGAAATGCAGCGGCAATCCAGATCACCGACACAGGCAAAGCCGCACTAAGTACCGCCAATAGCAAACCACCCGTACCCACCACCACAATGAAAGCCGTCCCCGCCTCTAGAGCAGTTGCCCCTAGTGCCAGATGCAAATCTAGCTTATCATCAGTGGCAAGGCGCTGTTTTTCGACATCTTCCACTAATGCTTTTTGTTCATTAAAATAAGCGGCTACCAATGGAGTTTGTGGTTCATGGTTGCGGTGTTGTTGCTCAATGGAAGCGATGGCACTTTGGGCATCACGACGGCTGCGATATTTACCCAAGTATTTAGTAGCACGGTCGTCAACCAGCAAAGTCAATGCCCCGCCTACCAAAGCTGCGCCACCGGTGGCAAAACCACTACCCGTTTTTTTGAAAATGGCTTGAAAACCGGTACTAAAGGTGAGCGCCCCCAAAATCGCGATACCATAAGTGACCCACTTTTTCAGTTCAGGATTCCAGCACTGGCGGACTACTGACTCCAAATGATTCAGCCGTTGGTTAGTAAAATCAATCTTGCCTTGTTCCGCTTGGTTTTGCATCATCGCCGGACGATCCGCCCCAATTTTCTCTACGATCTTCGGCTCAGTTTTGCGGGCCCGTGCGATGGTAGATTCAAAAGCTTCGCGCTTCAATTGCTCATCGGACAGGTTAGGATTAAATTCGTTAGACATGGTAGAAACTCCTGTAATTTAGTTTTTAGGTTTTGGTTTTTAGGTTTTGACTTTTGGTCTTTGATGATCTATCTGGACTAGAGGAATACTTGTTGGCAAACTCAGGATCAAAATTGGTGATTTTGATTGGGACTTCAGGGGCACAGCATGGGGGCGCAACCCCTACGGTAGGGTCAATTCCCCCGTGATTGCGTTACTTGGGCTGTGGCATCGATCGTGCGGCTTCAAATACTCGATTGACGCATTCCTTGCCATCGTTCTCAGTGCAAAGGAACACGCTAGAATTTTGTCCCAAACGCTTCTCTAACTTTTCCTGTAACTCTCCCTTAGTGCCAATAATTGCCACTTTGCCCCGATCATTAGTAATCTTTTCCACTTGCTTCTGGAAATAGTCATAATCATAGGGAGGTTGTCCGGGAATGGGTTCTGCTTCATCGAGCCAGATGGTAACTACGATGGGATAATGATTATTCTTGCGGCGTTGAGTCACTACAGCATTGGTGATTCGGTCAATAACCGTAATGGGAGAAGTGCCCCGCTCTCGGCTGAGGGTATTAGGGCGATTTTTCACCGTCGTAATCCCTGCACATAAACCGTTGAAGTCCGTATCTTGACGAATCAGCTTGTCTGAAATTGCTTCGGCTCGGTCGCTAAATTGCAAATCAATGGCTAAGTCTCCGGTTTTGAGATTCTCTGCCCTGCTCTTGCAGACCTGTAGGGGTAGCTCAGGGTGAGCGATGCCAGAATCTGAAACATCAGAGGCATGGATGGCAATCACTTTAGTCACATTGTCTTCCAAAATTTTGGGGATGACTAAAATTCCGGCGGCGATGCCGACTAATGCCCAAGTTAAAGGGTTTTTCCAGAGGGGTTTTTGGGGCGCATTGAGGGATGTTTGGGGCGTAGATGACGGATTTAGCGCTGTGGTGCGGCGATAGGGCTTCGGTTGATTGCCGTTAGCGGTGGATGGTTGGGAAGTTTGACGATGACGCGGCATGGC